>NZ_JBXAFA010000018.1:0-142379 GCF_058792515.1 Pseudomonas sp. MT92
ATCGCCGATGGTAGTGTGGGGTTTCCCCATGTGAGAGTAGGTCATCGTCAAGATTAAATTCCGAAACCCCTATCTGCAGATGCAGGTAGGGGTTTTGTCGTTCTGGACCAGTCAAAAATCATCAGCCATAAAAAAGCCGGCCCCTGGACTCAGAGGCTGGCTTTGTAGCAGCAACCGAAGTGGTCGGCTGGCAGCGAAGCAAGCCCAGCCTTATGCAAACACCTTCAACACATTATTCATCGCATCATCGGCAAAGCCCTGAACGAAATCCTTGAACCCAGGTAGCGCATCAGCACCCCCCTGTGCAGGTTCGGCAATGATCGTCCAAGTGGCCCGCGATTGACCTGCTCCCAGTGATTCCACGTTCATGGCCGCCCACAAATTGGCAACGCCCAAGGTGTTGTAAATCGTGGTCCAAGTCATGCTCAGAGCCTGGTCGTCTCGGGAGTTGAGTTGCTCGACCACCAGGTTGCCGTCCCTGAAGAACTTCTTGCGTAGGGACGACACGCCCTCGCCGGTCATCTCGATGTGCGACAGCGCCGGGATGAATTGATCGAAGCCGGCGAAGTTGCCGACCACGGCCCAGACTTTTGCGGCATCGACTGGTACTTCCACCGAGGACACCACCTGGCAGCCTTGCGGGTTTTTGATCAGGGTGTCGGGTTGCAGAGTGCTCATGGTTTTTCTCCGTTCTTGGTTGGGATGGATCAGATGAAATTGATTTCTTTGAGGTAGTCGCAACCGCGTCGCAGCAGCGCAGGGGACTTTTCCGGGTAACACGCGCCCATTTGCCGAACGCCAGCCTTGGCGTTGTCATGGCCGATCATGGAGATGTCGCCGATGTCTTCCTCGAAGCCATTGAGGTAGAAACCCAACACCCCGAACAACGCGTTGTCGCTGTCGACCCGACCCAGTTGTTGCTGCCAATCGGTGACACTGACCAGGGAAAATTCGCGACCCGCTTCGCGAAAGGAGGCAACGTAGGTGCCCCAATCCAGCGGTTCGGGGTTGTGCAGGTTGAACACCGGCCTTTGCGGCTGATAACGGCTGGCATGAAAGGCGATAAAACGGGCGAGGAAATCCACCGGCATCAGGTCGAAATTCAGCGCGAATGCCGGCACCTGACCGAGCTGGATCGACCCCTTGAGCATCAGCATCAAACGGTTCTTGTGCGGCTGGCACACGCCTGTGGCGCTGTTGAAACTGATGTTTCCGGGGCGATAGAGATTGACCCATACCCCGCGCTCCCGCGCGCGCTCAAGAATCCGTTCGCCGACCCACTTGGACAGGTTGTAGCCATTCTTGATGTAGATCGGCGGGGTATGTGCCGCGGGTAACTCAAGCACCCGACCTTCGGCGGAGATGGTGCTCGAGGCCGAAAGCGTCGAGATGAAGTTGAAGATCTTTTTGCTACGCCCTTCGCACAGTCGCAGGCACTCGAAAATTGGCTCGACGTTATCCCGCGCCAATGACTCGTAATCGAGCACGTGATTGACGTTGGCGGCGTTGTGCACCAATGCACCGAACTCTCGATCCAGCCGCTCATATACATCAGCGGCCAGCCCCAGCTGGGGACGTGTGATGTCCGCTGCGTATACCGGAACCCGACTCAGGTCCAAATGCTCCAGACGGTTTTCCCGTAGCGCCTGGGCAAACCGTTCGGGAGCCGGTTGCCCATCGCTGTCGCGCACCAGGCATGCGACTTCACTGGCACCCCACGCCAGCAGCGCTTCGACAATATGGACGCCGACAAAACTGTTGGCACCGGTGACGATGACTTTATGCACATCACCCAGGCGGTTGGCGGGCAATGGCTGCACCTCCAGTTCGCGCTGGACATCGGCCATGGCTTGCGGGCTCAACACCTCTTCGCTTCCGGAGCCGCGAACCAGCGTCGCCAGCTTGGTGATGGTGGGCTGCTCGATGAAGCGGTTGATCGAAATACTTCGACCGAACTCCTCGCGTAAACGCAGGAGCATGCGTGACAGCAGGATCGAGTGACCGCCCAGATTGAAGAAGCTTTCGTCGGTGGAAATATCGCTGCCCGGCATCTCCAACAGCTCGGCCCAGATCTGCAGCAACAGCGCTTCATCGGCATCGAGAGGCAAGCGTCGCGGGGTGCTTTCGCTGACGGTGATCGGCAGTTCCAGCAGGGCCTTGCGATCGATTTTGCCGTTGCTGGCGTACGGCATGCTCGCCATTTCGGTCCAGGCGATGGGTTGCATGTAGTCCGGCAAGTGCTGCGCCGCATGGGTCTTCAGTGCCTGGCGAGCGGCACCGATTCGATCTTCCTGAGGCTGGGCGAGGAAGGCCAGAATCCGTCGCTGGGCGTCGATGACCACCGCCACCTGCCGGTACAACTGACTGTCGCGCAGGCAGCGTTCGATTTCCTCCGGCTCGACCCGGAAGCCGCGAATTTTCACTTGATTATCACGCCGTCCGCACAGCTCGACCCCCTCAGGCGTCCACTTCGCCATGTCGCCGGTTCGGTAGGCGCGCAGGCTTTGGCCATTGGGCAGGCTCAAGGTCAGATAACGTTCGGCGGTCTGCTGTGGATTGTTCAGGTAACCCAGGCAAACACCCGGTCCGACGATGAACAACTCGCCAACGGTCTGTTCGCTGACAGGCTGCAAGTCTTCATCGAGAATCAGCACCTGGCTGTTGGCGATCGGACCGCCCAGCGACCGATTGTTATCGCCGGTCCGCAGTCGTCGCGCCGTAATCAGCACCGTGGCTTCGGTGGGGCCGTACAGGTTGTAGAGCGTGCCTTGGCGGGTCAGTTGCTGGATGACCCAGGGCTCGCAGACATCGCCGCCGGTCATCACGTGATCGAGGCCTAGCAGTTGCTCCAGCGGCAGGATGCTCAGCAAGGCCGGTGGCAAAAAGGCATGGCTCAGACGTTGATGGCGGATCAACTCAACCAATTGCAGTGTGTCGCGACGCTGGTCCTCACTGGGCACGATCAACTCGGCACCTTGCAGCAGGGTCGGGAAAATATCGATTAACGAAGAGTCGAAACTCAGCGACGAAAACTGCAGCACCCGACTTTGCTCGGTCAACTGCACATAGTCGGCGTACCACGCCGTGAAGTGGGCGAGATTGGCCTGGCTGAGCAGCACGCCTTTGGGGTGACCCGTCGTGCCCGACGTGTAGAGCGCCATGCACGGTGCGTCGTGATTGGGGCGTTGGTGCATCAGCGGTTGATCGGGATCCGCGTCATCGACATCGATAAGGGTAATGTCCAGCCCCGGCATTTCTGATGAGAGCGGATGTTGCCCGTCATGCAGCAGCAAGACCGCGCCGGCGTTCGACAGGATGTATTGCTGACGCTGCAACGGATGGCTCGGCTCCAATGGCAGATACACAGCGCCGCAACCGAGAATCGCCAGAATTCCCGCGTACAACGCGCTGCATTTGGGCAGGCAGATACCCACCACAATGGGGCCTGGATGCCGGCCCAGCAGCGGCTGCAAACGCTGGGCGATGGCTCGGCTGTGGTTATGCAGTTGGCCGTAATCGAGTGATGTGCCGGCAATGTTCAGCGCAGGGCGATCAGCAGACTGAATCAATCGCTGCTCCAGCCGCTCGATGATTGGCGTCTGTGCCAAATGCAGCAGGCGCGGTTCATCGGTGGCATTGAGCCGATGCACAAAGGCCAGGCTCTCGAGAAACAGCAGACTTTCCACGCGCTCGAAGGGCGCCGAAGGGGTGGGACCGGCCAGCAAAAAACAGTCGGCGTCCCTGGAGAAGCGGCTGACCAGCAGGGCCGCGTGGTCCACCAGTTCCGCTACGGCGCGCAGACGCAAGGACTGGCCATTGCCCGAGGGTTCATCGGCTATCGGGACGCGGCTGACCAGCGTGCAACCGTGCCGGCACAGCAAGTCCAGCGACGGCAGCCCGGAAGCGCCCGGTAAACCGATGCCCAGTTGCAGCGTCAGTCGCGGTACATCCTTGAAGCGCTGAACCGTCAACGTGGCATCGTCGATCAACAAGTCCACGGGCTTTGGCATCAGCGCATCGCCGGCCTTTACCCGCATCAGTACATGACCGTGTTGTTCGAGTTCCAGCGCCAGGTCGGTCAGGGCCTGGCTGTGTCCAACGAGCAATATGTCGAGACGTCTCATGTTGGCTCCTCCTCAAATCAGGTAGTCGCTCAAGGCGCGTTGCACGCACGGCGAATCCAGCAGCGAACTGCTGTGGAAGAACCGCACGATGTTGGTCACCAACGGGTGATGGCGATTGATCGGGAAGGCCAGCCCCGACACTTCGCGCCTGAGGGCGTGCCGCGCCGTGTCGCTGATCTGCAAGGCGTTGATCAACCGGAGGTCGAAGGACTTCTGGATGTCGTTGGTCAGGTAGTGGCCGATGAACACCGGCAGGATCCGTGCGATGCATTGGCGGTCTCCTTCGCTCGCGGTGTGCCAGTAGATACGCACCATCCGCGACCAGAAGCCGGAGTGCCGGCCTTCGTCCAACAAGTGATCGGCCATCAAGCCCTTGATCGACTGCTTGACCGTATCGTCCTTGGCGAAGGCCGCCACATCGCCGGTCACGGTGTTTTCGGCGATGGCCACGCAGATCAGCTCCACAGCGCCACGCAGGTGCTGCGGCGCGAGTGCCACGGCCGTCGGGATCGCACGGCTCAGCTCGATTTCACCCGGCAGTTCGATGGGGGCAATGCCGGTCATGGCGACCGTCTGCTGCATGAAATCCATCGCCACCAGCGCGTGGTAATCCTCGTCCACGACGACGGTCATGGCGTCATAGCGGCAGGCGAACGGGAAGGCCACGTCGAAGCGATTCTTGGCGATGCTGCGGGCGGTCTTGTCGACGATCTCGGTTTCGAAAATCACCACGTCGTTGATGAATTTGTAGAGCGTCTGCACCAGGGCGAAGTCGCGCTGTTCCGGGCACTCACGCTGGAAGCTATCACTGAGCACCAGCGGTTGGCGGCTTAATGGGTAGATCAGTTTGTCGTCGTTCTCCAGCACGCGACGCGGGCGGGTGCGAATGGTCGCGCGGCTTTCCCAGGCGTCGGCGAAGGATTGGTAGTCGGCGGCGTTCATGCGTTCACCTGCGATAGGTGTTCGCTCATGCTCAGGCGCAGGCCGTCCCACAGAGCGATGCGGCTTTCCACCGCGGCGATGGCGCTGGCATACACGTCTTCCTGCCGTTGCGGATCACCATCGACCAGCCGGGCCAGGAGTTTTTCCGCGGCCGGGCCGTGGTCTTCGGAGTCGACTTCAATGTGTCGTTGGAGGTAATAGCGGAAGGTCGGCGCCTGTTCGATGCCGATGCCCCAATCGTCGAGAATGCGCTGGAACATCTGCGGAATGACGCTCTCGCGGCCATGTAGAAACGCTGCCGCCACGCTATGGCCTGGCGCATGTAGCGCGGTGTGCAGCGTATGGCGTACAAACCGAGCCGCCGCTGGATCGACGTTCACGCTTTGCAACGCCACGTCGTAACTCACGCCTTCTTGTTGCAGCGCGACGAAGTGCTCGATGGCGGAGGTGCTGGCGCCGACTTCACGCATCGCATCCAGATACAGTTCGAAATGGCTGTAGTGACCATGGACCGGGCGGTCGTCGGACTCTTCGCCCAACACGATCTCATTGATTAACCGAGCGGCCTGTGGATCTTGCGGCGGCAGCCACGGCAGTTGGATGCACGTCAATTCCTGCTGTAGACGCTTGGTCAGGGACATGAAGTCCCACACGGCAAACACATGGGTTTCCATGAAGCGTTGCAATACAGACAGTGAATGTATTTCCGAAAAAATCGGGTGTGAACCAAGCTCGGCTTTCTTCTGGTTGAGACGGTCTTTAGTTGGTTTCATGGGCGAACCTCTAAATATTCAGATGGACTGTAGTTGTGCACTAACTGTTGATATTGTTTTTCTGTTGGCGAGGGCGTACCTCAAATGAATTGATCTGTTTAGTTGCATTTGGACCAGCGTTATATGGTGCTGCCGTCGGTGTGCATGGGCGGCGTGGAAAAAACTAGTACATAAATTAAGTGTTGAGCAAGTTATTTCGTTGGATTTTTAAAGTTAAACTTTCTCGGGTGCGAGAAGTTTCAATAAAACTTCTTATATAAGTTTTATTGGCATGTCGTTGCTCCTTCCGTCTTATATAAGTCAGAATTTAAATAAAGAGTGAATGCCTCACTCGCAGCAACTTTCTGATCTGAATGATTGAGGTGATTTGACTAAGGGAGAAGTGTCGGGGGTGACACCGACTCTTGCGCTCCCGTGGCAAGGCTCCTTCCGTAGGTTTCTGGTGCGAGGACTGCTCCGCAGTTGCGGCGCTTCACCCGTTCATCGTTCGTTGTCGACCCAAGAGTGAGCGTAATTCAAGGCAGCCGCTATCACTGAGGTGTGCGGATGGGAAAGGGAGGTAGAGGCGGGAAATTTGTAAGGGATCGTTCGCTTTCAGGTACTAAAGAAACCGTGTGCAGGTTTTGTGGCCGCTGCGCAGCCCGGCGAGAGCAAGCTCCCTCGTCACAGGCCGATCGGTTTCACTTGGAGGTTTTTATGTTCTGGGCTTCAAGGCTGCCCAGGTAGCGAGTAATGACTTCGACCCCACGATTGAGGTGGTTTTCCAGAAGCGTCACTGACCTTTCGACGTCCCGGTCTTCGGCGGCCCGCAGCAGTGCCCGGTGATCTTCCTGGGATAACTGGCCCAGGCCCATGGCTTCCAGATTGAAGCGCAGGAAACGCTCTTCTTCGTTCAACCCGTCTTCGACCAGTGTCAACAGCCGGCGATTGGAGGCCTTGCTGTAGAGCGACATATGGAACAAGCGATTGAGTCGACCGATTTCGGTGTAGTCCTTTTCCGTTTCCAACTCGTCGATGTAGCGGGAGGCCTGGGCGAGATCCTCGTCTTCGAGCAAGGGAATCGACAAGCGCAGCGCTTCGGACTCCAGCAGGATCCGCAGTGCATAGGTTTCAGCGGCGTCGCCTTGCACCAGCGGCGCCACGACCGCGCCTTTATGGGCGACCACGTTGAGCAGTGCCTGGGCTTCGAGTTGGCGCAGGGCTTCGCGAACCGGCATGCGGCTGACGCCAAACAAGTCGGCGAGGTCTTGCTGGCGCAAGGCCGTACCGCAGGGAATACGACCGTCGAGAATGGCTGAGCGCAGGGTTTGTTCTATCACTGAGCGTGCCAGATGAGCGGGAATCGGCCCGTTGACCTTGATACTGCCGAGAGGGTTGGGCTTTTGTGTCACTACTACGCACCCTGATTGATTGAGGTTTTTGGATCCAACTGACACTAGTGACTGCCGGACAGGTTGTCAAACGCCCAACATAGGGGGCTTTGTCTTAGTCTAGCGCGTGGTCATTGATCTCAGCGTGCCATTGTTTTTTAACGGGCGAACCGACACCATCAACCGACGTTCTCCTGACTACCCTGGATGCCTTGCATTGGCGGTACGTTTCCCGATCTCCCGGATATTGCGCTGTCTGTGCGGCGCCTTGCTCCTGGCCGGCGTGCTGCTGGGCGGGGTGCATGCCGATTGGGATTTTTCCCTGATCAGCGGTCGGGCGCGGGCATTGTACGGCCCTTTGGGCGAAGGTCAGCAGCGCATTGATGATTGGCAACACTTGTTGGCCACCCAGAAGCAGGTCAGCGAGCTGGACAAGCTCAATGCGGTCAACCGCTTTTTCAACAAACAAGTGCGCTACGTCGAGGACATCGACCTGTGGCACCAGGTTGATTACTGGGAAACACCCATCGAAGCCCTGTGGAAGGGCGCCGGCGATTGCGAAGATTACGCGATTGCCAAATATTTCAGCCTGCGCCACCTCGGCGTCTCCAGTGACAAGCTGCGCATTACCTACGTAAAGGCGTTGAGCCTGAATCGTGCGCACATGGTGCTGACCTACTACTCCAGCCCGGACGCCGAGCCGCTGGTGCTCGACAGCCTGATCGACGTGATCAGGCCGGCCAGCCAAAGAAAGGATTTACTGCCGGTCTACTCTTTCAATGCCGAAGGGTTGTGGTTGCCGGGTGCCAAGGGTAATCAGAAGGTTGGTGACACCAAACGTCTGTCCCGATGGCAGGATGTGCTGAAAAAAATGCAGGCCGAAGGATTCCCGGTCGAGACGACCCACTAGGAGCACGCCCACAGATGTCTTTGTTCAAACAACTGTTGATCGCTATCTGTCTGTTTCTGGTCGTCGCCTTCACCGGCAACTTCGTGGTCAGCCTGGAGAGCTCGCGCACCCAATACGTCAATCAACTGCGCTCCCACGCGCAGGACGCGGCGACGGCGCTGGCGCTGTCCCTGACGCCGAACATCGACGACCCGGCGATGACCGAGTTACTGGTCAGCTCGATCTTTGACAGCGGTTATTACGCGAGCATCCGAGTGGTCGATATAGCCACCAATAAAACCCTGGTCGAACGCAGCGGCATGCCGGCCGATACCCATGTGCCGGACTGGTTCGTCAAACTCATTGGCCTGGAACCCGCTGGCGGCGATGCGATTGTCAGTCGTGGATGGGAGCAGGCGGCGCGGGTCGAGGTGGTCAGTCACCCGATGTTCGCACTGGCCAAGCTGTGGCAGAGCGCATTGGGCAGCCTGGGGTGGTTGCTGGGTTGTGGCGTGGTCAGTGCGGTATTGGGCGCGCTGTTGCTGCGTCGGCAATTGAAGCCGCTGGATTACATGGTCCAGCAGTCCCACGCCATTGCCCGTCGCGAGTTTCTCAGCCTGCCGGAATTACC
This sequence comes from Pseudomonas sp. MT92, assembly GCF_058792515.1. Classification (NCBI taxonomy): domain Bacteria; kingdom Pseudomonadati; phylum Pseudomonadota; class Gammaproteobacteria; order Pseudomonadales; family Pseudomonadaceae; genus Pseudomonas; species Pseudomonas sp. MT92. The sequence continues at coordinate 8,730 of NZ_JBXAFA010000018.1, forward strand.
GCGCACGCCGGAATTGCGTCGAGTGGTATTGGCCATGAACCAGATGGTCGAGAAGCTCAAGGCGTTGTTTCAGGAACAGGCCGAACGCAGTGAAAAACTGCGAATCGAGTCCTATCAGGACAGCCTGACCGGGCTGGCCAATCGACGTTATTTTGAGATGCAATTGAACGCACGGGTGAGCAATCCCGAACAGGCCAGCTCCGGTTATTTACTGCTGTTGCGGGTTCAGGACCTGGCGGGTTTGAACCAACGGCTGGGCGGGCAGCGCACCGATCAGTTGCTTCAAGCGGTCGGCCAGCAGTTGTCCCGCGAGTGCGCCAGATACCCGGAAACGCAAAATCTGGTCACGCGGATCCGAGGCGGCGAATTCGCCGTGCTGGCGCCAGGGCTGGTGCGCGAGGAGGCCTTGCAACTGGCGCAGCACCTCGACACCGCCCTGGCCAGCCTGCATGCGACCGGCGCCACGGACGTGGTCTCGGTGGCCGCCATCGGCCTGGCACCCTTTATTCATGGCGATACCCCGCAAGCCGTGCTCGGGCTGGCGGACCAGGCGTTGGCGCAGGCCGAGGGCCAGACTGACTCGAACTGGGTCTGCCTCGATCACAGTGCGTTGGCCGGGGGCGGTGACGACCACCATGCCTGGCATAAGATGCTGGATCAGGCGCTGAATCAGCGGCGATTCAAACTGTATTTCCAACCGGTCGTCGCCAGCCAGGACACACAGTTGGTGCTCAATTACAAAGTGCTTTCACGCTTGATCGACGATGAGGGTCAGAGCATCCCGGCGGGACGTTTCCTGCCATGGCTTGAACGGTTCGGCTGGGCTGCACGACTGGACCGGCTAATGTTGGAGCTGGTGCTTGAACAGATGGACGATCACGAACATTCACTGGCGTTGAACCTGTCATTGGCGACTCTGCAAGATCCGCAAGCGTTGAATGCGCTGTTCGAGACGCTACGTTCGCATTCCAATCTGGGGCCACGACTGACCCTGGAAATCGGCGAAGAGCAATTGCCGGAGCAAGCCGACCTCGCAGACCTGACGCGGCGTTTGCGCGAACTGGGGTTCTCGTTGAGCCTGCAACATTTCGGTGGGCGCTTCAGCATGATCGGCAACCTGGCGAGACTCGGATTGGCCTATCTGAAAATCGACGGCAGCTACATCCGCGCGATCGATCAGGAGAGCGATAAACGCCTGTTTATCGAAGCCGTTCAACGTGCCGCCCACAGTATTGATCTGCCGTTGATTGCCGAGCGTGTCGAAACCGAAGGGGAGTTGGCGGTGATTCGCGAGATGGGTGTGTATGGGGTTCAGGGGCGGTTGGTCGGAGAGCCCAAGCCTTGGGCTTAGGGCATGGGGTGTGTCGTCGTTGATGCCGCCATCGCGAGCTTGTTCGCGATGGCTTCAGTAACGTCAGCGAAGCGTCAGATAAACCCTTCCTCATCATCCTCAACCAGAAGACTCAGCCCACCCAAGGCCTCACGGGCCTGGCTGCGGTCCATGAATTTGGCCTGCGCCGGCGCTGGCAGATCGGTGACCAGGATCACGCCTTTGCTGATCAGCACCTCGATCAAGTCATCGAGTACCCGGATCATTTCCAGGTCACTCTGCCTCAGTTGCTTGAGCTGTTTGATTTGCAGCAGTTGTTTGTGGCTGGTGGCCATGACTTCACTGGCGAACCAGGCCTGCAGGTCAGGGTGGTCGGCCGGAAGCGTTTCCGTGGATTCGGCGTAAGCTTCGGCTTCCACGCGCATCAGGTGGCCTTCTGCATTGCGTTGCACGTAGAACATCAATCATCCCCCAATAGTGAACAGCATCATGCTGTCAGCAGCATAGCCAACATCGCGCCGATGGAGGGTTCAGCGCACATCCCCGAATACTCGTGACCCCGTCACTCACGGCTCCCGGTGAGCTTAACCGTGAACACGTTCGCTTCTAGAGCCCAAGGGGGGCGGCCGTGAAACCTCCCATCATCACCGCATGTCCGCATACGGCGTTATTGGTTCGATCGGCATCGGGAGGTTGCCCTGCCATTCATCGAAGGTGTAACGCAGGTACAGCATCACCCGGCTTGGGGCGTAGCCTTCGCTGTGTTGCAAGGAGATCCCCGAGCCCAAGACCATGTGATCGGTCAGGCGGCGTTCGACCAAACCTTGCACACGGATACTCGCGCCGCTGCTGCTGCTTCCGGCCTTGGTCAGGGTCGTGTCCGGATCGATTTCCAATCCAGCGGCGGCGGCCTGGCTGAACACCTTGCCCGCCGGACCGTCCAGCGGATACAAATCGCTTCCATCGGTTTTTGAGACGGACCAGCCCACCGAACTTTCCAGCAGCGTCGACCAGTTGGCATTACGCCAGGCATAGCTGAAGGGTATGCCGATGGAGTAATACCGTTGTGGACTGTAGTAGCCGCCCTGACCCAGGGTGTACTCGCTCAAGTCTTTGTCGTAACCCCAATACATAAGGGTCAAACCCGTACGCATGCGCTCGTCGGCACGGTCGACCAGTCGGTAATAGTATCCGGTCATGGCTGAAAGCCGCTGATTGTCGACCACGTTCTTGCCGCGCAGCCAATGGCTGCCGAAACTGGCCCAAACACCATCAACACCCCCTTCATCATGGCTCAGACTCAAGGTCACACCATTGCTGGTCACGCCACCCCAGCGCGTACCGGTCACCGGATCGACGGCTCCGGCGTAGGACACCACCGAGTTGCTCATGGGCCGGCGCGAGGCAGTCAACGTCCAGCCAATGGACCTCCAGTCACTGCTGTACGCGACACCACCGAGCCAGTTGCCCACTTCGAAACCTTGCGGCGAATGGCCAAGATCGAGCGCCCATTGATCGTTTTTCCAGCCCGCAGCGAGGCTTGGCCCGCTGGTGCTTAGTGAAGTGCTGGGGCAGCCATTGGGCACCGGCGTACCCGTCGCCTTAACCTGGTACTGCACGGCGCAGGTGCCGAACTGTTCCCGGTGTAAGCCATCGGCGTCGGTGTCGAAGGCGCTGGCGTCAAGGCCCACTTGTTCGGCCTGAACGAAACCCTTGCCCTGAGCGAACGGCGAATCGATACGCAAAATGGTTATCTGCGTCGTCAGGTCGGAGATGCCCGGTGCAGTGTTGTCGGTGCGCCAAGCGTAGTCATGGTAAAGATTGACGGTCGGGTTCTGCTGTTTATAAAGCTCATCGACATCACTGCGCAGGCTTCGCGCCAGCCACTCATCGCTGTCCTTGGCGCGACTGGCCTCGGTCATGGCTATGTTGTCGCGGGGGCTGGCTTGGGCAGGTGAAATCAAACCTGCTGCTGCCATGCTGCGGGCGTAATTATCCAGTGCCTGTTGCGGCTGATCCCTGGCCATCAGACGCGCCGCATCGCGGTAGATCAGCGGATCGGTCTGTGGTGTTTTCAGCAGATTGGCGAACATCGCGGCGGCTTTGTCCTTTTCACCCACCGCGGACCAGGCGTTGGATAGACGTCGTTGCCAGGGCGCAGGTGCCGACGGCGGCACGACGATTTTTTCCAGGCCGGCACGCGCTTGCTGGAGGTGCCCGGTGGCAATCTGCGTTTCGATCAAGCCCAACTGCGCCTCGTCATTTTTCGGCTGGAGCTGGAGCACTTTGCGGTAGTAACGTTCGGCTTCGGCGTAGTCTTCACGCTGTGCCGCCCAGTCGGCGAGGGTGCCAAGATCATCCACGGTCGGGTCACGCAACAATAATGCAATGGCCTGAGGCTCATGCCCGGCGTTGCGTAGCTGCTCGACTTGAGCCATCAACATCCGACGTTTGATCCGGGTTTCCAGTTCACGCATGTTATCGGTCCAGGCGGCGGCCGGGATTTGCCTGAGGGTGGCCAGCACTTCGCTGTCGCGGCTCTCGTTGGCCAGGTACAGACCGTGGGCGTAACGAGCCTCAGGATTGCGGCTTTGGAGCGCCAGTAATTCACTGAACGCTTTATCAGCCTCTCGCGGTTGCCCCATGGCAATCTCGGCGGCGGCCAGGCGATAGGTCGTCCAGGGATTGTCAGGCTCCAGCAGGCGGATTTTCTTCAGCAGGGACGCCAACTGAGCCCAGTCCGAATGCTGACTGGCGAGGTCAGCTTGCAAATTCAGCCGCTCAAGTTCAATGCTCCGACGCAGGCTGGAAAACTCACGCTGGTTGCTGGCGGGCAAGGTGTTGAGGAAGGCTTCGGCCCGCTCGTTTGACTGGCCACGATACAGTCGGACCAGGGCACGCACGACGCTGCCATTGCCCGGTTCGATCTTGCGCGCCTGTAACAGTAACGCTTCGGCCTCGATTTCATTGGACTCGGCCATAGCGACATTGGCGAGGCCGATCAATGGGTCGGCGGAATCAGCCTTGAGGCTTCGCGATTGTTGATACGCGCTACGCGCCGCCGCATAGTCCTTTCGTTGCAGGGCTTCGTCGCCTTTCTGCAGGATCATCCAGTTGCGCGTGACAGTCTGTAGATCCTGCCATTTGCTGATGTAATCGGTGTCCTGCTCCTTGCTCAGCGCCGTGGAGAACGCCTCGTGTGCCGCCGAGTATTTGCTTTGGCGCATCAACGCGATACCCAGTGCGCCATAAAGGCTTGAGTCTTGCGGATACGCCTTCAAGGCACGGCGCAACAGTCCTTCGGCTGTCGCCGCCTTGGCCGCAGCGTCTGGGGCGTTGTCTTGCTCAAGCAGGCTCTTGGCTTTGACGCCGGCCTGCCAGGCAGGATCGGCCAACAAGCCTTGTTGCAGCGCCAGTTGCTTCTTGGCGTCTTTAGCGAACGATGAGTCCGGGTAATAGTGAATGAATGCCTGCCATGCCTGCGCCGTTTGCGGGCCAACCGGCAATTTGATCAGGTAGTTGTATTCCCGTTCGGCCGCATTGGCGCTGGCCTTGGGATCAGCTGCCAATTGATGCAACACGGCCAGGGCATCGTCGTTGCGACCCTCGGCGAACAATAGCCCGACGAGCATCTGTCGTACGGCGGTATTGCCTGGGTATTCCCGGTCCAGCGCCTGCACATGACCGATCACGGCCGCACGCTCGCCGCTGATGCGGCTGCGTGCGCTCCAGTATTCAAGCGCCGATGCGAGGTCCGGCGGCTCCTTTGCGAACAGCTGCTCAAAGGCCTGGCTGGCTTCTTCGAAGCGCCCGGCAGCCGCCAATAGCCGAGCCTGCTGCAGCTGGCGCAGACCGTCCTGGCTCTGCAGTTTGATCAGTGCCTGAGCCTGGCGCAGTTGCGCGGAGTCCGGGGCCAACTGGCGCAGGCGAGCCAATCGCTGCTCGATCCAGGCGCTGTTCGGCGTTTGCGACTTGTCAGCCAACGCCTGGCGTATTTCGCCCACCAGAACCTGAAGATTGTCCGGGGCAATCAATTTCAACCGCGCCAAAGAGTCGCGAACCAAGTCTTCGCGCTGCAACGCTTCACCGATACGCATCTGTTGAAGCAGCCATTGCTGTTGCTCTTGTTGCGTAACAGGAGCCGTCGCTGCCAGCGCGGCACCGCTCAGGCAGGGCAGCAGCAGTGTGCAGCGCAAGACTAAAACCTTAAGTGCGCTGGTTTGGGGGGCTCTGTTCACTGCGTGCATGTACTCGTCCAGTTCGGTTGAAGTCGCCCATCCTTGTCGAACCGATAGCGCTGTTCGTCCCAGCCCTGGCCAAACATCAGCAGCGACTGGTTGTAATAGGCATCGGCCAATGGCGGCGATTGGCGCAGGCGTTCACGCTGGGCAGACAGTGCTGCCGCCGACGATGCATCGGCGGCCAACAACGGTAAAAGTGCCGCCGAAAACCCGACAGGCCCGGAGCCCTTGTTCTTGCCGGAGCCGGAGTCGACGTGTTCTGGCACATACCCCAGGCGGGCAGTGGCCTCAAGCATGGGTTTGAAGTGATCGAGCAAGTCGGTGCGCCCGGGGGCATCGGCCGCTAACATGCCGAGCCACAGATAGACACGAATCGCGTCGTAGCTACCCTGTGCGCCTTTCCCATCGACTGAAACAACTTTTCCGGCCTGCCACACCAACCAGTCCGGTGCGAAGCCCTTGGGGGCGCCTTCGATCAACAGGCGCCGGGAGTTTTGCGCCACTTCGGCCCAAACCGGTGCGATGAGCGCGAATCGGGACAACAATTGTGGCGGCAGATAGCTGGGGTTCAGGCGCCAGCCCTTGCCGGATTCGAAACCGACGTCCCCTGGCAGCAACATAAGGCCAAGCCCCGGCAGCTTGCGCAGGGTTTGTGCGGCGCTTCGCCACAGCATGTGATTGCCCAACGTCAGATAATCAGGCCTGCGCCACAGGCGACCGGCTTCCAGCAAGCTGTAGGCAATCCACAGATCAGCGTCGCTGGCGTTGTTGTTGTCGAGCACGCCCCATCGACCGTCCTTGTTGAGTCCCCATTCCCAGGCAGGAAGATGACGGCTGAGATCGCCGTCCGCCAGGTTGTTGCGGGTCCAGGTCAACAGCTGGTCAAAGCTTTCCCCATCGTTGGCCACCAACGCAAAAAACAGCCCGTAGCTCTGCCCTTCAGACGTGGTGATTTGCTGCGCAGAGGACGTGTCTATAACCCGCCCATCAGCGCTGATCATGTGCTGCTTGAAGTTTTCCCAGGCCGGCCAAACACACTGGCTCGCACCCTGCGCGGGCCATGCCAGGATGGGTAGAACCGCCGCAAGAAGTCGCGACCGGGCATTTTTCACCGACTTATTCTTCATAAGCCAGACGACGACGAGCGGCCCATTTCAGGATACGCCAGGTCAGGAATGCGCTGAGCAGTACGCCAGACACCGCGAGAAATGCGATCAGGATCGGGTGCTCGGACAACTTGAACCAGAGCATCAGCCACCAGGGCAGACTGCCGACGTAATAGTGGTCGCCGACCATCTGGCCCTGAACGCCACTGCTACGGATCAACACCACCGAGCCCGCGACCGCGTCCATCTTGCCGCTGTCATTGAGCGTCTCGCGCAATAACTGGAAGCCCGCATCTTCATTGGCCAACAGGGCCACAATGCTGCGTTGTTCGTGGGACGGTGACTGCATGCCGACGATTGCAGCAATCGGGCCTTTGGCTGAGACCTCGACGCGGCTGGCAACAGGACTGCCCGGGTTAGTGCTTTGTGACGAGCCCGGTCCCTGGTGGTTTGCTTTCAGCAGCCAGTCCCGGGAGCGGTCCAGCAAAACATTCATGTCCTGGTTGTCGCGCAGGTCAGGAGGGAGAGAACCGAGGATCAGCACGTCTGCATCGCGCTTCGACGCCTCTTCCCAGTTATCGCTCAACGTCAGATTGATCGCGGGCAGGCCCGAGCGTGCCGAAATTCCGGCGATCGCTTCCAGGTACGTGCTCAACTGCACAGCGCTGGACTGCGACGGCACCATCACCACGGTTTCGGAAAGATCCGCCATGCGGCTGAAGGGGAAGCCGCTGCGGGCAAACGCTGACAGATCAGGCATGGCGATGTAATGGTGATAACCCGACAAATCGATCGTCGACTGATCGTCGATGACTGCTTGAGTGTCCACCGGTAACGAGGTCTGGCAACGATCCCGCTGGGAACTGCTGGTCGTCGTGGCGAAGCTGAAATTGAACCGCAGGTTGTTGCGGTCGCCGATTTTCAGTGCCGGGACCGACAGTTTTTCATTGATGTTCGATGACTCGCTGGATAACACGGCAAGGCGCAACTCTTCGAGCCGGTCCTTACTGCTGGCCACTAACGGCAGGCTGGTGATGAACTGATTATTGAGGCTGATGTTCAGACGCGAACCGTCATTGGACGCTGGAGGCGTATAGCGGTATTTCGTTTGCAGCGGAATGCCCTGGTTGCGCCACACAAACAGATCCGGCGGCAGGTTAATGTCCAGGCTGATAGGCAATGGCTGCAGGCCGCTGGCCCGCAATTGTTCGGGATACTTGATCAGCTCGGCAAAACGAACGGCCCGGTCGGTACGCATCCAGTTCGGAGCGTCATAAGGTTGGCGTGGCTGGATCTGCTGCACCTTGTCGATAACAACCCGATCACCCCGAAACAGATCGCCACCCAGCACCAGCGCTTGCGCGGCCACGGCCAGGTCGGCCTCGTCACGGCCCAGCACCAGCAACACCTTGCCGTAGCGGTCGTTCGGGTTGTCGATCATCTGCACCACCGGCGCCTCGACCGGCGGGAACTGCTTCAGGTCACTCAGGAATGCGGGACGGTGAGTGTTGGTGGCAAACACGATGGACGCGGTGACCGGCCTGGCGGGTGTCGGTGCGGGCAGTTGATCGAACGACACCGGAAGATTCGTGCCGCGCCACGCGGCCTGGCTGCCGAAGTACGAGGCAAGAATGCCTGCCGCACGTTGCTCGCCAAGCGTCGGCGAAGCCGCAAATACCATATTCAGAACAGGCTTGTCGTAGTCGCGAGCATCGAAAAATGGCATCGGAAAATAGGCCAGATCGTTCTGGACCATCAACGCCTGCTCTTTCAGGGAAACCAGGCTGGCCCGGCTGATGTTGACCCACAGCGCGCTATTGGAAGGCTCTTCGCAAATGTCGGTGTAATGGCCGACAAACTCCAGCCTCACCCGGTTGAAGTCGCTGATCAGGCGCGGATCGAGATCGACTTGGCGGACGGTCTTTTTCCCCAATTGCTCCTTGTCGATGGTGATGACGCTCATCAACTCGTCATTGAGGTAAACCCGCAGATGCGACAGCGTTGGCAGCAGTCCCGGTGAGGGTGTGTATTCAAGCTGCAGCTTCGCATCGCTGGCGATGCGGTCGCGACGCATGGTGAATTCAAACTGATCGGTGTTATGCGTGCCCAGCAACAGACTGTCGGTCAATCGCCCCAGTTCTTCGAAGTTACGCGAAACGTCCCAGCCAGGCACGCTGCTCACTGCAGCCGAATCTGACGCTGGCGTCGTAACCGGTGGCTGCACCTTGGCGGTTTGCTCCTTGATGGGCTGCGCCTGGGCACAACTCATTGCCAGCGACAGCAGGCTTACCAGCGTGAAATTGAAATAGCGACTCATGGGGCGCATACCGATCGAGATGTAGAAGAAAAGGGGGCGGCTTTGGCGAAGCGCGGTGCATAGCTGATCAGCCAAGCGAGCAGACGCATGACCGGGCGGGCCAGGGACCGTGTCCAGGCAGGCAAATATTGATACAGGCGGTAGTAGCCACTGGCACCCAGACGCAGGACGTCGATGAAGCTATGCAGCGGCCGGTCTGGTTCGAAGTTTTCGTTCCAGTTCAACCAGGCATCGGCACGGGAAAACGTGCATTGCACGTAATCGATTTTCTGTTCCGACGACAGCTCGTTCAGGGCGATGGCAATGAAGTTCTTGTGGCTGCGGCTGATGATGCCGGAGAACAGAAATTCGCGTTCGCCGCGCTGCATCATCAGGAAAACCCGCTCACCGATGGGCAGGGAAAGCTCAACGTCCAGCTCGACGCCGGTACCACTTTCGGAGTAATCCACCAGCATGCAGGGATAGAATCGCCCGTTTTGCAGACGCACCGCCGCCGGCAATTTGGCCTGCACACGATGGGACTTGCGCACCTGGTGAACCTCTGCGGCAACGGCCACCGCAGCGCCCACGATCAGCAAGTTGTAAATGACCCACAGACTGCTGACCAGCGTGGTCCCGATTTCAGTGCCCGGCCCGTAAATCAGACGCCATACCGCAAAACCCAGGCCAACGATGTTCAGCAGCGCCAACACCAGATACGGCTTGGCGATCCCCCAGTCGAACTGGTCCTCAGCCATCAAGCCGCCTTTGGCGGTCACGTTGAACTTGCCTTTCTTGGGGTTGAACAGGGCAACGGTGGTCGGCCGAGCGATGTACCAGGCGAGTACGGTTTCATAGACCTCTCCCCAGAACGTCAAACGGTATTCTCCCTGCATGCGTGAGTTGGTCAGGCTCGCATGAACCATGTGCGGGATCACATACAGAATGATCATCAAGGCCGGCGCATAGATGATGTAGGCGTGCAACAGCAGGAACGCCAAAGGCGCGGTCAGGAACACCAGGCGCGGCAGGCCTGCGAGGAAGTGCAGCATGGCGTTGGCGTAGCAAATGCGTTGAAAGAACGTCAGGCCTTTGCCCAGCAACGGGTTGTCCGTGCGGAAAATCTGCGCCATGCCCCGAGCCCAGCGAATCCGCTGACCGATATGTGCGGACAGGCTTTCAGTGGCCAGCCCCGCCGCCTGGGGAATGCGCACATAAGCCGAGTTCCAGCCCTTGCGGTGCAGGCGCAGTGCGGTATGGGCATCTTCGGTAACGGTTTCCACGGCAAAGCCACCGATGTCATCGAGCGCCGAACGTCGGAGCACGGCACAGGAGCCACAGAAAAATGCGGCGTTCCACATGTCGTTGCCGTCCTGTACCAGGCCGTAAAACAGCTCGCCTTCATTGGGCTGGTGCCGAAAGGTATCGAGGTTGCGCTCGAAAGGGTCTGGCGACAGGAAGTGATGCGGCGTCTGCACCAGCGCCAGCTTGGGGTCGCGCAGGAACCAGCCCACCGTGAGTTGCAGGAATGAACGCACTGGCACGTGATCGCAGTCGAAAATGGCCACCAGCTCTCCATCGAGCTGCTTCAAGGCTTGATTGAGGTTGCCTGCCTTGGCATGCCTGTTGTCGCTACGAGTGATGTAGTTCACCCCGGCCTGTTCAGCGAACACGCGGAATTCTTCGCGGTTGCCATCGTCGAGTATCGAAATACGCAGCTTTTCGCGGGGCCAGTCGATACCGAGGGCGGCATACACGGTGCCGCGTACGATGGACAGGTCTTCGTTGTACGTCGCGATCAACAGATCGACCGTAGGCCATAGCTCTGTATCACGAGGCAGTTGTGCCGGTGGGCGGTTCAACGGCCAGCAGGTCTGTATGTAACCGAACACCAGTACCAGCCAGGAGTACGTTTCGGCAATCAGCAATAACACGCCGCAGGCCAGATCCAGCGGACTGTCCCAGTTCAGGGTCGCGGTGTAGCGCCACCACAGGTAACGACAAGAGACGATGAGCGACAGCATGATCAGCAGCAGCGTCGGAAACCGGCCCGGCACGCGACGGATCACCATGGCGACCACCCACAGCAAAATCACGAAAACCGATTGCGATAAGTAGTTGAAGGGCTCGGTGATGCACACCACCAAGAGGATCAACGCGACAGCGGCGCAGCTGTAATTCAGCCAATGTTGCTGGCGAGGACGAAGGTTGCGCCACCACTGGGCACCATCCAGTACGGCTTTGTTCTCGCTGGCGTGCTCCGGCAGGCCACTTAGAAAAACACCGATACGACTCCAGAGACGGTGGTTGGACTCGCCAACGCGATGCATCCATTGCGGTGCAGCGCGCCGCCGGGCTTGCGGCCAGGGACGGAACACCAGTAACCACAGGCTTTGCAGGGCAATGCGCAAAGGGTCACCGACACTTGGGACTTTGCTGGCCAGGTGCGGATACCAGCGCTGGCGCTGCTCGATCAGACGCTGCCAGGCCGGCGACTCCAGGCGCAGGAACAGCCAGGCCAACGCGGTGCACGACGCCAGCAGCAAAGCCGTCAACGGGTGGCAGTCGTAGCGCCGGCGCAGGTACAGGTAAGGAAACCAATGCGTGATCATGTCACCTCTCGGCGTCTTGCCAGACACCAGGTCGCCAGGCTCAGCGCATCTAGCGCAGCAAGGCTTTCCGGTGCGTATCGCCCCACTGGTTGCTTGAACGCGAGCGCTTCACGCATGGCTTCATCTGCATGCACGGTCAGGGGCAAGAGACGAGCGGCATAGAATTTACGCCAGATGAGTAACAGATCGCGTTGCAGCTGGCTGCCCGGATCAAAGCGGTTCACCAGGACGGGATTGCTGCCCGCCTGCTGCAACAGCAGCACATGGCAGGCGGCATCGGCCTCGGCTATCTGGATCGGGAGCAGGCAGGGGCCGATGGTGCCGTGCCCTGGCAAGCGTTGCGGTATGTCGAATAGCAGCCAGTCAAAGTGGGCCGCCAGACTCGCCTGGCGCCGTGCCCAGATCTGCGGGTCATGGATCAGTTGCTGCTCAATGCTCATGGACTCATCGGCACTCAGGCGACCATAAGGCAAAAGCTGCAGGGTCGGCGTCAGGCTCCAGGCCTGCTTGTGCCATTGCTGGCCATCGAGCATCGCCCGCGCCCAACCCGACTCCCCGCTATCCAGCAGATTGAAATGCAGTCGCAGCAGGTTTTCCGGGCACATGTCGATCATCAGTACCCGCTCACCGAGGCTTTCCAGGGCATAACCGAGTGCGGCTACCAACGAAGTGGTACCGACGCCTCCACGTACCCCGCAGATACTCAGTGCTGTCACTTAAGCGCTCCGACCTTGCCCGGTTGTACGGGCTGGGCAACCGGTGATGGCGGCTGATTGCCAGTGATTGCGAAATCAGCCAGCAACGGCCAGCGCTTGAGCGCGCGGCTTAATTCCAGCAATGCCGAGACATCGACGTATTCCAGGCTCGGCAAGTGCAGCTCGGCTTTAAGCCGGGCAATATCATCGGCTCGCTCGTAGCGCGAGAGCGTCTGGTTCTTTACTTGAGATTTTGCGGGTAAGGAAGCCAAGCTCCTTTCTCCTTGATCCGAACGTAAGGCTTGCCCGCGTAATCGAGGACAACGGTACCCGCGTTTTCCGAGACCACCGGGGTTTGCGGCAGATCGGCCAGCAATGCCTGCCAGTCCGGGCCCAGGCCATCGCCTTGGGGCGGCGCGGCGTACAGGCGCGAGATAATTTCCGACAGCGCCAGATAACTGCTCGGTGCGGTGACGAGAATCGGCTCCGATCGCGTGTTCTTGCCCATGCCGACCAACTTGATGCCGACCGGCACGTGGGTAATCGACGAACTCGGGATTTCCCGCATTCCGGATATCTGCATGCGGTCACCGTGCAAGGCCGCACCATGCTCAGGCACGATCACCACCGCCACCCGGCGTCCGCTTTTCTCCAGGTCTTTAAGGAAAGTGCTCAGGTCATCGATCAATGCTTGGGCGCGGGGCTTGTACTCGGCGCTCTTCGTGCCGCCATCGAGGGTCAGGCTGCGGTTGCCGTCATGCAGCGTCGTGGTGTTATAGAAGAGCGCCACCCTGGAATCACTTTGCGCCTCTCGGTGCTGCCACCATTTGTTCAGTACGTCACGATCACGCCAGATTGACGAACCATCGAAACCCACCAGGGCACGTTGCAGACTGGAGACACTGACTTCCGGCGCTGGCAATGAGCCTTGGGCACGCACTTCGTCGATAAAACCTTCGAACTGGCCGGTGTGGTTGAGCATGACTTCGCTGTTGAAGCCCAGCTTGCGCAGGTCATCCATCAACAGGCATTGCTCGGGTGCCACGTCATAAAGCTTGCTGTGCGGCTGCTGGCCGCAACTGGCGCGCAGCAGCCGAATGGCGGCCGGTCCGCTGTAGGAAGTGGCCGAGTTGAAGTTCTCGAACACAATGTCCATCTGCTGCAGCAAGCTGTTGTTACGCAAACCCACAGCGTCCAGATCATCCCAGGCCATTGAACATATATTGATCAGCAGCAGATCGAATGGCTGAGCAGCCGACTGTGATGGCTGGAATACAACCTGCCGACCGGCCTCGGTGTTGTAGAAATTTTGCAAATAAGTGTCGAGTGTCGCGTTGTCCGGCTCGGCGCTGACAATCGGTGCGCCACCGGTACTGGGCGCTTGCGTAGTGCTCTGCTGTACCGGCGCATGCATTGCCATCAACCCTGCTCCGCCCAGCCAGGCGAAACCGGCCAGGGTCAAGGTGGTCAGGCGCAGCCACTGACGCACGAAGAAATATGCCACCACCAACAGCAGCAATGCGCCGCACAGGTTCGGGTCAATGAAACGGCCGGCCAGGTCGAGCAGATAATCGCCGCTGAAATTCAGCACGCCTGGCTGGTCCAGTAACCTGCTGAAGGGTGGCAGCCAGGTGTCCTGATAGAACAACGCTACAGCGGGTGGTATGGCAATCAACGTGCGCAGCAGCGCCAGGTATCGATTGCGCAGCGGCACCAGCAATACAGCGGCGAAAACCAGGTTCGGCAGGATCTGCAGGTTCAGGTAGCCGCCCCAGAACATCGCCAGCTTAATCAGAAAATACAGGTTCCACAGCCCCAGGCCCGGCCAGCTCCAGTCGCTTTGTACGGCTGTCCTGTCCACGTCGAATCGCTCGGGACTATTCATGTGCGTCACGCTCAACAGGCGACACGGACTTGCGCCGACGCACCCCGCGCGGCTGCAGATAACGCGGTGACAAATACTGCTGAAGCAGCCGATTGAAGCGCTGCAAAAGACTGCGTAGCGCCAGCATAAACGCGACGGTCATCAGGCAGCTTGCCGCGATAACCTGGAGCAGTTGGGCGTAATTCATGGGCACGGCTCCGACAACGGCAGCGTAATGCGTTGCGGCGCGTAACCGCTCTGGGTGATGGCGTGAGTCAAATCAGCGGTTACCTGTCCGGTGGCCAGGCGTGAAGCTTCAGGCATCTCGGGGGCATCGACAAAATCCTGACGCGGCAACGCGTCCACGCCGGACAGGACCTTGCACTCGCTGAAAATGTCCCTCCATGGCAGGCGGCAGATATTGCCCAGTGCCGGCTCCAGTCCGTCGCCACGGCAAGCGAACAGAAACAGATAAAACACTCCGTTGAGTGCGCAGGCGACATCGCCGAAGCGGCGCAAGGTGATCTGACTCAAGTATTGGTCGATGTTCAGGTCGCCTCTGGGGCGCAACCGCAGCAATTGATGAGCAAGCTCGCCCGAAGTGCCACCGTAAATGTCATCCAGCAGGTCGATAAATTCACGTGGCGGCAACAATCCGCGTCGCGCCGGAGGACGCAGTCGTGCAAACAATGACTGGATATCGGCGGTCTGACGATAACGCCAGATCTGTCCCTGGGCGCTTTCCACCATGCTGAGGAAGTTCGCCAGTGTGGTTTTGGCAGGCACGATCAGGTTAGCCCCGCAAGTCAGCAATAGACGCTCGTCGCGGTAGCGCAGGCAAGACTCCATTTCCCGCACGATGATCTTCAACGCGGCACCACATTGCTCGCGTAATCCGTGTAATTGCCGAGCCAGCGGTTCCACATCCTGGTTGCTTTCCAGCGTCACGATCACGCAGGCGGCGCGCGCGCGGGCAGCCTGCTGCAGGAGATCGGCACGATGTTCAAAAAGGCGCCATTGCTCAGACAACGGGGCCGATCCCTCAAGGGCGGATCGCTGGGTCAGGTAGATACGCTGGTCGTCGGTGCGGATTTGCGAGGGGCTGGATAGCTGCGAATCGCTCAAGGAAAAACCGATGTCGGTCACTTCCAGGTCAAATGTTTGCGCGGCGCAAACACCCAAGTCACTGTGCCAAAAGTTCAGTTGGTAGTGAATTGCACCATCTTGGCGATACAG
Source organism: Pseudomonas sp. MT92 (assembly GCF_058792515.1). NCBI lineage: Bacteria > Pseudomonadati > Pseudomonadota > Gammaproteobacteria > Pseudomonadales > Pseudomonadaceae > Pseudomonas > Pseudomonas sp. MT92. Next base: position 24,110 of record NZ_JBXAFA010000018.1, read on the forward strand.
TTGCGCCAAACCGGAAAGTTGTTCATTAAGACGTGAAAAGCATTCATGCAATAACGGCGATTGACCGCTGCAAAGCACTAAAAGTGTGCAGTTAATACTTAACAACCATTGTCGGGTATTTTCACACCAATGCTGTAACTGTTCAGTGCCGAGATTATCCAGAGAGTCCGAATTGACCATCAACAGCAGATAACTGCCGCGTGCGATCTTGATTCGTTTCAAGTCCGAGGTCAGGGTGGTGAAGGCTTTGCGAGCAGAGGCATCGTGAGGCATGGAAAACATGCGCAGCGCAGAAGGGCCGCTGTCTGCAGCCAAGGTCTCGACAATTGTCCGAGGGTCGGTGCCGCTGCATATCAGCGTGGCGATATGTGCTTCGGATAAGGCTGACAGAAACTGCTGAGCAAGAATTTCTGCATCGCTCGCACGGTCCAGGGCGATCCAATACAAGCCGCCCTTGCGAAGCGACATTTGCTCATCCTGTAGATGCCGGATGGCTAACGTGACATGACCCACAGCCTTCTACTCCACTCATCCGAACTGCACGAGAAACACTCAACTCGAATGGTTAAGTATCGGAAAAATTTGACGGCTGCTAATTAAGAGACAAAGAGTATCCAGACATCGCTGTCGGTGGTGATGCTCGTCTCAATAAGATCATGAAAAAACACTCATCAATCAACTAAGCCAGAGAAATCTACCACCGTGCCATGCACATATAGCCGTTTTTAAGCGGGCGAATGATGTGATATCAAACTGACGGTGTCAATATTTCGTAACAAAGTGCTAGAGTTTCGAAATGGGAGGTGAAGTCGTGTCATTTTATTGGCGCCTTTAAACGGTTGGTGAAAATGGGTGGCTGGCGGCAAGCGACATCCATGAGCCAATGGCCATGGGCGGTGGTGGTTCTGATCGGGTCACGGGTGGAGAGCCTGGTGTTGGATTTGCTTGAGCGTGTGGCAGAGAAGCGTTGGGGGGGCAGCGGTGGAGTCACAACCTCGGGCGAGGTTCTGTCATCCGTCGGGGGGCAATCACAGCTGTTGAACGGACCCTTTGGCTTTCAAAACTTTGACGATTTCAGCCACGAAATTGACAACCATCACTCGCTCACCGACCGGCAAGCTAGCAATCAGCTCATTGATGTTCTGGGAGTGGCTATGGGCGTCCGTGGCATTTGTGCGCACCAGATCGCTGAGCGAGCAATCAAGCACCTCGGACATTTGCTGCAGTCGTTGCAGGGTCAGTGAGATCACGCCATTTTCCATCCGGCTGACGGTCTCCTTTTCCACGCCTATGGCTTCGGCGATTTGGGCTTGAGTCAGACCCTTCGCCTTGCGGCGCGCGGCGATAGCGGCACCCACTTGGCCTGCGACTTTACGTTCCTTCATGTTCTTAACCTCTTGCGTCAACACCCTCGTCGTTATGCGACATTTTCCGGCCTTACTACGTTCAAGCGAATGATGTTATAAGACTAAGGTATTGATGGATTACGTCATTGTTTGTTTGATTCAGGTCAAAATCGGCCGATAGCATGGGAGTAATCTAATCGTCGGCTTTGGCCGGTTACTGCTGATGCAACTGGGAACTGTCCAAGATGCTGACTCATTTGAAGATCCGAACAGGAATGTTCTGGGTGCTTGCGCTTTTCGTCTGTGCACTGCTGATTTCGTCGTTGACAAGCTGGCGCAGTGCATCGAGTAGTGATGAACAGATCCAGACTTTGAATGAGGTGGGGGTGACCCAGAACAGCCGGGTTCACCTGGCTTATCTGCGCCTGTTGCGCGCACGGGTCGGGATGGCGGGCGCTTTCCTTGAAGCGCGCATGGGCGACACGGTCAAAGCCCAAACCAGCCTGCAACGGTCTACGATCCTGTTCAAGGAGGCCATTGATTTCTTCGAAGCGTTTGCGGCGCAAGAAAAAAGCAGCGGTTCGACCCTTCAGAGCGATGAATTACAGCAGGCTTTCGCAGCCTATCGCAGCACGCTGGAGGAGCAGACGCAGGCGCTGAATGAAGGGACAGAGGCTCGCTACGTTGAAGTCAATCTCAAGGCGAGAGCGGCCAACGACCGGTTTGACCAGGCTCTGCAAGGCTTCGAACAACAGCTCGATACTCAGATCGCTTCAATCATGGTTCAGGCACATTCACGCTACAACCTGGCCCAGGTTCAAGCGTTGATCCTGTTGATGATTGCCGCCTTGCTGGTGGCCGGTTGCTGGTGGTTTATCGCCAGCCGCTTGTTGCGTCCTCTACGCGAAGCCGGGGAGCATTTCGATGAAATCGCCTCCGGGGATCTGCGTCGTTCGATCACTGTGCAATCGAGCAACGAAATCGGTCAGTTGTTCTCGGGCTTGCAGAAAATGCAGGTCAGCCAGCGCCAGACCATTGAGCAGATCAGTCAATACGCCCATCAATTGGCCAGCTCCGCCGAGCAGTTGAGACAGGTGACGGTGGAAAGTAATCACGGCCTGCATCAACAACACAATGAGCTTGAGCAAGCGGCCACCGCCGTGACTGAAATGACTGCCGCGGTGGAAGAGGTTGCGAGAAACGCGGTGTCCACGTCAGAGGCTTCCAACGCCACCAACGAGTTGGCGGGCCAGAGTCGGCGCCAAGTGCAGGCGACCGTCGAAGAGGTGGATGCCATGAGTCGGGAGATCAGCACCAGTTCCGCGCTGGTCCAGGATCTGGCCACTCAGACTCGTGACATCGGCAAGGTGCTGGAGGTCATTCGCAGTATTTCCGACCAGACCAATCTGCTGGCGCTCAACGCGGCCATTGAAGCTGCGCGGGCCGGTGAAGCGGGGCGTGGATTTGCCGTGGTGGCAGACGAGGTTCGAACGCTGGCTTATCGCACCCAGGAGTCGACACGGGAAATCGAGCAGATGATTGCCGGAATCCAGGCCGGCACGCACCAGGCGGTTGATGCCATGGGCGCCAGCACGTTGAGAGCCAGTAGCACGTTGCAGGCGACGGAAGCGGCGGGCAAGGCACTGGAAGAGATTTTTGTTGCTGTCCACCAGATCACCGAACGCAATCTGGTCATTGCCAGCGCCACTGAAGAGCAGGCCAAAGTCGCCCATGAAGTGGATCGCAATCTGTTGAATATTCGTGAGTTGTCTACACGGGCGGCCGACGGTGCGCATCAGACGAGTTCAGCCAGTGGCGAATTGTCCCGTCTGGCCTCCGAGCTGAGTGCGATGGTCCGCCACTTCAAGACCTGATGCCCGGGGAAATGGAAAAGCAGGCCGCGTCGAGCATTGTTAGTACAGCGAATTTAGCCTGGAATGTTAAATCGTAGTTAGCGGATCACTGCCATATGTCGGATGTTCAGGATTTTTCGCAGGTCTTTACCCAGGCACTAGAGCAAAGTATCGATGGCGTTGTGGTTATCGACAGCCAGAATCGGGTCATTGTGTTCAACGATGCCGCTGAAAGCCTATGGGGCTATACCCGCGATCAAGTCATGGGCAAGAACGTCAACTTCCTGGTGCCACAACTGATCCAGGCTAGCCACGATAGTTACATCGAAGCCAATCGTCGCAGCGGTATCAACAAAATTGTCGGCACCAGCCGTGACGTGCTGATCGAGCGCCAGGACGGCGACTACCGCTGGGGGGCCATGTCCATCTCCAGGGTCAGCGCTGCAGGGCAACAGTTTTATGCCGCGATCATCAGGGACATTACCCGACATCATAAGGAACACGAACGCCTGCAACTGTTGTCGCTCGTCGTCGACACTTCGGAAAATGCCATCATCATCACCGATGCCCAATGGCGCATTGTGTATACCAACGGTGGGTTTTCCCGCATGTTCGGGCACGCCACCGATGAGGTCTACGGACAACCACTCGACAGCGTGATTGCGCCGGACTTCGATCAGCACGTCAAAGTCGCCATGCAAGAGCAGGTGATGTCGGGGGAGATTTATCATTCGCAGGCGGTCGCCTACCCCCGTGAAGGCCGCCGGGTGTGGTGCAATGTCACGATTTACCCGGTCTGTGATGCGCAGGGTCATTTGATCAATACCGTCAGCGTAATGATTGACGTGACCCACTCTCGGATGCCGGAGATTCTGCGCAATAAAATGCTCGAAGCCATGGTGCGGGAGGAGTCCATAGAGTCCTTGATGGCCCTTGTTTGTAAAGAGGTCCAGAGGATCGCGCCGGAGGTGATTGCCTCGATCTTGAGCGTGGATGACGACGGATTGCTGCGCACCCTGGCGTCTCCTGATCTGCCAGAAAGCTACAGTGCGGCGCTGGATGCAGTGGCTATCGGGGCTGGGGTAGGTTCTTGCGGCGCGGCGGCGTTCAGCGGCCAAGCGGTGATGGTCCGCGATATTGCCTCTCATCCGTTCTGGGTCGGTTTTCGCGACCTCGCATTGCCTCTCGGGCTCAGGGCTTGCTGGTCGACGCCTATAAAGTCCAGTTCAGGCAGGGTTTTGGGTACTTTTGCGTTCTACTATCGCTCGCCCCGCGAGCCGTCACTGCTGCATGAGCAATTGGTCAATGCCAGTATTTACCTGTGTGCACTGGCGCTTGAGCGTGAGCAGTCCCGCGCTCACATCCAACAGCTGGCGTTTTATGACGATTTGACCGGTTTGCCAAATCGCAATCAGCTTCATGTCCGTGCCAATCAAGCCATTGCCGATGCCTCCCGCAACGGCACGCCGCTTACGGTCCTCTTTATCGATCTGGATCGCTTCAAGCAGGTCAATGATTCATTGGGGCATCCTGCGGGTGACGAGTTTCTTCGAGTGATCGCCCGGCGCCTGACCAAGTATCGTCGCAAAGTCGACATCGTCAGCAGGTTGTCGGGTGATGAGTTTGTCGTCGTGTTGCCCCAGTGCGCATTGAGCCAGGCGCAGGTGGTGATCGAGTACTTGAGGGAAGAACTGAGTGCACCCTGCCAGATTTCGGGCGTGACGCTCAAGCCGTCGGCCAGTATCGGTGTCAGCCTTTTTCCCGACGATGGCCGCTCCATGGAAACACTGCTGCATCGCGCCGACATGGCCATGTATCAGGCAAAGACAAGTGGGCGGGGTTGTGTCAGCTTCTTCAGTCAAGGCCTGGACCAGTTGGCGCGCGGGCGATTGAGGCTTGAAACGGCGTTGCGCGAAGCCATTGATCAGCAACTGTTGCATCTGGTCTACCAGCCCCAGATCAATCTGCAAGACAACGCACTTTATGGGGTAGAAGCGCTGGCGCGTTGGAAACATCCGCAGCTGGGCGACATCTCACCCGGGTGCTTTATACCGTTGGCCGAAGAGTGTGGGCTGATTGTTGAGTTCGGGCAGTGGGCACTGCGTGAGGCTTGCGGTCAATTGGCTGCCTGGCGGCGCGAAGGGCTGAGCGTGCCAGCCATATCGGTCAATCTGTCGCCGACCAATTTTCACAATCGCCAATTGCCCGACATTCTGACCCGAATCCTTTCCGAACAGCGGTTGACGGTTAACGACCTGACGCTGGAAATAACCGAAAACGTCTTGATGGACAGCAATCCAGACACCTTGACCACGATCAACGAGGTCCATGCCCTGGGAATACGCTTGGCCATGGATGATTTCGGTACAGGTTATTCGAGCCTCAGTTACCTGCGTCGCATACCGCTCCAGGAGCTCAAGCTCGACCGTAGCTTCGTGCACGATCTGGAGAATGACACCACCAGCCAGGCGCTGAGCGAAGCGGTGATTCGCATTGGCGAGAGTCTCAAGCTGAGCGTGGTGGCCGAAGGTATCGAAACCCTGGGCCAGCAGCGCATTCTGAAGGAACAAGGTTATGAGGTCGCCCAGGGTTATCTGATTTCCAGGCCACTCTCGGCTCGTGGATTGGGGCTGTGGCTGGAAGATCGTTCGTACTGTGAGGCGTGATGAACGGCGCCGTCTGGTAGAGAACTGCTAGCATTGTGTTTGAGTCAGTTCTGACCAGACATGAGTGCTTGCCATGCAACTACCCGACATGAACCTGCTGGTCGCCCTTGACGCCCTGCTCGACGAGGGCAGTGTGGTCGGCGCGGCGCGGCGGATGAACCTCAGTCCCGCGGCCATGAGCCGTACATTGACCCGCGTGCGTGAAGCCATGGGCGACCCGATCCTGGTGCGCGCCGGTCGTGGTCTGGTGCCGACACCCAAGGCGCTGGAATTGCGCGGGCAGGTGCGTGACGTGGTGGACCAGGCGGCGTTGCTGTTTCGCTCGGCCGATGGGGTGGAGCTGGGCTCTTTGCGGCGGCGTTTCAACATTCGCGCCAACGACTTCTTCGTGGGCGTTTACGGTGGCCGGTTATTCGACACGCTGGATCGTCAGGCGCCCCACTGCGAATTGCGTTTCGTCCCCGAGGGCGATGGCGACGATGAAGCGCTGCGTGAAGGACGCATCGATCTGAACGTCAGCAATACCCGGCCGCTAACCCCGGAAGTGAAGGTGCAGAACCTGTTCTCCACTCACTTTGTCGGGTTGGTGCGTGAGGATCATCCGTTGTTCGACGCGGAAATCACCCCCGAGCGGTACGCCGGGTTCTCTCACATCAGCATGTCCCGTCGGGGGATCGCCCGCGGGCCAATCGACGCGGCGCTCAATGCCCTGGGGCTGGAACGACGGGTGGCCGTGATTGCGCCGAGTTTTCATGCGGCGATGTTTGCGCTGCCGGACTCGGATCTCATTTTGCCCGTGCCCAAGGAAGCCTTGTTAAGCGTGCAGCGCCTGGGCTTGAAGCTGCGCTCGTTCACCTTGCCGATCCCGCTACCGACCTTGATGCTGACCCAGGCCTGGCATCCGCGATTCGACAAGGACCCGGCTCACCGCTGGCTGCGTGAAACCCTGAAAACCTGTTGCGAAGAAACGTGGCAGGCCGCAAACCAGGCCTGAGACGAGCTCGCCCCGCCCAGACGCATTGCTGCATAAAACGCACTTATAAGCTGCCAATAAGTCAATTTTCGTCAGGTCATGCGCTTCATAGAATGCTCCGCAGGTTTATTCCGGAGCTCGCAGTAATGACATCCCTCACGGCCACGGCACCTCTCGCTGCGACCCAACCCGCAATTGCCACGCCGCCAGTTTTCGGCCTGCGAATCATCATCGGCCTGGTAGGCGTGTTGCTGGCGGTGCTGGTGTCGGGCCTGAACGAGATGGTGACCAAGGTGGCCCTGGCGGATATTCGCGGTGCCTTGGCCATAGGCTACGACGAGGGCACCTGGTTGGTCGCCAGTTATGCCGCGACCTCGGTGGCCGCGGCGGCGTTCGCGCCGTGGTGCGCGGTCACGTACTCGCTGCGCCGCTTCACCCTCTGCGCCATTGGCGCGTTCACTCTGCTGGGCGTGCTCTGCCCACTGGCGCCGAACTACGAAAGCCTGCTGATCCTGCGCACCTTGCAAGGCCTGGCCGGTGGTGCATTGCCGCCGATGTTGATGACCGTCGCGCTGCGATTTTTGCCTCCCAACGTCAAGCTGTATGGCCTGGCCGGTTATGCACTGACGGCGACCTTCGGCCCGGGACTGGGCACACCGCTGGCCGGGCTCTGGACCGAGTATGTCGGCTGGCAATGGACCTTCTGGCAGGTCGTCGTGCCCTGCCTGATTGCCATGGCCGCCGTGGCCTATGGCATTCCCCAGGACCCGCTGCGGCTGGAGCGTTTCAAACAGTTCAACTGGCGTGGTTTGCTGCTGGGGTTTCCGGCGATCTGCATGCTGGTGGTCGGTATCCTGCAGGGCAATCGCCTGGACTGGTTCGAGTCGAACCTGATCAGCGGACTGCTCGTGGGTGGGGTGCTGCTGTTGGTGGCGTTTCTGATCAACGAATGGTCGCAGCCGATTCCGTTTTTCAAGATGCAGATGCTCGGCATCCGCAACCTCTCATTCGCCCTGATGACCCTGGCCGGGGTGCTGGTCGTGCTGCTGGCGGTGATCATTATTCCTTCCAGCTACCTGGCTCAAGTCCAGGGTTATCGCCCGGTGCAGACGGCGCCGGTCACCTTGGTTGCGGCACTGCCGCAGTTGATCGCGCTGCCGTTGGTGGCGGCGCTGTGCAACCTGCGCTGGGTCGATTGTCGCTGGGTGTTGGGGATCGGCCTGAGCATGCTGATGCTGTCCTGCCTCGGGGGCTCACAGCTGACGTCGGCGTGGATTCGCGACGATTTCTATGCGCTGCAATGGTTGCAAATCTTCGGTCAGCCGATGGCGGTGCTGCCGCTGCTGATGCTGGCGACCGGCAGTATCAATCCGATGGACGGACCGTTCGCGTCGTCCTGGTTCAACACCGTGAAAGGGCTGTCGGCGGTGATTGCCACCGGCGTGTTGGAAACCCTGACCACCGCGCGTCTGCACTTTCACTCGACGATGCTGGTGGATCGCCTGGGCAATTCACCCCTGGTCGACGCTGACAGCGCAGGCCTTGCGCACCGGTTGCACGAGCAGGCCGTGGTGTTGACCGCCGCGGACCTGTACCTGTGCATGGCCGGTATCGCCGTGGCGCTGATCCTGCTGATTTTCTGGTTACCGACTCGGGTCTTTCCGCCGCGGGCGGCGACTTGAACGCCTCACTGAAACAGAAGGTTTTTATGACGACTCAATCAAAGCAAAAAGTGGCCATGGGCGTCGCCGTTGTGATCGCGGTGGGCGTGCTGGTGTATCTGCTGGCGCCGGGGGCATTCGGCCAGCGCACACAACAAAGCACCAATGATGCGTTTGTCTCGGCGGACTACACCCTGGTGGTGCCGCGGGTGGCCGGGTTCATCAAGGAGGTGCTGGTCGAAGACAACCAGCAAGTCAAGGCCGGCCAGTTGCTGGCGCTGATCGATGACCGCGATCTGCGGGCCGCCGCCGAAGCGGCGTCCGCCGAAACCCTCGTGGCCCAGGCGCAATTGCAGAATGCCCGGGCGACCCTTGAACGCCAGGCTTCGATGATTGCTCAGGCACAAGCGACAGTCGTGTCGGCCAAGGCGGAAATGGCTTTCGCCGAACATGAACTCAACCGCTACGACCACCTCGCCGGCGTCGGTGCCGGCACGGTGCAGAACGCTCAACAAGCGCGCACCCACATCGATCAGGCCAGTGCACGCTTGGCCAACGTCACGGCAGTGCTGGCGGCGGAACGCAAGCAAGTGGACATCCTCACGGCGCAGCGCGACGCCGCCGAGGGTGGCCTGAAACGGGCGCAGGCGAAGCTGGAAATCGCCAGTTATGAGCTGTCCTACACACGCATCGTCGCGCCGCAGGACGGCATGGTCGGTGAGCGGGCAGTGCGGGTCGGTGCCTATGTCACGCCAGGCAGCAAACTGCTCGCGGTGGTGCCGCTGGCGCAGGCCTACGTGATGGCGAACTTTCAGGAAACCCAATTGACCCATGTGCATCCGGGGCAGGACGTGCAGGTACGTGTCGATACCTTTGACGGTGCGACGCTGAACGGGCGTGTCGAGAGCATCGCACCGGCCACCGGCGTGACCTTTGCCTCGGTGAAACCGGATAACGCGACCGGCAATTTCACCAAGGTCGTGCAGCGGATTCCGGTGAAAATCATGCTGGAACCGGGTCAGCCACTGGCCGAACGATTGCGTGTGGGGATGTCGGTGGAAGCGAGGATCGATACGGCTGGCGTCGGTGACCACGGGGTTGCGCAACGATGAACGTCAGCAACTATTCATCCTTGTGGCGGGGGCGCGTGCTCCCGCAGGGCCGCGAAGCGTCCCCAGAATCGGCGGGTGTACGCAAGCGACCTCGCCTCAGGTTTTGCATGCAGTCGCTGGCCATTGGGTTAAGTCTTGCTTCGTTGAGTGCCTGCACCGTCGGCCCGGACTTCCAAAGGCCCCAGGCCCCGCCCATCACCGAATGGTCAAAACCATCGAAGGCCGCCCCCAGCCAAGCCATTACCGAAACCCTGGGCGAGCGCTGGTGGGAAGTCTTCAACGATCCGCAGCTTTCGGCCCTGACCCAGCGCGCCCTGACCGACAACCTCGATCTGAAACTCGCCAGCAGCCGCTTGCAGCAAAGTCGTGCCGTGCGTCAGGTGATCACCGCCGACCGCTATCCCACCACCGCCGCCACGGCCAGCTATTCCCGTGAGCGCAACAGTGGCAATGGCCTGAGCGATCCGTCGGGGCACAACGGCCATTCGGCGTTCAACCTGTGGAATGCGGGTTTTTCCGCTGCTTGGGAGTTGGACTTGTGGGGGCGAGTGCGCCGCGAAACCGAAGCCGCCGACGCGACCCTGGAAGTCGCCGAAAACGACCGTCGCGCGGTGTTGTTGTCGGTACTCGCTGAAACCGCCCAGGACTACATTCAGCTGCGTGGCGTGCAAAACACCCGCGCAGTCACCGAGCAGAACCTTGAAGTCGCACGCAACAGTCTGAAACTGTCGCAGCTACGGCTGGCCGACGGTGTCGCGACGGACCTGGATGTTGCCGAAGCCGCCGCCCAAGTCGCGGCCATCGAATCGCGCCTGCCCGCCCTGGCGCAACGTCAGACGCAACTGATCAACGCGCTGAGCCTGTTGATGGGCGAGCCGCCGCAGGCACTCACCGCCGAGTTATCCACCGATGCGCCGGTGCCGCAGACCCCACCCCAGATCGCCATCGGCCTGCCGTCGCAACTGGCCGAACGGCGTCCGGACATTCGCCAGGCCGAGGCGCGTTTGCATGCCGCGACCGCGAGCATTGGGGTGGCCAAGGGCGATTTTTATCCGCGCATAACCCTGTCGGGCAACGTCGGCTCGCAAGCCCGGCAGTTGAGCGATTTCGGTTCATGGGGCTCGCGCGCGTTCGGCATCGGCCCGCAATTGAGCCTGCCACTGTTTGACGGTGGACGCTTGCGCGGGGTGCTGGACCTGCGCGAAGCCCAGCAACAGGAGGCCGCCATCGCCTATCAGCAAACGGTATTGCGCGCCTGGCATGAAATCGACGATCAATTGAGCGCCTATAACGCCAGTCAACTGCGCCGCGACAGCCTGGCCGAAGCTGTGCGTCAGAACCGGATCGCCCTGCGCACGGCACAACAGCAGTACGTGCAAGGGGTCGTGGACTTCGTCAACGTGCTCACTGTACAAAGCGCCTTGCTGGCCACTCAGGAGCAATGGGTGGAAAGTTCGACCGGTGTGTCGCTGGCAATGGTCGGGTTGTACAAAGCGCTGGGCGGGGGGTGGGAGTCGGTGTATCCGCTGGCCGTGGCGGCTGACATTGGCCTAAAGTGAGGGGAACGTTTCGGCAGCGCATGGCTTTGGCACGCTGGTCAATGGTGATGTGCCAAGGATCGACCTCGACCACCTCAGTCAATTGCCCAGGGGAACCGGTCGTGTATGGTTGATCAGCACGGCGGATCAACCCGACGAATTTGGTGCATTCGGTGCTCTGGGCTCTGGCGCTGAACACCTACGCCGGGTTTCTCGGTGTGTCGGAAACCCTGCGCATGGCCGGGCGCAACTATGGCCTCAAGGGCATACGCTTCGTGTTGTTCATCCTGATTCCGGCCGCACTGCCGTCGATCCTCGCCGGGCTGAAAATCGGCTGGGCGTTTGCCTGGCGCACGCTGATCGCCGCTGAACCGGTGTTTGGTGCCACCAGCGGCAAGGGCGGGTTGGACTGGTACATCTTTCAGAATCGCAATGAGCTGTACACCGACATGGTGTTCGCCGGCTTGGCGGTGGTGATTCTGATTGGGCTGCTGGTGGAGAACCTGGTGTTTGATTCGCTGGAGCAGGTGACGGTGAGGCGGTGGGGGATGCAGAGGTAGGATGACCTCATCACGTTAAACTTGGGCATTGAGTTGGCATTACGGTGCTTGCGAGTGTTGTCTGATGCAAGTAACTCTGCAATCGCCCCTGCGATTTGTTCCTATTGTCCCAATCTCAGTAGCGCAATAGCAGCGGCATGCCTGTCGCGGGCCTCTTGCGGAGTTATGGCATTTCCAAGCATCTGGGGGGCGGGATTTCGGGGCTGGGGTGTAGGTGGTTGATCCTGAGGTGGTCGCCCTTTCCAGTAGTTGGGAGGTTGGGGAACTTCCCCGCCCAGAAGTTGCAAATGTTCGAACCGTGGCTTCACTGGGCCGGGGCCTGAATACTCCGTTCTAGGCAGATCAAAAGAATCAATGCGAGGGCGAGAAGGTTGTGAGGTGGACGATGCGGACACTTGAGAGGGGCGCGCCGAACGCTTGCTTCCCGAAGTCGCAACGGTTCGAGTTCCGCTTACAGGATAGTTATCAGCTCCCCAATTCGCTGCCGTGTGCCAGTCACCTGCCGAATTATTACCTACCCAATTGACCTTGGGTTTCGGTGCAAAAATTGGCGCACCTACGCTGGCAAGCCCTGCCAATTCACCTGTTTTCTCTGGTCTCATCCCGATCTCCAGGTTCAAGGCGGTGGAGGGAATATCGGGTAAGCCAAGAGCATTGAAGCGGCGACCTGTGCGTGTCACGAAAGAAACATGATCCATTGGGCGGGTGTTGGGCATCACGACCCCCATGCGATCCAGCAATGAAGCTGCAAGTGACAGCCAACCGTGCCCCGTCGGATCCACCCGATTCACCGGATCTCCCATGCAATACATATACGCATTCAACCCACCCCCGCCAAACGGACTCCAGCTGTCCGGGCTATGAAAGCGCATCAAGCGCGTGTTGTAGGCGCGATAGCCGTTGCCCAGCAAATACCAGCCGAGCCGGGCTTCGCGCAATTGACCGTTGAACCCCAGCGCCGATGCGACTTCCTGCTGCGCTGACTGCTCGCCATAGGCGGAGTAACCGATGGTGTTGACCTTGCCCTCGACGCTTTCGCCAATGATCGATTGGCTGCTGTTGGTCGCTAGCAGTATCACGCGTTGTTTCACAGCGTTGGCTCTGGTCATCCAGCGAACTCCGCGGGGCCGAAGAGAATGCAGGCCATCAGTTCTACTCGCCCGGCTCACAATTGAGAACTATCAGAACTGTTAGGTCTTTGCGGCTGACTCCCTGCTTGGCTGGAGCAAACCCGGTATCGACAGCCTGATCGAAGCCGTTCGTCAGAATCAGATCGCCCTGCGGACAGCGCAACAGCGGTGCGTGGAAGGGAGGGGAGGTGGCGCCGGTGTATCCGCTGGCCGTGGCGGCTGACATTAGCCTAAAGTGAGCGGAACGATTAGGCAGTGCAGGTGAACAGAGTGGTAGTGGAGGCGCAAAGAAAAGAGCGGTTGGCCAAACCCCGGCCATCGACCGCGAACTTGGCAGTGCTCGACTCAAGGCAGCGACTGCTGTGGTGGGGTGGCGGGTTGCTGGTCCTGATGCTGGCCGTCCTGACTCGTTTATACGGCCTGACCGATGCCGCGATTTGGGGCGATGAAGGTTCCAGCCTGTTGATGAGTCGGTACACCCTGGATGGTATCTGGGCTCATGCCGCCCGTGACGTCCATCCACCGATGTATTTCATGATGCTGCATGGCTGGATCGGGCTGTTTGGCGATGGCCTTTTTTCGATACGCAGTATGAGTGCGCTGCCGGGTGTCGCGTCGGTCATGTTGGGGATGTGGCTGGTCCGGCTGATCGCCAATCCGCGGGCGGCATTACTGGCCGGGTTGATGCTGGCGCTGTTGCCTACGGCGGTGCGCTACAGCCAGGAAGTGCGGATGTATTCGTGGCTGGGGTTGTGGTTGCTCGGCGCTACCATCGCACTGGTGTATTGGGTCAAGCAGCCTCGCAATACGCATGCGCTGGTGATCTACGCGCTACTGATGGCCACCGCGTTCTACACCCACTATTTCACTGCGCTCTGTGTGCTCGTCCATTGGGCGTACCTGCTGGTGTTGCGTCTGCAGCCGGAGCAACCCTTGAAGCACATCACTCGCCCGGCCTGGTGGCTGAGCAACGTGGCCATTGTGGTGCTGTTTGCTCCCTGGATCCCTGGCCTGGTCGATCTGACCCGGCACATGGGTGAGCTCAAGGCCAATGGCGATGTGGGTTGGGAATTGCCGGTCACGCTCAGTTCCCTGCCGTCGATGGTGTGGGACTTTCTGATCCAGGACGATGGGGATAAGTTGCCCCGGCTCTTGTTCGTTGCGCTGCCCATCCTATTGCTAGCCGTGATGGTGATGACGGTGCTGCGTGATCGCAGCCCCTTTCGCTGGAGTGCATTGCTGGCACTCTACACCCTGCTACCGTTGTTGCTGGTTTACGGGGTTTCGTTTATTTCACCCGTGTTTATCGAGCGCTATCTGAATGCCTATGCGATGGGCCTGCCGCTGATCATGGCACTGGCCATCGACCGCTTGCTGAGCGGCTTTCGGGTATTGGCGCTGGGGTTGTTGGTGCTGTTTGTCGGCACCGAGCTGGTCGGGCTGAAAAACAATGCCACCGTGGATGTGAATGACCAGATCAATGTGATGGTCGATTTCGTCAATCAGCACTACGTGGCGGGCGACCGAATCGTCATCAGTGACATGCTCTGGTACATGAGTTACGTCTATTACAACCGCACCGGCACGGATCCGCTGCTGTACACCCCGCCCTTGGTCAACGGCACATCCAGCCGCCCGAATGATTATGGCTTCGGCACACTGGTCAATGGTGATGCGCCAAGGATCTATCTCGACCATCTCAGTCAATTGCCCAGGGCAACGGGGCGCGTGTGGTTGATCAGCACGGCGGATCAACCCGACGAATTCGCCCCGCTGCCCGGCGGTTGGCAGAAAGTCGCCGAAACCGCTGCGGGTAACACTCGGGCACGTTTGTTCGTCATGGGGGCTGAGTGACGGCGCTCAAGGTTTCGACGACAAGTCCGCCATGCCCTTGAGCAGTTCGATCGGCAGTGGGAAGACGATGGTCGAACTCTTGTCGCCGGCGATCGAGCTGAGCGTCTGCATGTAACGCAACTGCATGGCCCCGGGCTGGCGGCCCAGCATCTCGGCGGCCTGCATGAGTTTTTCCGAGGCCTGCAATTCGCCTTCGGCGTGGATCACCTTGGCCCGGCGCTCGCGCTCCGCTTCGGCCTGTTTGGCGATGGCGCGAATCATCGATTCGTTGAGGTCCACGTGCTTGATCTCGACATTGGCCACCTTGATGCCCCACGCATCGGTCTGGGCGTCGAGCACTTGCTGGATATCGATGTTCAGCCGTTCGCGCTCAGCCAGCAGCTCATCAAGTTCGTGTTTGCCCAGCACCGCGCGCAAGGTGGTTTGCGCCAGCTGACTGGTGGCCATCAGGAAGTCCTCGACCTGGATAATCGCCTTCTGTGGATCGAGTACGCGGAAGTACAGCACGGCGTTGACCTTGACCGAGACGTTATCGCGGGTGATCACGTCTTGCGCCGGGACGTCGAGCACCACGGTGCGCAAGTCGACGCGAACCATTTGCTGAACCACCGGAATCAACAGAATCAGGCCCGGGCCCTTGACCTGCCAAAAGCGTCCGAGCTGGAACACCACCCCGCGTTCGTATTCACGCAGGATGCGGAAGGTCGATCCGGCCAGCGCGATCAGCAGTAACAGCAGCGCGACAAAACCCACCTGCAGGCCCATGACTATTCTCCCGCTGGCACCGCGTCAGTCGCGGCCACTTTCAGCATTAATCCCTTGCGCGACACCACGCGAACTTTCTGCCCGATCTGCAGGGGTTTGGCGCTCGACACTTGCCAGTATTCGCCCTGCAAATGCACCCAGCCGTGGCAGGCATCGTCGGCCAGCAATGACGTGACGGGGGTGATGCTGCCGACCAGCACGGCATCGCCGCTGATGGTATGGCGCGGGCGGGTCTTGAGGGCGCGGATCAGCAGAAACACCAGCAGCAACGCACTGATCAGGCCCAAGACGATCATCAACGGAGCGGGGAGTTCGGCATTGGTCAGGATCAGCGCGCCGATCACGAACATCACGATTCCGCCCAGGCCAATCACGCCGTAATTGGGCAGGGCCGCCTCGGCGATCAGGAACGCGAGGCCGAAGGTGATCAACCAGATTCCGGCGGGATTGGTCGCCGGTAGCCCGACAGTGTCTGCAGCGAAGGCTGATGCGCTCAACGCCATTAGCAGTGCAGCGGTACAACAGCGCGTATTCACGTCACCCTCCGGGAGCGTCGTGGACGGTTCTGTATACAGTTTAGTTGACCGTTTGGTTGTATGAATTTTGTTCAGGTGTCGACGTGTCCAATGGGCGGATTTCCCACCGGTTTGGCCCGGCGGGCCTAGACTTTCACTACGTGGAAAAGCGTCAACCATCGTCCGTCAGACGTTGTTGCGGACACCGAGGTGCATCATGCGTATGGCAAGAACCGTGCAGCGAAGCCTGGAAAAGGCTCAATGCGAATATGACATCGTCACCCACCCTCACTCGGCCAGTAGCCTGGAAACGGCGCGAGTCGCGGGCATTCCAGCCGAGCGGGTGGCCAAGTCGGTCATCCTCGACGACCACCACGGCCATTACCTGATGGCCGTGTTGCCCGCCAGTCGCCACCTGGACCTGAGCAAAGTGCGCAGCAGCGGCGAATGGCAAGTCTCGCGCGAAAGCACTCTGCCGCACCTGTTCGATGACTGCGAGCGCGGCGCCGTACCCGCCCTGGGCGAGGCCTATGGGCTGGACGTGGTCATCGACCCGCTGCTGACCCGGCAAAAGGACATTTATCTGGAAGCCGGCAACCACATCAACCTGCTGCACATGGACATGCCACAGTTCCTGAAAATGGTGCCGCATGCCGAGGTGCGGGAGTTGAGTCATTAGATGTGCGGCGTCTTCGCGAGCAAGCTCGCTCCCACAAGGTCATGCGCTCACCCTGTGGGAGCGGGCTTGCCCGCGATTGACCGCGCAGCGGTCCCTTCATTGATTCACAGGAGCTCCAGACATGGAAAACCCGACCCACAGCCTCCCATCGCTGTTCAAACAACTCGGCCTGCCCGACGACGCCGAAAGCATCGATAAATTCATTTCCACCCATTCACCGCTCAAACCGGAACTGCACCTGGCGGATGCGTTCTTCTGGACCCAGAGCCAGGCGGATTTTCTGCGCGACGATATTCTGGAGGATGCCGATTGGGCGGAGGTGGTTGATCAGCTGGATGTGATGTTGAGGAAAGGGCGGGGGGTATAAGAAATCTGATGGGAGGTTGCTTGCAACATTGCTCGCTTGGGAAAAACAGACCAGAATTACGACCTTATTTGAGGTCTTAATTATGCAAAGTGTTCTGGCCGACATGGCTGTCAGTGTGTCTGAGTTAAAGAAAAACCCGACTGCCGTTTTAAACGGTGCTCACGGCGGGCCCGTTGCGGTGCTCAATCACAATCGAGTCATGGGCTACATGGTCCCTGCCGATGTTTTCGAGGCCATGATGGAGCGCCTTGATGACCTTTCGCTGGCGGAAATCATTCGTTCTCGTCGTCATGAAACACCGATCCCGGTAAGCCTGGATGACCTATAAGCTCGAATTCCTGCCGTCTGCGCGCAAGGAATGGGACAAGCTTGGACATACGTTGCGCGAGCAATTCAAAAAGAAGCTGGCAGAACGACTCGAGTTGCCTCGAATCCCATCCGACGCACTTCATGGCATGCCTGATTGCTACAAAATCAAGCTTAAGTCCTCAGGTTACCGGTTGGTATATGAGGTTATCGATGAGCGTGTAGTCGTGTCTGTCGTCGCGGTCGGGAAACGTGAACGTAGTGAAATCTATGAGCGGGCCAAAAAGCGCTGACAGTTGGCGAATTTGTTTCAAAACTTGACGGAAAAACCTCTCCAATGCCATATTGATAGTTAGCAAACTAACAGTGTGTTTTCTCCCGTGCCGAATAATCTCGACGCTCTGCAGATGAACATCAGCAGCTCCATGGTGGTGGCCGCCAGGCATTGGCGGAAAATCTGCCAGAGCACGCTGCTCAATTACGGAATTTCCGAAGCCTGTGCCGTGCCGTTGTTGATGATCGGACGGTTGGGCGAGGGGGTGCGTCAGGTGACGGTGGCGCAGGCGGCGGGGATGGAGAGTCCGTCCCTGGTGCGGTTGCTCGATCAGTTGTGTCACGCCGGGTACGTCTGTCGCACCGAGGATGCGCAGGATCGCCGCGCCAAATGCCTGAGCCTCACCGACAGCGGTCGGACACTGGTGCAAGCCGTCGAAGTTGAGCTGGTGCGCTTGCGCAGTGAGGTGCTCGAAGGCATCGATGCGCGCGACCTCGAAGCCACCTTGCGTGTATTGAAGGCCTTCGAGTCGGCCGGACAAGCACCGGTGCTCTACCCTTGAGCGGCTTTTTTACCGGCGTGCCCCCGGCGCGGGACTGGTTCTTCGGCGTGCGTACGTTCGCCGCCTCGATGATTGCGCTCTACATCGCCTTGCTCATGCAAATGCCGCGTCCTTACTGGGCGATGGCCACGGTGTATATCGTTTCCAGCCCGTTTGTCGGCCCGACCAGTTCCAAGGCGCTGTACCGTGCAGTGGGCACCTTCCTCGGTGCTGCCGCGGCGGTTTTTTTCGTGCCGATGTTCGTCCAGAGCCCCTATGTTCTGGTGCTGGTCATTGCGCTGTGGACCGGGATTCTGTTGTTTCTGTCCCTGCACCTGCGCACCGCCAACAACTACGCGTTGATGCTCGCCGGTTACACCTTGCCGCTGATCGCCCTGCCGGTGATGAATAACCCGTTGTCGGTGTGGGACGTCGCCGAGGCACGCACGGAGGAGATCTTCCTCGGCATCGCCGTTGCGGCAGTCGTCGGCGCGATGTTCTGGCCCCGGCGGCTGGCCCCGGTGTTCAACGATTCGGTGAGCAAATGGTTCGCCGATGCCTCGACCTATAGCCTGCAATTCCTCGGTCGCCATGTGCAACCGGCCGAAGCCAGTGCGTTACGTGCGTCGATGGTGGCGACCTTCAATAGCCTGGAGCTGATGATCGGTCAGTTGCCCCACGAAGGCGCGCGGCCGCAAACGGTGCGCAACACCAAGGAGCTGCGCGGGCGGATGATTCACCTGCTGACCGTGGTCGATGCCCTCGACGATGCGCTTTACGCCCTGGAGCGGCGCACGCCCGAGCTTGTGGATAAGTTCGCGCCGCTCCTCAGCGCCGCTGGCGAATGGCTGCAACACAAGGACGCGGATGTCGATCGCTGGCAGGCGCTCAAAGACCAGGTCCAAGCCCTTCAACCCAATGTCGAAGCGCTGGAGGACCGCAAGCAGCTGTTGTTCTCCAACGCGCTGTACCGCCTCGGCGAATGGATCGATCTGTGGCAGGACTGCCGCAGTCTGCAAATCGCCATCCAATGCGAAAACCAGGACAGTTGGCACGCGGTGTATCGGCATTGGCGGCTCGGCCGACTGTCGCCATTTCTGGATCGCGGCCTGATGCTTTACTCAGCGGCGTCCACCGTCACGGCGATCATCGTTGCATCGGTGCTGTGGATTCTGCTGGGCTGGACTGACGGGGGCTCCGCCGTGATTCTGGCGGCCGTGGCGTGCAGCTTCTTCGCCTCGATGGACGACCCTGCACCACAGATTTACCGGTTCTTTTTCTGGACGGCGATGTCGGTGTTGTTCGCCAGCCTTTACCTGTTTCTGGTGCTGCCCAACCTGCACGATTTCCCGATGCTGGTGCTGGCGTTCGCCGTGCCGTTCATCATCGTCGGCACCTTGACCGTCAAGCCGCAGTTTTACCTGGGCATGTTGCTGACACTGGTCAACACCTCGTCCTTCATCAGCATTCAGGGCGCGTACGACGCGGACTTCCTCAGCTTTGCCAACGCCAACCTGGCCGGCCCCGTGGGCTTGCTGTTTGCGTTTGTCTGGACCCTGATCGCCCGGCCATTCGGCGCCGAACTGGCGGCCAAGCGTCTGACCCGATTCAGTTGGCGTGACATTGTCGGCCTGTCCGAGCCGGCCAGTCTGGCCGAGCACCGGCATCTTGGCGTGCAAATGCTTGACCGCCTGATGCAGCATTTGCCGCGTCTGGCCTTGACCGGGCAGGACACCGGGATTGCCCTGCGGGAAGTCCGCGTGGCGCTGAATATGCTCGATCTTCTCGCCTACGCGCCGCGTATTGACGGGGTGCCGAACGCGCTGTTGCGCCAGGTGGTGGCCGAGGTCGGCGAATACTTCAAGGCGTGCCTCAAGGCTGGCAGGCGCTTGCCCGCACCGAGCCCGTTGCTGATGACCATGGACCGAGCCCGTCGAGCGCTGGGCGGCGCGGGCGATGACGAGACCCGCCTGCAACTGTTGCACGCCTTGAGTGGCTTGCGCCTGGCGTTATTGCCTGGCGTCGAATTTGTCGGTTCCGCCGAGCTTGAAGAACCGCTTCCCCATGGCATCGATGGAGCGCCTTTATGATTGGTGACCTGGATCTCAGCGGGGTATTCCTGCCCACACTGCTGGTGCTGATGGGCATTACCTATGTGTTGTTCCTGTTGGTGCACGGGGTGCTCACGCGTCTGCACTTTTATCGCCTGGTCTGGCACCGGGCATTGTTTAACGTGGCTCTCTACGCCTTGCTGCTTGGCGTCGTGGACTCACTCAGTCGATACCTGATGACATGAAAAAGCCTTTATTGACCATCGGCCGCGTGGCCCTGACCCTGTTGATCGTGAGCTTCGCCGTGGTCGTGGTCTGGCGGATGGTGCTGTATTACATGTTTGCCCCCTGGACCCGCGACGGTCACATCCGTGCCGACATTGTGCAGATCGCCCCCGACGTTTCCGGGCTGATCCAGCAGGTGGACGTGCGCGACAACCAGCCGATCAAGCGCGGTCAGGTGCTGTTCAGCATCGATCAGGACCGTTTCAAACTGGCCCTGCGCCAGGCGAAAGCCGCCGTCGCCGACCGGGAAGAAACCCTGGCCCAGGCCCAGCGCGAAGCCAAGCGCAACAAGGGCCTGGGCAATCTGGTGCCTGCCGAACAGCTGGAAGAAAGCCAGTCCAAGGTCGCCCGTGCGCAAGTGGCGTTGATGGAAGCTCAGGTGGCGGTGGACAGCGCTCAGCTCAACCTCGACCGCTCGGTGATTCGCAGCCCGGTGGACGGTTATGTCAACGACCGCGCGCCGCGTGCCCAGGAATTCGTCAGTGCCGGGCGGCCGGTGCTGTCTATCGTCGACAGCAATTCGTTTCACATCGACGGCTATTTTGAAGAAACCAAACTGGACGGCATCCATATCGGCCAGAGCGTCGACATCCGGGTGATTGGTGACCGCGCGCGCCTGCGTGGCCATGTGGTCAGCATCGTCGCCGGTATCGAAGACCGCGACCGCACCAGCGGCAACAACCTGTTGCCCAACGTCAACCCGGCGTTCAGCTGGGTGCGCCTGGCCCAGCGGATTCCAGTGCGGATTGCTTTCGATGACGTACCGGCGGATTTCCGCATGATCGCCGGGCGCACCGCGACTGTGTCGATCATCGACGATCAGGTCCGGGAGCCTGCGCAATGAGCAAAGCCACGGGTTTGGCGGTTGCCGGATTAGGCTTGTTGCTGTCGGCGTGTCAGGTGGTCGGGCCGGACTATCACTTGCCAGAGGAGGCGGCCATCCACCGTGATGACTTGCAGGGCGAACTGGCGGTGGCTGGCAAGCCCGTGGTCTCGGCGCCGGTGCCTGCCGATTGGTGGCGCCTGTATCGGGACCCGCGTCTCGATCAACTGGTGCAGCAAGCCATGGCATCCAACACCGACCTGCGCGTGGCGGCGGCCAGCCTGTTGCGCGCTCGTGCGCAAGTCGACGAGGCCGAGGCGGCCGGTGGCTGGAGCGGTGGCGTGAAAATGGGCGCCGAGCGTTTGCAGGAGTCCGGCCAAGCCTTCCTGTTGCCGGAAAAGGTGCCGGTGGCCAACATCGGCGATATCGGTATTTCTGCGTCGTACCAGTTCGACCTGTTCGGTACGTTGCAGCGTGGCATCGAAGCGGCCAAGGCCAATGCCGATGCCACCCAGGCTGCCGCCGACACCGCGCGCATTACCCTGGTGGCGGATGTGGTTCGGGCCTACACCCAAGTCTGCGCGGCCAACGAAGAGCGGGAGATCGCCCAGCATTCCCTTGATCTGCAATCCCAGAGCACCACGCTGATCCAGCGCTTGCGCGACGCCGGACGCGGCGACGAGACCCAGGTCACGCGCTCGCAAACCCAATTCAAGTCGTTGCGTGCCGACATGCCCCGTTATGAGGCGGCACGTCAGGCCGGGCTGTTCCGTTTGTCGATGCTGCTGGCCAAGCCTGTGGATCAATTGCCGGCCGGCACTGCGACTTGCGCTGAACTGCCGAAAATCGCGCAGTTGGTGCCTGTGGGCGATGGTGCCGCATTGCTCAAGCGTCGTCCCGACGTGCGGCAGGCCGAGCGCCGACTGGCGGCCGCGACGGCCGGTATCGGCATCGCTACGGGCGAGCTGTACCCGAACATCAGCATCGGCGCGACCATCGGTACCGTCGGCATCCTGGGGGATCTCGGCGACCCATCCACCAACCGTTGGGGGTTCGGGCCGTCGCTGACCTGGACCGTACCGTCCAACGGCACCCGCGCCCGCATCCGTGAAGCCGAAGCCACGACCCAGGGTGTGTTGGCACACTTCGACGGCGTTGTGCTCAACGCCATTCGCGAAACCCAGACCGCCCTGGCCCAGTACTCCGCGCTGCTGCAACGCCGTGATGCCCTGGCGGATGCCGAGCAATCGGCGAAACTGGCGGCCGACCAGACGCACCGCTTCTTCCAGGCCGGCCGCGAGTCGTTCCTGGCGGACCTGCAAGCGACCCGCACTTACACCGACGTCACGGCGCAACTGGCCACGGCGAACACGCAAGTTGCCATGAGCCAGATCGATTTGTTCCTCGCCCTGGGCGGAGGGTGGGAAAGCGGACGAACGCAAGCGTCGAACTCCGGCAAACCCTGAGGCCGTTGCTATGCTTTGAAGTGTTGGAGGGGCGCTGGAGTCAGGCGCCCTTGCTTCGCAAAGCTCGCGCAGGTCATGGGGAAACCAATAATGAAAAACCCTTATGCTCTCGGCTTCTGGTGCGCCGTCGTAGCGTTAGTGCTGCTTTCGGCCACCTATTTCTACGGCGTTATGCTGACCCACCAGATCGACAAGGCTCTGGTGTTCCTCGACAGCGCCACGGCGCTGATTGCCGTGATGTCCATCGCGGTGGTGGCCTGGGCCTCGGTCCAGAACCAGCGAATCAAAAAAAGACAACTCGAACAAGGCAAGACCCTGGTACTGATCTGGGACACCAAGGTCGCGCTGCGTCGTGTCGAAACGGTGTTCGACCGTTATTTCTGGGGCAGTTACTGGCAGCCAGGTCGCACGTTCCAGGAGGTCATGGGCGAACTCACCGGCACACCGCTGGAAAAGAGTCTCGAAACCCTGAAAAAACAATGCCTGGCGCTCGACAAGCAAGTGGCCGACGACGGCTGGCACTGGCTCAACAATGCGCGGGAACTGGCCGATGTCGCCGCCGCCATGGCCCGCGAACGCTATCAGCTGGATTTCTGCGACCCGCAGGGGGAAGTGATGGGCGGGGCGGTGATCAATCGCGACTTTGAAGTGCTGGTGTACACCTGGACCGCGCGGCTTAAAACCTTTGATCATCAGCTCGATGAGATCGAGGTCCAGTATTCCTGATGCTGCGTTGGCAGGTCTGACGCCTTCGCTGGCAAGCCAGCTACTACGGGGAATGTCCGCGACCTGTGGGAGCTGGCTTGCCAGCGAAGACAATCGCTCATACATGCGCCATAGACACTCTTTCACCTTTAATCCTTGGGCCGTCCACCGCGCCTGATGCTAATCTGCATCCCACTTTCAGCGCTGTCGCGACCGCAACCCGTCATGGGTTCAGGGAAGACGACTACACCTTCAACAACGGACATTGAACGGGTCATTCATGAATAAATCAGCAGGCGTGTTACTGGGAATTGTCGTGGCCATCGGTGCAATCAGCGCCGGCGGTGCCTGGTACACCGGCACCAAAATCGAAAGCGTGCTGAACACCTCCCTGGCTGACGCCAACCAGCAACTGCAAGCGGCGCTGGTCGGTCATAAAGGCACGGCATCGCTGGAACTGGTGTCGCTGGAGCGCCATGTGTTCAGCAGCACCGCGCACTATCGCCTCAAGGGCGAAGGTGAAATGTTCGGCGAGGAGCCGGTCGAGCTGCTGTTTGTCGATCACATCGAACACGGTCCGCTGCCGTTCTCGCGCCTGGTGTCGCTGAAGTGGCTGCCGGTCATGGCCACCAGTCATTACGAACTGGAAAAGACGCCGCTCACTGAAAAATGGTTTGCCGCCGCCAAGGATGTCTCCCCGCTCAAAGGCGTGGTCAATATCGGCTACGACAACTCCACCAACGGCACGCTGGAAATGCTGCCGCTGGAAACCGCACTGGATGACAAGTCCAGCTTGAAGTTTTCTGGCCTGAAACTCGATGTTTCGGCCAGCGCCCAGGCGCAGAAGGTCAAGGCCGACGGCTACATGGACAGTCTGAAGCTGACCACCGTTTCCGAAGATCAGGCACCGGTGCAGGTCGAATTGAACGGCCTGACTCTGGCCAGCAACCTGAGCAAAAGCACCTACGGCTACTACACCGGCGAAAACACCGTTGTGCTGACCAGCAGCCAAACCACGTTCGGTGCCAAACAGTCCGTGCTGGGCTTCAAGAATTTCGAGATGAAGAACCAGACCGAGGAATCGGGCACCAGCGCCTCCGGGCGTGCCGATTACAAGGTGGGTGAAGTGTCCTTGAACGGCAAGGCGTTCGGTTCGGCACAGTTGGCGATGAGCCTGAAGAACCTCGACATACCGGCGACGATGTCGCTGATGCAGGTTTACCAGAGCAAACTGCAGCCGTACGAGCAACTTGCCGCCGAGGCAGCCGAGGCGGGTCAACCGGTGCCGGAACTGAAGCTGACCGAAGCCGAAGAGGCGCAACTGAAAACCGGTCTGGAGCAATTGCTGGCGGCCGGCCCGCAGGTGGCCCTGGAAAACCTCTCGTTCAAAACCACCAACGGTGAAAGCCGCGCCAACCTGGTGCTGGACCTGACCAAACCACAATCGATCGAATTGCCGACTGACCAACTGATCAGACAGTTGATTGCGCTGCTGGACATCAATCTGCAAGTGTCCAAGCCAATGCTCGTTGATGTGTTCACCGTGCAATCGCAAATCGACGGCCAGACGGACGCCAAGCTGATCGCCGATCAGGCCACCGCCACCGCCGACATGTTTGGCAGCATGGCCGTCGGCTCGCAACTGGCGAAACTGGACGCAAGCAACATCGTCAGCAAACTGCATTACGCCAACAATCAGGTCGAGTTCAACGGCCAGAAAATGACAGTCGAAGAATTTGTCGGCTTCGTCATGAGCAAATTTGCTGGCGCAGGCGAGGTTCAATAAAACCGCCACCCTCCAGACAACGCCCGGCCTCTGCGCAATGCAGGCGCCGGGCGTTTTGCTGTTCGGCGGTTGAAATGCGGTCGACCTATCCTCGTCACCGTCTTCAGTAACGGGTGTAGGACGGTTCTGAGGCGCGGTGCTTCATTGAAAAAACGGCGCAATTGTTGAAGGTTGCGCCAAATCCTGGTGCCACCAAATGAAAGCTCCAGCTATAGTTTGCACGCCGACGACGGCCCCACCCGCACAAGGTACTCCGGCATGACCCGATTGACCTCTCTGAACCCTTGGCTAGCGGCCATAGCGGTCGCCCTTTGCGTGCAATTGCCGGCGCATGCGGCGCAGGCGGCACAAGCGACCCAGGAGCGTTTCACCCTGAACATCCCAGGCGTGTCGGATGACCGGTTGTTCACTTCTGCCGCTGCCAGCGATGCGCCGGGCTGCGGCGGGCATAATGTTTCACCGGCGCTGAGCTGGAGCGCCGGCCCGGCCGGAACGCTCAGTTACGCCATCGTCATGCACGACCCTGACGGCCAGAAAGGACAGGGTGTCGATCACTGGGTGCACTACGGCATCAAAGCGAGCACCCACCAGATCGCGTCCGGTGTCGGCGCAAAGTCCACACTTGAAGGCGTGTCCGGCATCAACAGCAAAGGCACCGCCGGTTACGTCGGCCCTTGCCCGCCGGCTGGCGACAGTGCGCACCATTACATCATCCAGATCTACGCCCTGGACCTCGCACCGGAGGCGTTGCCGGCAGGCCTGACCCGTGCGCAGCTGCTGGAACGAATCAACGGTCATGTGCTGAAAAACAGCAGCGTGGTCCGGCGTTACCACCGCTGAAGCCTGATCACTTCAGCGGCTTTGCAGAAAAAACTGAAGTGCGCGGCCTTCCGGGGATTTGGCATCCCTCCCCGAAAGCGCGCACTATCAGCTTGAAGTCGATGCGTTGGAGGATGCCGTGACAAAAAAAATCGACCGCATCGCCCAAATGCTTAACTGCCCGGAAAAGGGTGAGGAACTACGGCGAGCGATTACCGAAAGTCGTAAGGATTTTCTGCTGAATCAGCCGGAAGAAGACATCGTTGAAGACGACGTGCTCGAAGATGAAGTGTTCGAGGATGACGAGGACGATGATGAATACGACGAGTTTGATTGGACGACGGAATGAAAAAAACCGCTTAGGCGGTTTTTTTGTGCACCCACAAAAAAGCCCCAGACCTTACGGCCTGAGGCTTTCTCGTTTCTATAGATGGTGCACCAGGCGGGATTCGAACCCACGACCCCTGCCTTCGGAGGGCAGTACTCTATCCAGCTGAGCTACTGGTGCAGCGCGGGCGCCATGATACTCATATGCACTGCGGGCGTCCATGCTGCTGAATCGCCTGCGTTTTTCCAAAGCGTAACCTGCCTTTGTTACGTTGATCAGAAAATCGCAGCAAAAAAGACGTTTTCGTTCTTTTTTTCGAACGCCCTATTGTCCTTTAACCCCTTTGATCCTAGGATTCGTTTGAGATTTCAAACGCTCTTGTCTGGGTGCTGAACCGCACGAATTCAATACGTGCGCTATTTATGTGCTTCAGCCCGGTGAATGATTTCCCTGACGGCAGCCTACTGAGGCGCCTTTCTACAATCATAATTTGCTCCGCGTATCGCGCGGTGCTGTTAAGGAAAGCCGACATGCAGCTTAAAGACACCCAGTTGTTCCGCCAGCAAGCCTTCATCGATGGCGCTTGGGTTGATGCGGACAATGGTCAGACGATCAAGGTCAACAACCCGGCAACGGGCGAAATTTTGGGTACTGTGCCGAAAATGGGCGCTGCCGAAACCCGCCGTGCAATCGAAGCTGCTGACAAAGCGCTGCCGGCCTGGCGTGCACTGACCGCCAAAGAGCGTGCGAACAAGCTGCGTCGCTGGTTCGAACTGATCATCGAGAATCAGGACGACCTGGCTCGCCTGATGACCCTGGAACAAGGCAAGCCACTGGCCGAAGCCAAGGGCGAAATCGTTTACGCCGCTTCCTTTATCGAGTGGTTCGCCGAAGAAGCCAAGCGTATCTACGGTGATGTGATTCCGGGCCACCAGCCAGACAAGCGCCTGATCGTGATCAAGCAGCCAATCGGCGTGACCGCTGCCATCACCCCGTGGAACTTCCCGGCCGCAATGATCACCCGTAAAGCCGGCCCGGCCCTGGCCGCCGGTTGCACCATGGTGCTCAAGCCTGCTTCGCAAACGCCGTTCTCCGCGTTCGCCCTGGCTGAATTGGCCCAGCGTGCCGGCATCCCGGCTGGTGTGTTCAGCGTGGTTTCCGGCAGCGCCGGCGACATCGGCACCGAACTGACCAGCAACCCGATCGTGCGCAAACTGTCCTTCACCGGCTCGACCGAAATCGGTCGTCAACTGATGGCCGAATGCGCCAAGGACATCAAGAAGGTTTCTCTGGAACTGGGCGGCAACGCTCCGTTCATCGTGTTCGACGACGCGGACCTGGATAAGGCCGTCGAAGGCGCGATCATTTCCAAGTACCGTAACAACGGTCAGACCTGCGTCTGTGCCAACCGCCTGTACATCCAGGAAGGTGTTTACGACGCTTTCGCCGAGAAGCTGAAAGTGGCCGTGGCCAAGCTGAAGATCGGCAACGGTCTGGAAGCCGGCACCACCACTGGCCCGCTGATCGATGAAAAAGCCGTGGCCAAGGTGCAAGAGCACATCGCTGACGCCGTTGCCAAAGGCGCCACCGTGCTGTCCGGCGGCAAGCCGATGGAAGGCAACTTCTTCGAGCCGACCATCCTGACCAACGTGCCGAACAACGCGGCCGTGGCCAAGGAAGAAACCTTCGGTCCATTGGCGCCGCTGTTCCGTTTCAAAGACGAAGCTGACGTGATCGCGATGTCCAACGACACCGAGTTCGGTCTGGCCTCGTACTTCTATGCGCGTGACCTGGGTCGTGTGTTCCGTGTGGCTGAAGCCCTGGAATACGGCATGGTCGGCGTCAACACCGGGCTGATCTCCAACGAAGTCGCGCCATTTGGCGGCATCAAGGCCTCGGGCCTGGGCCGTGAAGGCTCCAAGTACGGCATCGAAGATTACCTGGAAATCAAATACCTCTGCCTGGGCATCTAAGCTCGAGGGCATAAGCCCGGCAAGGCATTGCTTCAAACGCAAAGGGCACGAGAGCGCTGTTCCTTTGCGTGCTTCAAACGGAATTTTCTCTGTGGCGGGGAAAGCTGTGGCAGTCGATCATCGCATGCTGCCGAAGTTGCCTCCTCGCTGCCTGATCCTTGAACCACGCCGACCGATGAGCGGCGAATGAGGAATGTATGAGCAAGACTAACGCTTCTTTGATGGCCCGCCGTACCGCTGCTGTTCCACGTGGCGTAGGCCAGATTCACCCGATCTTCGCCGAGTCCGCGAAGAACGCTACCGTGACCGACGTTGAAGGTCGCGAGTTCATCGACTTCGCCGGCGGTATCGCTGTGCTGAACACCGGTCACGTGCACCCGAAAGTCATCGCCGCCGTGACCGAGCAACTGAACAAGCTGACCCACACCTGCTTCCAGGTACTGGCCTACGAGCCGTACGTGGAACTGTGCGAAAAAATCAACGCCAAGGTGCCAGGTGATTTCGCCAAGAAAACCCTGCTGGTCACCACCGGTTCCGAAGCCGTGGAAAACGCCGTGAAAATCGCTCGTGCCGCCACTGGCCGTGCCGGCGTGATCGCCTTCACCGGCGCCTACCACGGTCGCACCATGATGACCCTGGGCCTGACCGGTAAAGTCGTGCCTTACTCGGCCGGCATGGGTCTGATGCCAGGCGGTATCTTCCGCGCGCTGTACCCGAACGAACTGCATGGCGTGAGCATCGACGATTCGATCGCTTCCATCGAGCGCATCTTCAAGAACGACGCCGAGCCGAAAGACATCGCCGCGATCATCATCGAGCCTGTACAGGGTGAAGGTGGTTTCTACGTCGCGCCGAAAGAATTCATGAAGCGTCTGCGTGCCCTGTGCGACCAGCACGGCATCCTGCTGATCGCTGACGAAGTTCAGACGGGCGCTGGCCGTACCGGTACGTTCTTCGCCATGGAACAGATGGGCGTCGCTGCCGACCTGACCACTTTCGCCAAATCCATCGCTGGCGGCTTCCCGCTGGCCGGTGTGTGCGGCAAGGCCGAATACATGGACGCCATCGCTCCGGGCGGCTTGGGCGGCACCTACGCCGGTAGCCCGATCGCTTGCGCTGCGGCCCTGGCCGTGATGGAAGTGTTCGAAGAAGAGCACCTGCTGGACCGCTGCAAGGCCGTCGGCGAGCGTCTGGTCACTGGCCTCAAGGCCATCCAGGCCAAATACCCGTCGGTGATCGGCGAAGTCCGTGCCCTGGGCGCAATGATCGCTGTTGAACTGTTCGAAAACGGCGACAGCCACAAGCCGAACGCTGCCGCTGTGGCATCCGTTGTGGCCAAGGCTCGCGACAAAGGCCTGATCCTGCTGTCCTGCGGCACCTACGGCAACGTTCTGCGCGTCCTGGTACCGCTGACTGCTCCGGACGAACAACTGGACAAAGGTCTGGCGATCATCGAAGAATGCTTCGCTGAGCTCTGATCGCCAAGTGTGACTTGATCGACAAAAAACCCGCTTCGGCGGGTTTTTTCATATCTGCCAGAACAGATACCACGTATTGATACTATTCGAAGGAGCGGCATTGGATAAGGTTCGAGCATTGTCAGGGAGCGCTGTATGACAGCTGTCATTTTACCCGCGGTTCCGAGAGTACTGATCGCTGAGGCCGACCCTTGGTCCCGTGATCTGCTCAAGGAAGTGTTGTTGAACGTTCGCTGTGACGCACGACTGGATCTGTGCGCCGACGGCCAGCAGGCGTTGGAGCTGCTGGCGGCCCACCCTTACGATCTGGTGATCGTCGACTGGGAATTGCCCGGTGTCGATGGCCTGAATGTGTTGCGCAGTGTTCGCCAGCGCAAACGCAACCCGCCGTTGCCATTCATCCTGATGAGCAGTCGCAACGACAGCGCCAGCGTACGCGAGGTCTTGCCGCTGGCGCCTGCCGCCTACCTGACCAAACCGTTGAACATGGAAAGCCTGACTCAGCGCTTGCACGGATTGCTGCTCGATGCGGGGGAAGAGGTGTCGTGCGAAGTGCCGGCGCTGGCGCCGGGCATGACCCTGTCTGTATTCCTGGAGCGTCGTCGTGAACTGTCCGAGGGCGCGCCGCTGATGACCGACGTGCAGTTGGCGGTCAAGCGGAGCCTCAATCCTGACGGTCTGGACTTGGCGGTGCTGGAAGACGAGATCCGCACAGACCCGCAGGTCACGGCGGTTCTGATCGCCGCCGCCAACAGCGCGGCCCAGCATCACGGCGCACCTGTACAAACCCTGTCGCAGGCGCTGCACCGACTGGGTACCGGGCAAAGCATGAACCTGATTCTCGGGCTGGCCCTCAAGCGCAGTGCACGGCTCAGTGATCCGTCCCTGTCGGACTACGCCGAGCGCTATTGGGACTTGTCGCTGCACACCGCCGAATACGCGCGAACGCTGGCGCGCTTGCTCGATCTGGATCAGGCGCGATGCTATTGCGCGGGTATGTTGCATCGGCTCGGCGATCTGGCGTTGTTGCGTTGTTTGCAGGAATGGAAGCAGGCCGGTGGTGAGCTGGACGAGCAAGAGGCGGTTGGCGAGGCGTTGGCCGAATTCAGCGCGGCCTACGGTTCGGCGCTGCGTACCCGCTGGCGATTGCCGCTGGAGCTACGAGAACTGATTGCGGCGACCTACCAGCTCGGTGGCGGTGTCTATTCCCGCGAAGCGCTGGTGATGAACATGGCGGCGCAGCTGGCGCGCCTGAGTGAGCATGAGGGGCTTGAGGACCTGGCCAAGAGCCGTACGGCGCGCTTGCTCAAGATCGGTTTGCCGGAGTTGGTACGCCTGCGCAAAAAATAAGGCTTCACCCAAACCCTGCAGGAGCTGGCAAGGCAGTTCCTGGAAGGGTATTCAGGCCGTCACTATCCGGTTCTTGCCCTCACGCTTGGCCTGATACATCGCTGCATCCGCGCGGGCAAACAGGCTATCCACACTTTCGTCCCCGGCGACAAGGCTGGTCAGCCCCTGACTGACGGTGATGCCAAACGTCTGGCCGTCATGCTTGAAGCTCAAACGCTGGATCTCCCTCTGCAGTCGTTCAGCCACTTGCAGGGCCATGTCCGGCGTGCAGCCCGGGAACACCGCCGCGAACTCCTCACCGCCAATGCGCCCGAACAGATCGCCACGGCGCAACACTGCTCGACCGCTCTCCGCGATACGCTGCAGCACGTTATCGCCTTCCTGGTGACCATAAGTGTCGTTGATGATTTTGAAGTCATCGATGTCCAGCATCAGGAAGGACAACGGTGTCCCTTGTTGACGTGCGATTTCGAATTCCTGATGAGCGCCTTCGAAGAAGTGGCGACGATTGCTGCTCTGGGTCAGGGCGTCGGTGGTGGCCAGGCGTTGCAGCTCGGTTTCCATTTGCTTCTTGTCGGTGATGTCTTCAGCGATGCCAACGATGATGACCGGCTGCCCTGGCTCGGCCTGGCGGTTCATGAAGCATTTGTCGCTGAGCCAGCGCACTTGGCCGTCGGCGGCAATGATCCGGTATTCGCGGTCTTCGATCGCGCCTTTTTCCAGCACGTCCGCCAGGCTGCGCTCGGCATATTCCAGATCGTCGGGGTAGATGCTGTCACGCCAGTGGTTGTAGTCGGACAGCAGCAGGTCGGCGGAGCGCCCGAAAATCCGCTCATAGGCCGGGCTGACATACAGCACCTGGCGGGTTTCCCAGTTGAATGCCCAGAGCACGGCATTGACACTCACCAGCAGGGTGCTGAACAGCTGTTCGCGTTCGCTCAGTCGCGCCACTTCACCTTGGGCATGCATCAGCGCCAGCAGGGTTTGCGCGGCCTCGGGCCATTGCGAAGGGGATGGGTCTTCTTGGTTTGTAATGACCATGGGTACACATCTCAAAGGGCGTGCGCCGCTTTGGATTCGAAAGCGGCCACAACGAAGCCTGCCTGGGTGGCGAAGTGTCTTTGAGAGGGAGGATTTGAAGCGAAGTTCCGAAAGGTGCGCCCTGGTTAGGGGGCGCACCGATCAATGGCGTCAGGCAGCGGTCGGGCGCAGGGAGTAGGTTTTGAGTTGGCCGGCGAAGTCACGCAGGGATTGAATCCCGCTGGCTTCGGCTTCGTGTACCCAATCCTTGATGGCGGCCAGCATGTCGTGACCATTGGAGCTGGTCTTGACCCAGATCTGCTGCAAGGCCAGGCGTTTTTCGTAAATGACCTTCAGCGCCTGGCTGTGTTCGAGCATGTTCTGGATGCGGACATGGTGTTTGTCGTCCAGCAGGCTGGTTTCGCGCGAAAGCAAGCGCTTGGCGCGGTGGAACTGGTGGCGGACCGAGTGATCGACCTTTTCCAGCTCCTGCTTGACCAGCGGCCCGATCACCAGTTTGCGGTACTGGGCCATGATCTGGAAGCGGTTGTTGAGGATCGCCATGGCGGTGTCCATGTCCAGGTGGCCTTTGCCTTCGACACGATGGGCAATCGGCGCGACCCGCTGGACCTTGGCCAGACGCAGGAAGCTGAACACTTGAATCCAGGCCCAGCCCAGATCGAACTCCCACTTCTTCACCGACAGTTTTGCCGAGTTGGGGTAGGTGTGATGGTTGTTATGCAGTTCTTCACCGCCGATCAGGATGCCCCAAGGCACCAGATTGGTCGCCGCGTCACGGCATTCGAAGTTGCGGTAGCCGATGGCATGGCCCAGGCCATTGACCACGCCGGCGGCCCATACCGGGATCCACATCATCTGGATGGCCCAGATGGTGATGCCGATGGTGCCGAACAGCAGCAGGTCGATGACGGCCATGATCGCCACGCCCAGCAGCGGGAAGGGGGTGTAGAGATTGCGCTCGATCCAGTCTTCGGGGCAGTTCTTGCCGTAGATGCGCAGGGTCTCGGGGTTTTCCGCTTCGGCGCGGTACAACTCGGCGCCTTTGCGCAGAACAGTGGACAGACCCTTGATGACCGGGCTGTGCGGGTCATCGACGGTTTCGCATTTAGCGTGATGCTTGCGGTGGATAGCGGTCCACTCGCGGGTGTTCTGCGCCGTGGTCAACCACAGCCAGAAACGGAAAAAATGTTTCAGGCCGGCATTCAGCTCAAGCGAGCGATGGGCTGAGTAACGGTGCAGATAGACCGTGACGCCGACGATTGTCACGTGGGTCATCAGCAGGGTGACTGCCACCAATGACCAGGGCGACAAGCCGAGAAAACCTTCGTACCACATAGGCTATAGGGCCCTCGATATAGAAAAAACAGCCGTTGCATTATCACTAAGCCCGCGGAGAAAACCAGTCGCTCTTTCGGATATGAGTGGCTGGATGTGACTTTGCCCTATAATCCCGGTTTTTTGCAGGGATATGGAAAGCCTAATGTCTGCCAGCTATCGCTATGCCGTGCGTGCAGCGCTGCTTTACCTCTTGCTTTCTATGATCTGGCTGCAGTTCAGTAGCCATTTATTGAACAGCTTCTTCGATAGTTCTGCCGAGCTTTCGCGATGGCAACTGATCAACGGTTATGTTTGGGTGGTGATCAGCGCCGGGTTTATCTTCATTGCCCGGGCGCGATTGCTTCGTTGTCTCGGCATCGGCGCCAAATTGCGTGAGCGCAGCGAAGATCGGGAGCGATTGCGTCAAGCCGCCGCCGTATTCGATTGCACCCGCGAAGGGGTGTTGGTCACCAATCACGATGGATTGATTGTCCATGTGAACCGGGCTTTCATCCAAATCACCGGTTATCAGAGTGAGGAAGTGCTGGGGCAAAGGCCCAACCTGTTCAAGTCCGGGCGCCATCCGGCCGCTTTCTACCAGGCGATGTTCGCGACACTCCAGAGCAAAGGCGAGTGGAGCGGGGAAATCTGGAACCGTCGCAAAAGCGGCGAAATCTATCCGCAATGGCAGACGATTCGTCTCATTCATGATGATCAGGGGCGGCTAAGCCATTTCGTGGCAGTGTTTTCCGACATCAGCGCGATCAAGAACTCTGAACACGAACTGATTCGCCTGGCGCACCACGATCCATTGACCGATCTGCCCAACCGCTTGCTGTTCACCGATCGCACCCAGCAGGCATTGACTTCGGCGCAGGCTCAAAAGCGCGGCTGTGCACTGCTGATGGTCGATCTGGATCACTTCAAGATGATCAACGACAGCCTCGGGCACACCATCGGCGATCACATGCTCAAAGCGGTGGCGGAGCGTCTTGCGGCGATGTTCGGGCCGGGCATTACGCTGGCACGGCTGGGGGGTGATGAGTTTGCGGTGCTGGCCGAGAGCTGTCCGCAATTGGTCCAGGCTGCGGCGCTGGCGCAGCGGATCATCGATGGCCTCAAAGAGCCGTTCCTTATCGACGAGCACCAGCTGTTCATCAACACCAGCATCGGTATCAGCCTGTTTCCCGGCGATGCCTTGAGCGCTGAGCAATTGTTGCGCAACGCTGACTCGGCGCTGTTCAAGGCCAAGAGCGCCGGCCGCAATGGCTATGCCCTCTACACCGAAGAGCTGACCGCCCACGCGCAACAACGGGTCGAGCTTGCATTCGAGCTGCGCCGCGCGCTGGAGCAGCAGCAATTGCGGGTTTACTACCAGCCGGTCCATGACATGCCAACCAGCCGTATGATCGGTGTCGAGGCGCTGGTGCGTTGGGAGCATCCGGAGCGCGGATTAGTGTCGCCGGCAGAGTTCATTCCCGTTGCCGAGCGCACCGGGCTGATTGCCGAAATCGACGCCTGGGTCATGCGGCAAGCATGTCAGCAAATGTGCCAGTGGCAACAAGCTGGCGTGGCCTTGTCGTTCGTCGCGGTGAATGTCTCATCGCGCCTGTTCGCCCGCCGTGAGCTGTATCAGCAAGTGGCTCAGGTGTTGCGCGACACCGGGCTGGACCCGGCCTATCTGGAACTGGAGGTCACCGAGAGCGCGGTGATGGAAGACCCGGAGGTCGCGCTTGAGCAAATGCACCGATTGCGCGAATTGGGGGTGCGCCTGGCCATCGATGACTTCGGCACCGGTTATTCGTCGCTGCTGCGACTCAAGCGCCTGCCGGTGCAGAAGCTCAAGATCGATCAGGGTTTTGTCGCCGGGCTGCCGGGGGACGAAGACGACGGAGCCATTGTGCGGGTGATCATTGCCCTGGCGCACAGCATGGGAATGCAGGTGCAGGCCGAGGGGATCGAGCAGGTCGAACAGGCGGCGCTCCTGCTTGAGCTTGGCAGCCATCTGGGCCAGGGGTATTGGTTCGGGCGGCCGGTGCCTCCCGGACAACTGAATTGGGCGCATGCACCGGCAATCGGTTAAGCGTCTGTTGCGCAAAACCTGTAGGAGCGAGCTTGCTCGCGATGGTGGCAGGAGCGCCGCGTTCATCCAGGCCGTCCTGGTTTTCATTCGCGTCCATCGCGAGCAAGCTCGCTCCTACGGAATTCCCTTCCCCCGCAAGCCCTTGCCCCATCAAATAATGTCTTTTGGTTATATAAACATTCTTAAATAGTCTTTTTAAGAATATCTGCGCCTCTCTACTATTGGCCTCACGCCGCAAGCAGTGCCGCCACTGCCAGGCAACCTCTCAGTCGAAGGAGCAGCACCATGAGCGCATCTCTACGTAGCGTTGACGGCCAGGACGAAGCAACCATCCTGCGTGAAATCCAGAGCGCCCTGCGCGATCTGCGTTTTGGCGCAGTGGAAATCACCGTCCACAACGCCCAGGTGGTTCAGATCGAACGCAAAGAAAAATTCCGCCTGCAGAACCCGGGAAACAAACCGGGCTGAAGCGAAAAATCAAAAGATCACAGCCTGCGGCAGTTCTAGCGGGGGATTGTGCGGGAGCTGCCGCAGGCTGCGATCTTTGAGCAAGCATCCGATTCCAGATCATAAAAAAAGCCAATATCCAAGAATTCCAGGAGCTTTCACCATGTCGTCGATTCGTCAGTTCGCTTTGGCCGCCCTGGCCAGTGCCCTTTTTGCGGGTTCTGCGGTTGCCAAGGATTACGAGTTGCTCAACGTGTCGTACGACCCGACCCGTGAGCTGTATCAGGACTACAACGCCGAGTTCATCAAGTTCTGGCAGAAGGACCATGCTGGCGACACCGTGAAGATCCAGCAGTCCCACGGTGGTTCGGGCAAGCAGGGTAGGGCGGTGATCGACGGTTTGCGCGCCGACGTCGTGACCCTGGCCCTGGCCGGTGATATCGATGAAATCGCCAAGCTTGGCAAGACACTGCCCGTCGACTGGCAAAAACGCCTGCCGGAGGCGAGCACGCCTTACACCTCGACCATCGTGTTCCTGGTGCGCAAGGGCAACCCTAAAGGCATCAAGGACTGGGGCGACCTGGTCAAGAACGACGTATCGGTGATCACGCCGAACCCGAAAACCTCCGGCGGTGCACGCTGGAACTTCCTCGCGGCCTGGGCCTACGGCCTGAAAGCCAACGGCGGCGACGAAGCCAAAGCCAAGGAATACGTGCAAACCCTGTTCAAGCACGTGCCTGTGCTGGACACCGGTGCTCGCGGTTCGACCATCACCTTCGTCAACAACGGTCAGGGTGACGTGTTGCTGGCCTGGGAAAACGAAGCCTTCCTGGCGCTGAAAGAAGATGGCGGCGCCGACAAATTCGACATCGTCGTGCCTTCGCTGTCGATCCTCGCCGAGCCTCCGGTCGCCGTAGTCGACAAGAACGCCGAGAAAAAGGGCAACGAGCAGATCGCCGAAGCCTACCTCAAGCACCTGTACAGCCCGGCGGGTCAGGAAATCGCGGCGAAAAACTTCTATCGTCCACGGGACAAGGATGTCGCCGCCAAGTACGCCAATCAGTTCCCGAAACTGGAGCTGGTCACCATCGATAAAGACTTCGGCGGCTGGAAAACCGCGCAACCGAAATTCTTCAACGACGGTGGCGTGTTCGACCAGATTTACCAGGCGCAGTAATCTGACTGACAACGAGCCTGATGTCTGGGCACGAAACATGTGAGGGCGAGCTCGCTCGCGAAGGCGGTGTATCAGGCGATTTGGATGTTGACTGATATGGCCTCTTCGCGAGCAGGCTCGCTCCCACATTGATGCGTTTTTAACCAAGGACTTTTATGTCGCGTCGTATCTCCCCCGTCATACCCGGCTTCGGGCTGACGCTGGGCTACACCTTGGTGTACCTCAGCCTGATTGTGCTCATACCACTGGCGGCGATGTTCGTTCACGCCGCTCAACTCACCTGGGATCAGTTCTGGGCAATCATCTCGGCGCCACGGGTGCTGTCGGCGTTGAAGCTCAGCTTCGGCACCGCGCTGTACGCCGCGATTATCAACGGCATCATCGG
This sequence comes from Pseudomonas sp. MT92, assembly GCF_058792515.1. NCBI lineage: Bacteria > Pseudomonadati > Pseudomonadota > Gammaproteobacteria > Pseudomonadales > Pseudomonadaceae > Pseudomonas > Pseudomonas sp. MT92. Next base: position 61,764 of record NZ_JBXAFA010000018.1, read on the forward strand.
CACGCTGCTGGCCTGGGTGCTGGTGCGCTATACCTTCCCCGGACGCAAAGTCATCGATGCAATGATCGACTTGCCGTTTGCATTGCCCACGGCCGTGGCCGGTATTGCGTTGACCGCGTTGTACACCCCCACCGGTCTGGTGGGTCAGTTCGCAGCGGATCTGGGGGTCAAGATCGCCTACACCCCCCTCGGCATCACCCTTGCCCTCACTTTTGTGACACTTCCATTCGTAGTACGTACCGTACAACCTGTACTGGCTGATATCCCTCGTGAAGTGGAAGAAGCGGCGGCGTGCCTGGGAGCAAAACCGTTACAGGTTTTCCGCCATATCCTGTTGCCGGCACTGCTTCCTGCCTGGCTCACCGGTTTTGCCCTGGCCTTTGCCCGTGGGGTCGGCGAGTACGGTTCGGTGATTTTCATCGCCGGCAACATGCCGATGAAAACCGAAATCCTGCCGCTGCTGATCATGGTCAAGCTCGACCAGTACGATTACACCGGCGCTACCTCCATTGGCGTATTGATGCTGGTGGTTTCCTTCGTCCTGTTGCTGCTGATCAACTTGCTGCAGCGCCGCATCGAAACCCCATAAGGAGGCGCACACATGTCCCAATCGTCCATTGCTGCCGCTTCCTCGAACGCTGCCCGTCGTGGCAGTGCGACTTCGCGGCGAATCCTGATCGGCCTTGGCTGGCTGGTTTTTACGCTGTTCCTGCTACTGCCGCTGTTCATCGTGGTGTCCCAGGGCCTGAAGAATGGCCTGGGTGCGTTCTTCACCGCGATTTTTGAACCGGACGCGCTGTCCGCGCTAAAACTCACGGTGATCGCCGTGCTAATTTCGGTGCCGCTGAACCTGGTGTTCGGTGTGAGCGCGGCCTGGTGCGTGAGTAAATACTCGTTCCGTGGCAAAAGCATGCTGGTCACCCTGATCGACCTGCCGTTCTCGGTGTCGCCGGTGATCGCCGGTCTGGTCTACGTACTGATGTTCGGCGCCCAAGGGCTGTTCGGCCCGTGGTTGCAGGATCACGACATCCAGATTGTCTTCGCCTTGCCGGGCATCGTGCTGGCGACGATTTTCGTCACCGTGCCGTTCGTGGCGCGCGAGCTGATCCCGCTGATGCAGGAGCAGGGCACCCAGGAAGAAGAGGCCGCACGTTTGCTCGGGGCCAATGGCTGGCAGATGTTCTGGCACGTCACGGTGCCCAACATCAAATGGGGCCTGATCTACGGCGTGGTGTTGTGTACGGCGCGGGCCATGGGTGAATTCGGTGCGGTGTCGGTGGTTTCCGGGCACATTCGCGGGGTGACCAACACGTTGCCGCTGCACGTCGAGATCCTCTACAACGAATACAACCACGTGGCCGCGTTCGCCGTGGCGAGCCTGTTGCTGATCCTGGCGCTCTTCATCCTGCTGCTCAAGCAGTGGAGCGAAAACCGTATTAACCGCCTGCGCGCCAGCGCCGCGGAGGAATAATTCATGTCGATCGAAGTGCGTAACGTCAGCAAGAATTTCAATGCGTTCAAGGCGCTGGACAACATCAGCCTGGACATCCACAGCGGTGAACTGGTGGCGCTGCTCGGCCCGTCCGGCTGCGGCAAGACCACGCTGCTGCGGATCATCGCCGGCCTGGAAACCCCGGACCAGGGCAACATCGTGTTCCACGGCGAAGACGTTTCCGGTCATGACGTGCGTGATCGCAACGTCGGATTCGTGTTCCAGCACTACGCCTTGTTCCGCCACATGACGGTGTTCGACAACGTCGCGTTCGGCCTGCGCATGAAGCCCAAGAACCAGCGCCCGAGCGAAAGCCAGATCGCGACCAAGGTCCACGAACTGTTGAACATGGTGCAGCTGGATTGGCTGGCGGATCGCTACCCGGAACAACTGTCCGGTGGCCAGCGCCAGCGGATCGCCCTGGCCCGCGCCCTGGCGGTAGAGCCGAAAGTACTGCTGCTCGACGAGCCGTTCGGTGCCCTCGACGCCAAGGTCCGCAAAGAGCTGCGCCGCTGGCTGGCGCGGCTGCACGAAGACATCAACCTGACCTCGGTGTTCGTGACCCACGACCAGGAAGAAGCGATGGAAGTCGCCGACCGTATCGTGGTGATGAACAAAGGCGTGATCGAGCAGATCGGCTCACCGGGCGACGTCTACGAAAACCCGGCCAGCGATTTCGTTTATCACTTCCTCGGCGATTCGAACCGCCTGCATCTGGGTGAAGACAATCACGTGCTGTTCCGTCCGCATGAAGTGTCGCTGTCACGGCATGAACTGGAAGATCACCATGCGGCCGAGGTGCGCGATATCCGCCCATTGGGTGCGACGACGCGGGTGACGTTGAAGGTTGAGGGGCAGAGCGATCTGATCGAAGCTGAAGTGGTGAAGGACCACGACAGCCTGATCGGTCTGACGAAGGGCGAGACGTTGTTCTTCAAGCCGAAGGTCTGGCAGAAAGTCGCCAACTTCTGAAGCAAAAGCATCGCCAGCAGGCTGGCTCCCACTCTGGATCTGTGATCGACACAAATCCCTTGTGGGAGCCAGCCTGCTGGCGATTGCGGACTAGACAGCCGCGCGATTCGGATTCAGCCGCACACCCCCCGCCCGCACTTCGATCTGCTCTTTCAGCTCATGGCGCATCCCCAGCAGGAACGCCAGTTCCGCCACCACAAACAACGGCCCGACAATCAACCCCGTGACGTCATCGACGAACGCCGGTTTGCGCCCTTCGTAGTGATGGCCAACAAACTGAATCGCCCAACCCACCACAAACATTCCGATGCCGGCGACGAGCCAGACCCCTGTGCTTTGCTGTGCCAGCGCATGACCGGCCCAGGCACACAGCCCCAGCAACACCGTCATCAGCGCGCCAAGGCGCAATTCCAGGCGCAGGTAAAACCACGCCGAAGCCAACGACACCAGTATCGCCGGAGAAAGCCAGCCCCCGGCCCATTGCGGACGAGACAGCAGGACCGCCACCGCCACCACAATCAGCGGAATGCCAATGAAGTGTGTAGCGATGTTTCGCGGGTCACGGTGGTAGGTGGCGTATTGACTGAGATGGTCAACGAGGCTTTTCATTGTTATTCCTCCTGTAGGGTGATTGATCTTGCCCCGGGGCCATTTCTTACTCTGTCAGCCAGGCGACAATCTTTAGGAGTTTTCATGGATATGCAGGTCTGGCGTCCGCGCTTGATGCACGGTCAGTGGTTCAGCCATCTGCCTGTTTCCTTGCAGGATAGTCTGCTTGCCGCCGCCAGGGTTCGGCGCCTGACGCCGGGCCAGCGCTTGTTCAAGCGGGGTGACCCGCCCTGTGGTCTGTACGCGGTGCTCGAAGGTGCCGTGCGCATTGGCGCGGTCAGCGAGCAAGGCAAGGAAGCGTTGCTCAGTCTGGTGGAGGCGCCGCATTGGTTCGGCGAGATCTGTCTGTTCGATGGCCAGGCGCGCACCCACGATGCGTACGGCCTGGGCAACTGCACCCTGTTGCACATCCCGCAAACGGCGCTGCTGACATTGCTCGACGAACAACCGGAGCACTGGCGGCAACTGGCCTTGCTCATGAGCCAGAAACTGCGCCTGACCTTTATCCACCTCGAACAGCTGAGCCTGATGCCGGCCCCGACACGGCTGGCCCATCGCTTGCTGATGATCGCCCACGGCTATGGCGAGATCGACTCGCCGCGCCGGCTCCTGCAACTGCCGCAGGAGCAGCTTGCGTCAATGTTGTCGTTGTCGCGCCAGACCACCAATCAACTGCTCAAGGATCTGCAGGGGCAGGGGATTTTGAGTCTGGGCTACGGCGAGATCGAAATCCTCGATGTCGAACGGTTGCGGGCGTTGGCGATCTTTTAAAGGTGGGCTTTATCCCCGAACACGCCTAGCCTGTGAGGACGACAATCGAGGTGTGCCATGCGTGTGCTGTTAGTGGAAGACGAACCCGAGACCGCCAAGCTCCTGGCCAATGGCCTGAGCGAGGCCAGTTATGCGGTGGATGTGGCGGTCAACGGGATGGACGGCCGGCGTTTCATCGAGTCCGGCGAATACGAGCTGATCATCCTTGACGTCATGCTGCCGGGGCTCAATGGCTGGCAGTTGCTGCAACAGATCCGCAAGCTCGGTGAAACGCCGGTGCTGCTCCTCACCACCAGGGATGGCATCGAGGATCGCCTGCGCGGGTTGGAGCTGCATGAAGATGACTACCTGCTCAAGCCGTTCGCGGTGAGTGAGCTGGTGGCGCGGGTGCGCAAGTTGTTGCGGCGGGGTCAGGGGCGGTAGTGGTTTCTGTGTTGCCTGAACAATCGAATTCGCTGGCAAGCCAGCTCCTACAGTGGCTTGTGTGAATCCTGAATGGCTGGTCAACCGAATACCCTGTGAGAGCTGGCTTGCCAGCGAAGAGGCCGGTATGTCCGGTGAAAAACCTACCGCAACCCATCCCGAAACTGCCCCGGTGTCATCCCGGTCCAGCGCTTGAATGCGCGGCTGAAACTGCTGGTATCGGCAAACCCCAGTAAATAACTGATCTCGCTCAGCGAAACCTGGGGATCACGCAGGTGCAACAACGCCAGATTCTCGCGGCTTTCATTGAGCAGCGTGTCGAACCGACAACCTTCATCCGCCAGATGCCGTTGCAGGCTGCGCAAGCTCAGGTGCAGGGCCTTGGCGATGTGTTCGGCGCTGGGTTCACCTTCCGGCAATTGCTCTTCTATGGCATCGCGGACCTTGCGCTCCCAGGTCAACGGCTTGAGTTGCGCCAGGGTGCGTTTGAGTACGGTTTCATTGTGTTCGGCCAGCTCCGGGTTGGCGTCGTCCAGGTGACTGTCGAAGTCAACCAGGGCGAATTCCAGTCGGTCTTCGTCGGCGCCGAAGTGCACGGGCGAGCGGAAGACTTTGTGCCATTGATGCGAGTCTTCAGGTTCCGGCCGACGCAGGTAAACCGCCAGCGGGGCGTAATCGCGGCCCAGGCGATTGCGACAGGTACGCACGTAAATCGCCATGAACGCATCGATGGCCTCGTAGGCCGGGGCCGGATTACCTGTCGGAATTTTCAGGCGGAAGCGGTAGCGATCCTCCGTGCGTGTCAGTTCCAGTTCCAGGGCATCACTGACCACCTGGTGATAACGCACGATACGCTCGAACACTTCGCGCAAACTGCCGCTGGCCACCAGCGCATAACCGAGCGCGTGAAAGGTGGTGGGGCTGACGAAGCGTGAGACGCGCAGGCCGATCGCCGGGTCGCCGCTGGCCTGCACCGCCAGCTCCCACAGTCGCGTGGTGCCGGACAACGGGTATCGGGCGTTCGGGTCGTCCATCAACTGCGGATCGAGCCCGGCCTGGTGGCACAGGGTGGTGCTGTCGAGGCCCAAGGCGTCGAGTTGCTTGCGCAGGGCGCGGGTCCAGCTGGCGAGGGAGGTCGGTTCAGTCATGCTGATTGGCGCTTCCGGTCAACAGGTTGGCGTTCACGGCTACCGCGTTGTGCAGGATCACAAGGCAGCATGCGAACATCAATAACCAGAGGATGGAAGCATGCACGGTACTTCTGCAAGTCCCCAGCGACTGAATGCAGCGCAGCGATCAGCACATATTCGTGAAGTGGTGCTGGCCAAGGGCGTCGAGCTGCGTCAGCGCTACCCGATACTCAAGCATCAGGACGCACTGGGCGCGGGTATCCTGGTCTTCGCACTGGCCGGCATGATCGGCTGCGCAGCGCTCTACATCACCGGGCACATGGCCTGGTGGGCGTGCCTGCTGCTCAATGCGTTCTTCGCCTCGTTGACCCACGAACTTGAGCATGACCTGATCCACAGCATGTACTTCCGCAAACAGCGGGTGCCGCACAACCTGATGATGGGCCTGGTCTGGCTGGCGCGTCCGAGTACGATCAATCCATGGATTCGCCGTCACCTGCACCTTAACCACCACAAGGTCTCCGGTTCCGAGACCGACATGGAAGAACGCGCCATCACCAACGGCGAGCCTTGGGGTTTGGCGCGGTTGCTGATGGTTGGCGACAACGTCATGTCGGCGTTTATTCGCATGCTGCGAGCCAAGACCTGGGCTCACAAGTTCAGCATCATCAAACGCTCGCTGAAGGTCTATGCGCCGCTGGCGCTGGTGCATTGGGGTGCGTGGTATGTGTTTCTCGGCTTCCACGCCGCGAACGGCATCGCGCACCTGCTGGGCGCCCCGATTGAATGGTCCGCGACCACGCTGTCGGTGATGAACGTGATCGACATCGCGGCCGTCGTCATCATCGGCCCGAACGTGCTGCGCACGTTCTGCCTGCACTTCATCAGCTCGAACATGCACTACTACGGCGACATCGAGCCCGGGAACGTGATGCAGCAATGCCAGGTACTGAACGCCTGGTGGCTGTGGCCGTTGCAGGCGTTCTGCTTCAACTTCGGCAGCAGTCACGGCATCCATCACTTTGCGGTGAAGGAACCCTTCTACATTCGCCAGCTGACCGTGCCCGTGGGGCATAAGGTGATGCGGGAAATGGGTGTGCGCTTCAATGATTTCGGCACGTTTGCGCGGGCGAACCGGTTTGTGCGCAAGGACGAAGTTCAGGGGCAGGCTGTGGAGGGTGCGCGCGTCTGAGGGGTTTTTCGCTGGCAAGCCGGCTCCAAGGTTCGGTGTTGAACACGAGATTTGTGTTCAACACCGAACCAACTGTAGGTGCCGGCTTGTCGGCGATTTCACGCCCACTCATCCGGACTTCTTATTCTTCGTATTGCGCTGCACTTTGGTGCCCTCCACCACAAACACCTGCGTCGGCAATTCAAACCCCCTCAGCTTGAGCAGCGCCATCGGCCCTGCGCCCAGTTCGGTGCGCAGGTGCCAGGTCAGGTCGATGCCGTCCGGTGCCTTGAGCTGCACCTGGTAGTGGCTGTCGCTGTCGTTCAGGGCGGTGATTCGCGCCTGTTCCAGCAGGCGGATCAGCCTGAAAGCGCCCGACTTCCTTGAAGCCCAGGCATGCCCCTCCGACCCACACCTTGACGATGCCGCCGGGGGCCATGCCCAAGGTGATCATTTTCCGATAGTCGTTCCTCCACTCTTTGGAACCTTTGCAGAACACTCGCTCCGGCCGAACCATCTCATCGCGAACCCATTGCGGGATCGGAATTCTGATCTTGTAGGCCTGCGGCTCGACCAATGATTGCCAGCGCAGGAAGATTCGCTCGGGTAGATCGACGTTATTCACAGGTTTCATCTTCCCCCCGCCTTTGTGCCAACCATCAGGCTGGCCGGTGTAACTGGCTACGCCCGCATGCACGCGGAAAAACGGCAACCCACGCTGATCGAGCACATCCACGGTTTCGACCCAGACCTCCATGAAACGGGGTGCGGCCAAGCCGACATACCAACTGTGGTAGGGCAGCTTGGGCGGCGGGTAAGGCTTGGGACCACTGGCACAGGCGCACAGGCTGAACAACAGGCCGACAAGCAGGGGCAAGCGCTTCATTGGGGATTGCCCCTTACCAAGTGCCATAGGGAATCCCGTGCTTATCGATGTAAGCCTGTGCTTCAGGGTTCGGCGCTCGGTAATAGATACCGTTGCCATTCCGGTGAGGCCCTAGTGGTTCTACCTCAGCCTGAAAGCGGCCGACTTCCTTGAAGTCCAGACAGGCTCCGCCGACCCAGACCTTGACGATGCCGCCGGGGGCCATGCCAAGAGTGATGGAGTCCCGATAGTCGTCCTCCCACGTTTTGGACCAGTGACAAAATCCACGCTCTCGCTTAACCATTTCATCGCGTACCCACTGCGGGATCGGAATGCGAATTTTGTAGGCCTGCGGCTCCACCAGCGATTGCCAGCGCAGGAAGATCCGTTGGGGCAGGTCGACGTTATTCACAGGTTTCATTTTCCCCCCGCCTTTGTGCCAGCCTTCTGGCTTGCTGGTGTAGCCAGCCACGCCGGCAGAGACGCGGAAAAATGGCAAGCCACGCTGATCGAGTACATCCACAGTCTCGACCCAAACCTCCATGAAACGAGGTGCGGCCAAGCCGACATACCAACTGTTGTACGGAAGTTTGGGCGGCGGATAAGGCTTGGGACCACTGGCACAGGCGCACAGGCTGAACAACAGGCCGACGAGCAGGGGCAGGCGCTTCATTGGGGATTGCCCCTTACCAAGTGCCATAGGGAATCCCGTGCTTATCGATGTAAGCCTTGTTCTCAGGCTCGAGCGGGATGTATTGACCTTCGCTTTTGCCTCTGTAGGGGCCTAACGGCTCCACTTCGGCCTGAAAGCGCCCGACTTCCTTGTAGTCCAGACAGGCTCCGCCGACCCAGACCTTGACGATGCCGCCAGGGGCCATGCCAAGAGTAATGGAGTCCCGGTAGTCGACCTTCCACTTTTGGGAACCGGGGCAATACACCTTCTCTGGCTTGACCATTTCATCGCGTACCCACTGCGAGATCGGAATGCGAATTTTGTAGGCCTGAGGCTCGACCAGCGATTGCCAGCGCAGGAAGATCCGTTGGGGCAGATCGACGTTGTTTACCGGCTTCATTGCCCCCCCACCTTTGTGCCAACCTTCCGGCTTGCTGGTGTAGCCAGCCACGCCAGCAGAGACACGGAAAAATGGCAAGCCACGCTGATCGAGCACATCCACGGTCTCGACCCAGACCTCCATGAAACGGGGTGCGGCCAAGCCGACATACCAGCTGTGGTAGGGCAGCTTGGGTGGCGCGGGTGGTTGGGGACCACTGGCACAGGCGCACAGGCTGAACAACAGGCCGACGAGCAAGGGCAAGCGCTTCATTGGGGATTGCCCCTTACCAAGTGCCATAGGGAATCCCGTGCTTATCGATGTAAGCCTGTGCTTCAGGGTTCGGTGCTCGGTAATAGATACCGTTGCCATTCCGGTGAGGCCCTAGTGGCTCCACCTCAGCCTGAAAGCGCCCGACTTCCTTGTAGTCCAGACAGGCTCCGCCGACCCAGACCTTGACGATGCCGCCAGGGGCCATGCCAAGAGTAATGGAGTCCCGGTAGTCGACCTTCCACTTTTGGGAACCGGGGCAATACACCTTCTCTGGCTTGACCATTTCATCGCGTACCCACTGCGAGATCGGAATGCGAATTTTGTAGGCCTGAGGCTCGACCAGCGATTGCCAGCGCAGGAAGATCCGTTGGGGCAGATCGACGTTGTTTACCGGCTTCATTGCCCCCCCACCTTTGTGCCAACCTTCCGGCTTGCTGGTGTAGCCAGCCACGCCAGCAGAGACACGGAAAAATGGCAAGCCACGCTGATCGAGCACATCCACGGTCTCGACCCAGACCTCCATGAAACGGGGTGCGGCCAAGCCGACATACCAACTGTTGTACGGAAGTTTGGGCGGCGGATAAGGCTTGGGACCACTGGCACAGGCGCACAGGCTGACAACAGGCCGACGAGCAGGGTCAGGCGCTTCATTGCGGATAGCCCTTCTGTGGCAGGTTGTCGTAGACGTTACGTTTGTTGTTTTCCGCCGGCTTGCTGATAAGAAGGCCCTTACTGGGGACCCAATGGGCGGACTGATGGATATATCGCTGACGCAGCAAGCGCTCCTGCTCGGGATCGAGGCTGACCTCGGCGCCCGCCAATGCCTGCTCGATAATCCGGGCGGCAATGGGCTGCAAATCCCCTGGCAGTGCCAAGTCGGGCCGTGATTCCACCCCTTTGAACGGCACACCATGGCGTACACCCAGTTCACGCATCAGACGCAAATAAACAAGCGCCAACTCACCACGCACGGTCCGGTCGAGTTCAATGGTCAACATATGAAGCTGATGTTGAGGCTCCGGCCCGCCACGGGCCGCTGTCGGAACATGCCAACTTTTGATGTCGATGCGGCCGTCACCGGCGATGCCGCTTTCTCGGAGGGCCTGGACTTTAGGCAGGTTTTTCATCCACTCCGCTGTGGATTGCACGGGTTGATTGTGGCGCAGGGTGAAGCGGCTCGGCCTGGTCAACCAAAGCCGCTCACGGATGCGCGGCAAATAGCCACCGCCGATGTTCGAATGCACCCCGGGCAGGCTGATTTGCCGGTGGCCCTTTAGCACGCTGTTAAGCGCAAAATTGTTCCGACACTCATCGCGGGCCTGCAACTGGACGACTTGGCGTGCACAACCGGGCGGCAAGTACAGGTTGACACCCGGGTTGCGGTCATCCGAAACGTTGAGGTCAAGGCCCCCGATGGCGGCGACAGTGTCGAACAGGCCAATGAAGTTGAGGCTGACGTCCACCGTCGGGTCGAACGTGGTCAATAGCGTGAAACGACCGGCCCGCAGCAGGTCGTTGAACAGACCTCGACCGGGTTTGAGCAGTTCGTTGGCGCAATGCCGCGCCGCCGCGCCACCGCGACTGAAGCCGAAAATATCGAATTCAACATGGTGAATATAGGTATGGGGGTTGGTTTGCTGAAAGCGGTCCCATTGTTTCTCTATTTCCACCAGGGCCTGCTTTACCCGCGCCACGACTCCGGTTTGCCCCAGCCCCATACCCATGCCATAAAGTGAATCCTTCCCGGTACTACGGGTACCAATACCCTCCAGATAGACCTTCACATAGCCAATATGAGCACCCGATGGCAGGGCATCAGTAGCATGATCTGGATACAGGTCCCACAGATGCACCACATTACTCGGCGCATTCCCATAACTGTTGTCCGGCGCGCCGTTAAAGGCCTCGCCATCGAACTCACCAAACCCATACCCCTTGCAATGATCGATGATGCTCGCCAGCTCGCCTTCATCGAACAGCGCCAGATCCTCACGTCGACATTGTTCCGTGGCCGCAACGTTGGCCAGGTTATTCCCCGTCCCGTCAAAGAACAGCCCCAGGCGCAGGGTGATGCCTTCGAGTTCTTCTTCCTCTTCCTCCTCTTCCATGTCGTAGATCAGTGACAGCTCTTCGGGCTTGGCGGTGTAAACCCTTTCGGTGAAGCCCTGGCTGTCGGTGGTGCCTTTCCAGACCTTGCCGGAGGCGCTGGTGATTTTGTACGGCACGTTGGCCCAGGGTTGTTCGCCATTGCTGGCGAATATCCGGAATTGCTCGTCGAACATCAGTGGCGGGTTGATGAGCGGTGTCAGCGTCGGTATGACTGCCGCCTGAGTGGCCTTGCTTGGCACATATTGGTAATGCGCCGCCTTGACCTTGTAATCCCCCGCCGTGCCGGATTCGATGCGGCACTCATCCAGGCTGATGTAACTGCCCCCGCCATTCAGGACGATTTTCTTCTTCGCCGTGATGCGGATTTCGTCCTCGGTGCTGGTGATGTCCAGACCATGCCGCGCCGTCAGTTCCAGGCGATCGTTTTGCGCCTGGATCTGCACCGTGCCCTGGTTCGCGATCAGCTTGATGCCGAGCTTGCGCACGAACAGGCTCAAGCCCTGGCCTACGCCGATGAACAGGCGCTTGACCACGCTGAGGTCCGCTTCGCCGCCGGCGTTGAGCATCAGGTTGTGTTGTGCCGCCAGTTGCAGGTGCTGGCCGCTGGTGAGGGCGATGCCTTTGGGGGCGCTGAGCAGCAGCACTTGGGACTTGAGCTGTTCGAGATCTTGCCGCAGCAGTTGTATTTGCGCGGCGACGTCCGCCGGTTCGGCACTGGCGGCCTGGGCGTCGACCGAGAGTTGTTGCAGTTGTTCGCCGGCCTGTTGCAGACGGTCGATGGCGCTGGCCATTTCGAGCGCTTGGCCCTGCGCCTTGGGCTGTCCATCGGCGCTGATAAAAATGCCCTTGCCACCGCGAATCGAACCCCAATCATCCGTCCTCAGCTCAAACCCTTCCCCGCGCTTGTGCTTCTGCGCATCCACCAGATGCCCGAGGTTCAGCTGGCTCTTGCCGCCGTACTCGGTGCTGAGCTTGACGTGCTCCTGGCCGCGTCGGTCTTCCAGGCGCAGTTTGTTGTTGGCCGGGGTGCGCAGCACGTTGCGGGTGTAGTCGCGTTTGGCCAGGGTGACGTGATCGGGGTGCTGGTTGTCGTGCAACGCGTGGGCGATGTAGGGGCGGTCGGGGTCGCCTTGTTCGAAGGCGATGGCCACTTCGGTACCGGCCAGCAGCGGCAGGTGCAGGCCGTGGGTGTCGCCGGCGTAGGCGCGGGCCAGGCGCAGCCACATGCTTTCCTGGCCGGGTTTCCAGGTGTCGCGGTCGAACAGGAAGTTGACCCGGTAGCGCCCTTCGAGGTCGATTTCGGCGTAGGGGTCGTTGGCCTGGGGGTTGGTGACGCGCGCCGGGACGGTGCCGGCGATTTGCGGTTTGGCCCGCAGCGGCGGCCGAAAGCAGATGGTTTCGGCGTAGGGCATGGCCTCGAAGCGGGCTTCGAAGCTGCGGTCGCGGGCGGCCTGGGTGACCAGCCCGGTGATGACCGCGCCGGGGGCGAAGGCCTGGGGCGCGCCGCCGGCGATTTTCAGGACCTGGCCGGGCGCCAGGGTGGCGCTGCTGCTGACGCCGCTGAGCCGGGTCTGGTCGTTGAGGTAGCGTTCGTGGCGCAGGCGCGCGTAGAAGTAGCCGCTTTCGCTTTGCAGGTCTTCGTCCTGGAGGTAGGCGTTGCCGAGCTCGCGGTAGCCTTCGGCGTAGTGGTAGGCCTCGCCATAAGTGGTGGTGGCGCCACGGGTCTGGTCGACCTCGCCGTCGAGGTAAGCATGAGCATCGCGGTGGTGATAGGCGCGGACGTTGACCTGCCGTTCCACCACCTGATGGCGGGTTTGCAGGTCCCAGACGCCGTCTTCGTCGCTGCTGCTCAGGCCGGCGGGCGGGTGTTGCGGCAGGCGCACGTCGAACTGGTAGCCGCGCTGGTCGTCGCAGAACTCCACCACATCGATGCGCAGGCGCTCGTCGCTGGTGAAGCGATACCAGATGCCGACGTCGGCCAACAAGCGGCTGATGAACATCAGGTCGCTCTCGTTGTACTGCATCACCTGCTCGCGCCTGGGGTACTCGCGCACCAGGCGAAAGAAGAAATCCTGACCCCGAAACCCGTGGCGGCTGCGCAGGATGCTCTCGACGATTTCCGGCACCGATTGCTGCTGGTAGATGCGCGACTGCCGGCCGCGATCGAGCAGCGCCAGGCGTGGTTGCAGGGTGATTTCGTAGCGCGCTTCATCCACCGACGCAGACAAACGCTTGAAGGCGCTGACCACACCGAACAGGGTGCGCAACGGCTTGACCTCGGGCAATTTCAGCCCCGGCAAGGGCTTGACGGGCGGCGCGTGCAGGCTGAAACGCGCGTCCTGGCCGAGCAGTTGTTGCGGGCCGAGGTCGAGGTCGCGGCTGGTGAATTCGATGGTGTAGAGGAAGGGCTCGCTCAGGCGTTCCTGGCCTTCGAAGGCGAGCACGTCGAGGGTGGCGTCGAGGTTGCGGACCTGGAGTTTGTGGCGGCTGTGGTCGAAGAAAATACGCGGGGCGATTTGCAAAATTCAGACCTCCCTGGCCTGTTTGAGGTGCATGGGGAGGATTTTTCCGCCCTCGTTCAAGTGCGAGACAGCTTTCACGAAGGTGAAAAGGGTTGAAATAGGAGGTTTCCGAGGGTGGTGTAGGAGGCTTCCGTAACTTGATGTGCCGGGGCTGTAGGATTTTTTTGGGGGGGTGGTGATTGCCTGGGGTGAGGGGGCTTGTTGGATTGCTGCACCGGCGCAGCCATCGTCATGCTTGAAGGCAGGGTACTGCTGAGGAAATGCTGGGGCCGCTTCGCAGGCCTGCGGGACGGTGCGGCAATCCGACAAGCTCCCTCGCCACAGATGCTCATCGTCTAGCCGCTCTCATGGTTACTTCCCGAAAGCCACAACGCCTTGCTACTTGCACCCAGCCTGGCCCTAACCATGGGTGGGAGTGGGAATGGGCGCAGACGATGGTGGATGGGGCAGGGCTATGTCGAACACTTGCTTGATCCGTCCGGGACGCGGCACCACCACCCCACGCGGTTGACGAGAAATTGCTCAGGCCTGCCATTTGTACGTTGCAATCCTTGCAATTTCATATGCGATTTTGATCTGGTTTTAGCGTTAAAAATTACTTTAAGAAATAAGCGTCAAGGTCAATGATTCACCCACCGATACGTCGTTCGGGGGCGTTTGGCTCGGCGTATCGGGTGATTCGCAAAGAGACCGCAGGGAGTTAATCAATGGGCATTCTGGAGGCGCCCTGGGCGCCGCGAAGCGTCGAGGGGTGACGTCTCCCGGGACGGCTGACATCGAGATTCATGAAACCGAAACCTGTTTCGCGCGAAATGGTTACACGAGGCGTACACCATGACGTCATTGGCATCTCCTCTGCATTCCAGCTTCAGGCAGCCAAGGCCAAGGACCCGGAGGTGCGGGTGCAGTTCCAGGCCGATGATGGCGTCCATTGAGCGGGCAGGCATCACCACGTTGTCGGTGATCACCGCGCGCTGACAGATTTACGATTTTCCGGGGCCGTCTCCTTGGCAGGGTGCGGCCCCTTTTTTATTCCGCAAAAACACACAAGTCCCTGTGGGAGCGCTTGCATATTCGATATGGGTCTTAATAAATAGCTTCTTATTCCTTAACGAATATAAATCCCGTCCCTATACTCGATCAGGAACAGACACGCAGCAGGAGGGCTCCCCCATGCGCAACGAATCCATTCGCTATCTGATTGTGCCGGGCTGGCAAGGATCGCCAGAAGATCATTGGCAAAGCCACTGGCAGAACAGTTTGCCGAATAGCGCACGGGTGGAGCAGGCCGACTGGCTGACGCCACGTCGTGAAGACTGGGTCGCGGCGCTGGCCGAGGCAATTGCCGCCGACAGCACGCCGGTGATCCTGATCGCCCACAGCCTGGGTTGCATCACCGTCGCGCATTGGGCAGCGACCGCGCCCGTGCAGTTTCTGCGTCAGGTTCGCGGCGCCTTGCTGGTCGCGCCGGCGGATGTCGAACGTCCGGCCTGCGCGCCGGCCCTGCGTAATTTCGCGCCGATTCCTGGCGATCTTCTGCCGTTTCCCAGCCAGGTCGTCAGCTCCGACAACGACGCCGCCGTCAGTGCGCCACGGGCGCTGGAGATGGCGCGCAACTGGGGCGCTGAAGCGGGGATTCTGGCGGGGGCCGGGCACATCAATGTGAAGTCGGGTCACCAGCGGTGGGAACAGGGGTTTGCCTATCTCTACCGTCTGCAAAACCGCATGGAACATCACGCCCTGCGTCGCGCCTGAGCCTTTATCTTTTTCTTTTTTAAATAGCGCCCCCGTCTCCCGGCGGTTTTGGGCGGGAGTCTGCCATGAGCTTTGAAACCTTCGGTCAGCCGCTGCTGACCTTTCCCGATGCTGAAAAAAGTCCCCTGAGCATCCGCGCCAAAGCGTTGGTGTTCGTCGATCCGCGTTCCCGGCAACTGCGTCAGGATCTCGAACAACTGGCGCCGCGTTCGATCTCGGTGCTGATCCGTGGTGAAACCGGCAGCGGCAAGGAATTGCTGGCGCGGCACATCCATCGCGCCAGCGATCGCGGCGGGTTGTTTGTTTCGGTCAACTGCGGCGCCATCAGCCCGACCAACGCTGACGCCGAATTGTTCGGCTACGCCGCAGGCAGTTACAGCGGCTCGGCCAGCAGTCGCGCCGGCTGGTTCGGCTCGGCCAATGGCGGCACCTTGTACCTGGACGAGATTGGCGATCTGCCGCTGCCGATTCAGATCAAATTGCTCGCTGCCCTGGAAAACCACGAAGTGACCCGTGTCGGCGCGCACCAGCCGAGCCCGGTGGACGTGCGCCTGGTGGCCGCCACCAGCATCGATTTGGCCCAGGCGGTCGCCGCCGGCAAATTCCATGAACGGCTCTATCACTACCTCAGCGAAGGCCAGCTCGAACTGCCGGCCTTGCGCGAGCGGGTGGGCGATATTCTGTCGCTGGCCGAATACTTCCTCGGCATCTACAGCCAACGCCTGGAGCTGCCCGTGCCGCTGATCAGCGAGGCCGCGCAAGCGGTGCTGGAACGCCATTCCTGGCCCGGCAATACCCGAGAGCTGGAAAACGTCATCCACTTTGCGCTGTTGGTGAGTACCGGCGACGAAATTTTGCCCGAGCATCTGAATTTGCCGGAGGTGCCGGCGTCGTTGCAGCAGATCGAGCTGCAACTCAAGCAGATTCTCGCCGAGGGTTCGGCCACCGAAAAAGACGCTCTGAAACAAATACTTAAGCAAGCCGGCCTCCTGTAGGAGCGAGCCTGCTCGCGATGAACCTGAGAGCGCCGCAGGGGTGTCAGGTGCCCAACATTATCGTTGACGACCATCGCGAGCCGGCTCGCTCCTACAAGGGAAGGTGTGGGCTAGAGCTGTATGAACAAAATGGAATATGAAAGTGAATAAAAGATATTGTTCGGGAATAAAAAATGTCGGTATTGTCCGCTTCACGCCAGCGATAGCACTTCACTGGCACCTCAATAGTTAGCCGTCGCCACAAGCGACTGTGATTGTCGATAAGGACACTGCATGAAAAAGGTTCTGTTGTTCACCGCATTGGCGGCTGCCCTGACTGCCGGCCTGGCCCAGGCGGGCGAGAAACTGGTGGTCGCGGCGACCCCGGTTCCACACGCCGAGATTCTGGAACTGATCAAGCCCACCCTCGCCAAAGAAGGCGTGGACCTGGAAATCAAAGTCTTCACCGACTACGTTCAGCCGAACGTGCAGGTCGACCAGAAGCGTCTGGACGCCAACTACTTCCAGACCCTGCCGTACCTGAAGAACTTCAACGAAGGTAAAGGGACTCACCTGGAAACCGTGATCGGCGTTCACGTCGAACCGTTCGGTGGCTACTCGAAGAAAGTCAAAACCCTGGCTGAACTGAAGGACGGCGCGACCATTGCCATCCCGAACGAAGGCAGCAATAGCGGCCGCGCCCTGATCCTGCTGCAGAAGGCAGGTCTGATCGAGTTGAAAGACCCGAAAAACGCCGTGGCTACCCCGAAGGACATCGCCAAGAACCCGCACAACTTCAAGTTCAAGGAGCTTGAGTCCGCGATGTTGCCGCGCGTGCTGGATCAGGTCGACCTGGACATGATCAACACCAACTACGCGCTGGAAGCGGGCCTGAACCCGGCTAAAGACGCCCTGGTGATCGAAGGCTCCGATTCGCCTTACGTGAACTTCCTGGTGGCTCGTCCGGACAACAAGGACAGCGTAGCCATCCAGAAACTGGCCAAAGCCCTGACCAGCCCTGAAGTGAAAGCGTTCATCGAGAAGAAGTACAACGGCGCGGTACTGCCGGCGTTCTGATCGACGCAGTAAACCCCTTCTAGGTTTGAAAACGCCGACGGCTGATACTGCGTCGGCGTTTTTTTTGCCTGCGAACATTTCATGTGGGAACGAACCCAGGATCCCTCAGGCTGCTCTGGCCTTCAAAGCCCTGCGCAACGCCACCAATAATTTCACGATGTCCTGGGGATTCATCGGCTTGAGCACTTTTGCGTCTGCCATTTTCTCTTCCTTGTGAGTAGTGGGCCGGGGAGTCTGGCCAATAGTGGTCCGTCCTTGGAGGGGCAATTTGAAAAAAAGATCCTTCCTACGGTGCAAGGGAAAATAGACGTCTTCCGATGCCTCGGCAAATGAGGGAGCGAGCTTGCTCGCGATCTGTCTGACACGGGAGCCCGGCCATGCAGACGGGATGGCTGGCCACGGACTCAAATTTCCGGGGGCCGAAGGCCTGCGCGAAGGCGTCAAAATGGCTTACGCCGGCTTGCGCCAGACACTCGCCAACCAGGGCTGTTGCTCCCGTGGCAGCCCTGCGGGCCGGTAGTAATGCTCCAGCTCCACGAACCCTGCTTCGGTCAGCAATTGCTGCCACGCCTGAAGGTCGTGATAGGCGCCATAGCGAGGGCCGTTCCAGCCTTCCTGGTTCTCGCCACGGGGGTTGGAGCTGAACAGCACGCCGCCGGGTTTCAGGGTTTCGCGCAATTGCTTCAACACCCGGGGCAATTCCTGGCGCGGGATGTGAAACAGCACGGCGTTGGCGAAGATCCCGTCGAAGCGTTCGGCCGGCAGATCGAGTTTTAAAAAGTCCTGCTGCCAGACTTCGCAACCGCTGTCCTCGCGCGCCATCTGGGCGAATTTTTCTGAACCGTCGAGGCCGATCGCCTTGTGCCCCATGCGGGTGAACGTCTGCAAATCACGACCCGGCCCGCAACCAAAGTCCAGAATGTCGAACGGCGCCTCGCCCTGGATATGCCGCAGCAGGGCATCAATGTTCTGGCTGACATCGTGATCGCGGGTGCCTTCACGAAAACCTTCGGCCACCGAGTTGTAATGGCCCAGGGTGGTGGCGGTGATTTGCTGGAGGTCGTCGGGGGTCTGCTTCATGGTGGGCTGCGCAGGTAATTGGAATGGGTCGAATATACGCCATCAGGTAGGGGGCTGCTGCGCAGCCCATCGCGAGCAGGCTCGCTCCCACATTTGGATCGCGTTTCCCTGTGGGAGCGAGCCTGCTCGCGATGGCGGTTTTAATGGCTCAACCGTGTTTCATCCCCAAACACTCAATCGATCGATCAACCATCGCCTTGGCGATCTCCAGCAAATGCCAGACCGAGAACACCATGGCCCGGTCGGCGCCCTTGAGGTGGTCGCCGCACTGATAGGCAGTCACCGAAGCACAGCGCAGCAGATCGGCGATGTAGAGCTGGGTGTCTTCGAAGCTCACGTCTTTGCTGACGTTGTAGAAACGCAGTTCGTCGGGGGGTGAGGGTTGATCGCCGGTGAGGTAGAAATCGATGGCGCGATAGAG
Organism: Pseudomonas sp. MT92; assembly: GCF_058792515.1. Lineage (NCBI taxonomy): Bacteria > Pseudomonadati > Pseudomonadota > Gammaproteobacteria > Pseudomonadales > Pseudomonadaceae > Pseudomonas > Pseudomonas sp. MT92. The sequence continues at coordinate 80,460 of NZ_JBXAFA010000018.1, forward strand.
CGCCGAGCGGTCTCTGAGCAGGTCGTCGGTGATGGCTTCGTTGGAGGGTGTTTCGGGGGGTGGATCGGGAACAGATCTGTCCATGAGTGTTGCTCCTATTGCTTCATGGGAGCCGTCACTTCTCGCCTACTAAACGATTGGGTGGCGGCTGTACGCAGGTTAGTAGGCCGGTCAATAGGAAAACCGTGCATCCGAAGATGCCCCGCGCACAGCCACCATATTCTGCATGCGGCAAAAAGTGCCGAACATGAGCATGGAATCGCTATGCGCCTATTGTTCCGGGCTACTAAACCCGGTCACTGATGAGCAGTGACGGGCCGAGACTAGTCACCCAAATTGGCAGGCGCAAGCGAGCGGAATAATCTAGGAAATGTCCTGCAAAGGAAAGGGAATGGGGCTGTAGGAGGCCTGTTATTCCTGTAGGAAAAATCCGCTTTTTGTAGGCGCGAGCCTGCTCGCGATGGACGTCAACGATAACGAGGGCTGCCTGGATGAACGCGGCGCTCTTGCGCTCATCGCGAGCAGGCTCGCTCCTACAAAGGGCTCCTTTAATGTGTGTTGAGGCCGAGCGTCAGCCGGGCCCCTTCAGCGTTTGTTGAGACCCCGCGCCAAGCGATCCCCGCCCAGCTGAATCACCGCCACCAACGCCACCAGCAACACAATCACCGTCAGCATGATCTGGCTGTCAAAGCGCTGATACCCGTATCGATAGGCGATGTCCCCCAAGCCACCTGCGCCAATCGCGCCGGCCATGGCCGAGGAGTTGATCATGGTCACCAACGTAATGGTGAAGCCCCCGACGATGCCCGGCAGTGCCTCGGGCAACAGCACGTGCCAAACGATGTGCCCGCGCCGGCAGCCCATGGCTTGCGCCGCTTCGATTAAACCGTGATCGACCTCGCGCAGGCTGACTTCGGCGATGCGCGCAAAGAACGGCGTCGCGGCGATGGTCAACGGCACTACCGCCGCCCATACGCCGTAGGTGGTGCCGACGATCAAGCGGGTGAACGGGATCAGCGCGACCATCAAAATCAGGAACGGAATTGAGCGGAACAGGTTCACGAACGCGCCCAGCGCACGGTTGATGCCCGGTGCCTCGTAGATGCCGCCCTTGGAACTGGTGACCAGGATCACCGCCAGCGGAATGCCCGCCAGCAGTGCGATCAAGGACGACACGCCGACCATCAAAAACGTGTCGATGAAGCCTTGCAGCAATCGATCAAACCACATAGCCCAATACCTCAACCTGTTGCGCCCACTGGCTCGCACGCTGGCGCAGTTCCTCGGCACCGAATGCCGAACCGGTCACGGCCAGCAGCAATTGCCCCAGGGCATGGCCCTGAATCCGCTCCACGCCACCTTGCAGCAAGCGCACGCGCCCGCCGAGGGCCGCGAACAGGGCGGCGATGTCCGGTTCGTCCTGGGCCGTGCCGGTGAATTGCAGACGCAGAACGACCGCGTCATCCGAAGCCTGTGGTTGCGCCTGCAAACGGCTTTGCAGTTCTGCCGGCAGCGCATGTTGCAACGGCGCGAGCAAGGTCTTGCTGACCTCGTGCTGCGGGTTGCCGAACACTTCCCACACCGGCCCCTGCTCAACGATGCGCCCGTGTTCGAGCACGACCACGCGATCACAAATCTCGCGGATCACCGCCATTTCGTGGGTGATCAAAATGATGGTCAGGCCCAGGCGCTGATTGATCTCGCGCAGCAGGCCGAGGATCGATTGGGTGGTCTCCGGGTCGAGCGCCGAGGTGGCCTCGTCGCAGAGCAAAATGGCCGGGTCGTGCACCAGGGCGCGGGCGATGCCGACGCGCTGTTTCTGGCCACCGGACAGCTGCGCCGGGTACGCCTTGTGTTTGGCTTGCAGGCCCACCAGTTCCAGGAGTTCGCGGACCTTTTGATCGCGTTGTTCCTTGGGCACCCCGGCGACTTTCAGCGGCAGCTCGACGTTCTGCCAAACGGTCTTGGCCGACATCAGGTTGAAGTGCTGGAAGATCATGCCGATGCGCCGACGCAGGGCCACCAGGCGGTCTTCATCGAACTCGCCAATGTCTACCTGATCGATCAATACACGCCCCGACGTCGGTTGTTCGAGGCGGTTGATGGTGCGGATCAGCGACGACTTGCCGGCGCCGCTGCGGCCGATGATGCCGAACACTTCACCGCGCTGGATCGCCAGGTCGATGCCTTGCAGGGCGGCCACCGGGCCTTGCTTGCCTTCGTAGGTTTTGCCCAGGCCGACAAAGCGCACGTGGGCACGATTGAGCTGCGGGTGCAGCTCGGTCTGTTGTGCCTGTTCTTGTAGAGGGCGGGGCTCTGGAATCTCCAGTCGCCGTTGGGTCGCTGCCGTCATGCTCAGCTCTCCCAACCGGCTTGGTAGAGCTTGCCGTGGGCCTTATCCAGGGCGGCGCGCACGGCTGGCGAGTGCTGGTAAATGTCGACGAACTTGATCAGGCGCGGATCGGTTTTGCTTTTAGGCTGGATCACGAACTGGATCACGTATTCCTTGTGATCGAGGCCGTCGAACAACAGGGCAGAGCCGGCATCAAAGGTCTTCGCCAGGCGAATGTAGGCCGGATAGCCCTGGACCAGGTCGGCGTCGTCATAGGCGCGCACCAGTTGCACGGCTTCGACTTGTAGGATCTTGATTTTCTTCGGGTTGGCGATGATGTCTTCTTCGGTGGCCTTGTAGCCGACACCCGGCTTGAGGGTGATCAATCCGGCCTTGGCCAGCAGCTGCAAGCCACGACCGCTGTTGATCGGGTCGTTGGCGATGGCCACGCTGGCGCCTTCGGGCAGCTCATCGAAGCTTTTGTATTTTTTCGAGTACAGGCCGACGTTGTTGATGATTCCCGGCGCGAAAGGCACCAGGTCAAAACCGGAGGCGGCCTTGGCGTTTTCCAGGAACGGGATGTGCTGGAAGTAGTTCACGTCGATGTCGCCGGCGGCGAGGCTGACGTTGGGGGCGATCCAGTCGGTGAATTCCACCAGCTCGACTTTCAGGCCTTGTTTGCCGGCTTCTTCCACGGCGGCTTCCAGGGGAATGGCGAAGGCGGCGGTGGTGCCGATTTTCAGCGGTGCGTCGGCGGCGAATACCGCGCAGCTGAACAGGCCGAGGGCCAGGGCCAGTGCTTTGACTGGGTTAGAGAGGTGGTTCTTGGTCATGATGGTTTTTCCAGTCAGTGCATGAATTTTTGGTGTTTGGTCGGGCCTCATCGCTGGCAAGCCAGCTCCCACAGTGGGTCTGTGGCGTTCACAAAACCCTGTGGGAGCTGGCTTGCCAGCGATGCTTTTAGCGTCGGTAGGCTGAGCCCGTGTGCTGCTCAGGCAAATGCGCCTCTGCGTGAAACAGCTTTTCGCGCAGGCTGCCGTTGTCGTAGGCGGTCTTGTACGAGCCTCGGCGTTGCAGCTCGGGGATCACCAGATCGATGAAGTCCACGTAGCTTTCCGGCGTGACGATCCGCGTCAGGTTGAAGCCGTCCAGCCCCGTTTCGGCGATCCACGATTCCAGCTCATCGGCCACTTGCTGCGGTGAACCGACCACGGTGATGTAGCGGCCGCCGAGGGCGTGTTGTTCGAGCAATTTGCGTCGGGTCCAGTCGTTGTTTTGCAGGTTTTTGGTGGCCGACTGGATCGCGTTGCTTTTCACGTACTGGATCGGTTCGTCGATGGCGTACTCGGAAAAATCGATCCCGGTGGACGCGGAAAAATGCGCCACGCCCGCTTCGGCGCTGGCGTAGCTCAGGTACTCGGCGTGCTTGTTCCAGGCCAGTTCTTCGGTTTCGCCGACAATCACGTTCAACCCCATGAACACCTTGATGTCCTCGGGGTTGCGCCCGGCTTCGACGGCGCTGGCGCGGACTTTGTCCACCTGCACTTTGGTCGACGGTTTGTTCTGGCCGCTGATGAACACGCACTCGGCATGGCGCCCGGCGAACAGCAAGCCGCGATCGGAACTGCCCGCCTGGAACAGCACCGGCGTGCGTTGCGGCGACGGCTCGCAGAGGTGGTAACCCTCGACCTGATAGAACTCGCCCTTGTGCTCGACCTTGTGCACTTTCTCGGGCTGCGCGTAGATCCGTTGCCGGGGATCGTTGAGTACGGCGCCGTTTTCCCAGCTGCCTTCCCAGAGTTTGTAGAGCACCTCCAGGTATTCGTCGGCCTGGTCGTAGCGGCGGTCATGTTCGACCTGTTCGCTCAGGCCCATGGCCTTGGCGGCGCTGTCGAGGTAGCCGGTGACGATGTTCCAGCCCACCCGGCCACGGCTCAGGTGATCCAGGGTCGACATGCGCCGGGCGAACAGGTACGGCGGTTCGTAGGTGAGGTTGGCGGTGAGGCCGAAGCCGAGGTTTCTGGTCACGGCGGCCATGGCCGAGACGAGCAGCAACGGGTCGTTGACCGGCAACTGGATCGACTCTTTGAGCGTGACGTCCACTGACTGCTGGTAGACGTCGTAGACGCCGACGATGTCGGCGATGAACAAGCCGTCGAAGAGCCCGCGTTCCAGCAACTGCGCCAGTTCGGTCCAGTATTCGATGGTTTTGTATTGGGTCGAGGTGTCCCGCGGATGGGTCCACAAACCGTGGTTGATGTGCCCGATGCAATTCATGTTGAACGCGTTGAGCAGGATCTTTTTCCTGGCCATCAGATGGTCCCCCGTAGCGGCGGGTTTTCATCGTTGAGGTAGTAGTTGCCCACCGCGTGGTACTTCCAGCGCACCGGGTCGTGCAGGGTGTGCACGCGCGCGTTGCGCCAGTGGCGATCCAGACCGTGTTCGGCCAGGGTTGCCTGGCTGCCGGCCAGTTCGAACAGGGTGCTGCCAGCGGCCAGGGAAATTTCGGTGCTGAGGGCGCGGGCTTCGGCGACGGCAATCGACGCGGCAGCGACGGTCTCGGCGTGGGTGTCGGCCTGGGCCTGGTCGAGAAATTCACCGGCACGTTCCAGCAGGGCTTCGGCGGCGTGCAGACGAATGCTCAAGTGGCCGAAGCTTTTGATCGTCAGCGGGTCGTCGGTGGCTTTTTCGTGGGTGGCGTCGATCCACGGCCGGGTTTTGGTGCGCACGAAGTGCAGCGCATCTTCATAGGCCGCGCGGGCGATGCCCGTGTCGATGGCGGCGTGGAGAATCTGCGCCAGCGGGCCGACCGGGGTCGGGCGCTCGAAAGCGCTCTGGAACGGGATCACGTCTTCGGCGGCGACAAACACGTCTTCGAACACCACCGAGCCGCTGCCGGTGGTGCGCTGACCGAAGCCGCTCCAGTCGTCGATCACGGTCAGGCCTTTGCTGTTGCGCGGGACGAACGCCAGTTGTTGCACGCCGTTTTCATCCACAACGGACGTCGGAATGCGTTGTGCGTAGATGGCCCCGGTGGCGTAGAACTTGCGGCCGTTGATGCGATAGCCGTCGCGCTCTCCCTGTAAATCAGGGGTCAGGCGGGTGACGCGGTCGTGGGCGGTTTTGGTGCCCAGTTCGGCGAGGGCATTGCCGAAGCGCTGACCGGCCAGCACTTCGGCGTACAGGCGTTTTTTCTGCTCGGGGCTGCCGTTCACACGCAGCACTTCGAGGGCGTAGAAATGGTTCTGCGGGATCTGCCCCAGCGAGCTGTCCGCTTGGGCGATCAGGGCGATGACTTTGGCCAGGGTGACGTTGGAAACCCCGGCGCCGCCGTATTCTTTGGGCACGCTGATGCCCCACAGGCCCGAGCGGGAAAATACTTCCAGTTCCGGGTGTGGCAAACGGCGTTCACGATCACGCAGGGCGCTGTCGCGTTTGAAGTCTTCGGCCAGGTCGCTGGCGACAATCAGGGCTTGCTCATCGCTGGTGATGACCGCGACGTGTTGAGAAAGGGTCATGTGTTTCTCCAGATGTCTGGTCGTTAAATCCAGGAATGGCGAGCCGGCAAGGTGCCGTTCAGGTGGTAGCTGCCAACGGCGTGGTATTTCCAGCGCACCGGGTCATGCAGCGTGTGCACCCGGGCGTTGCGCCAGTGGCGGTCGAGGTTGAACTCGGCGAGGGTGGCGCGGCTGCCGGCCAGTTCGAACAGCTTTTCGCTGGCCTGCAGCGAAATTTCGGTGGTCAGCACTTTGGCTTCGGCCACGGCGATCGAGGCGCGGGCGGCGGACTCGGCGGTGAGCGGCGCGGCGCTGACCTGATCGAGCACCTGCCCGGCCTTGCGCAGCAGGGCTTCGGCGGCGTGCAGTTCGATTTTCAGTTTGCCGATGTCGGCGATCACGTACAGGTCATCGCTGGCCCGGTCGACCTGGGCGTCGATCCATGGCCGGGCACGGGTTTTCACGAATTCGATGGCGTCGTCGAGGGCGCCACGGGCGATACCGGCGTCGATGGCGGCTTGAATCAGCTGCGAGACGGCGCCCTGGGTATTGGGCTTTTCATTGATCTTCCAGTTGTCCACCACCTGCTCGGCATCGACCCGCATGTTGTTGAGCAAAATGGTGCCGCTGGCGGTGGTGCGCTGGCCGAAACCGGACCAGTCATCGACGATGCGCAGCCCCGGTGTGCCGCGACGCACGAAGGCCAGCACTTGCTTGCCGTCGTCATTGAGCGCCTTGACCGCGACCCAATGCGCGAACAGCGCGCCGGTGGAGTAAAACTTCTGCCCGTTGAGGACATAACCATCGCCGTCGGCGGTGATGCGCGCCTTGAGTTCCAGGGTGTTTTTGCTGCCGCGTTCAGGGCCGGCATTGCCGATGCGCGAGCCGTCGAGCACGCTTTTGAAGATCTGTTTTTTCTGCGCTTCGGTGGCGCTGCCCAACACCAGGTTGAGGATGCCGAACTGGTTCTGCGGAATCTGTCCGAGGGCCGGGTCTGCCGCGGAAATGATCGCGAACACCTCGGCTAATGTGACGAACGAAACCTGCGGGCCACCGTACTCGCGCGGGATGGCAATGCTGCCCAGGCCGCTGCGGGTGAACTGTTCGATTTCCGACCATGGCAGCTTGCGCTGCTGGTCGCGTTTGGCGGCCTGCAGGCGGGCGACTTGCGCCAACTCATGGGCGGCCTCGATCGCTTGTGCGTCGTTGTGCAACACCTGCGCGGGCAACAAACGGGGGGCGACGTCCAGATCACTCTGGACAATTGCATCTGCCAGACTGGACATCAGCGCCACTCCTTGGCTGCACGCAATGCCCTGGCGATCTGCACTGGGGTGATTGTGTTCCGGACCATACCTACCTCGCATCTCATGGAAACGCCGCGGTGTGCGGCGAACGAAAACAAGAATGTCCGGTGGTCCGGTGTATATACCCTAAGCGTTTATAAATAAGTTTTGAACTAACTTTTAGGAATATATATAGAAGTGTGTCATCACGCACTGTTCATGGGGCAACAGTTGTTTCTGGGGCAACAGTTCAAGGCTGAATTTGGCTTTTTCCAGGCGCAAGGCTTGCCCGCGATAGCGCCCGCCAGATCGCTATCGCGGGCAAGCCTTGCTTCTACAGAAAAGCGCCGCGCAAGGAGCAAATTGCTCATCGCCTGCGGGGTTCGGCTGCTTTGAGGGGTTCTTTCTTCGGGACTTTGAGGTAAGGGTTGGCGCAACCAATCTTCAGCGTTCGCGCCGGCGCCCAGCGCGAGTTGTTGCCCACGCGGTCGAGGATGCAGTACGTCACTTCCAGGCGCAGGTCTTCGCCGGCTTCGAGGATGATCGCCGGCGGCACCCAGACCTGGATCGGTTGACCCACGTCGCTGGCTTTCAGCCGGGGCAGGTCCATGCGTACATCGCCCCAGCGCAGGGTGATTTCGTCGTCGACCGCCATGTTCATGTACGGCTCGATGGTGAGCGGTACACCCCGTTTGACCTGGCTAGGATTGACCCCCTGACGGCGAATCGTCTCGGGAATGCTCACGGGTGCCAGGCTCTGTATTTCGTCGCCATACAAGGCGCAGGGCTGGCCACCGGGGCAGTCGAGTTTGATCTGCACGTGGCGGGTGGCCGACATGACCGGACTTCGGCCCACCTGCATGACCCGGTAGTGGATGCCCGAACTGCCATTGGCGATGAAGCTCTCGGGCACGCGCAGCTGAACGGGGTGGCCGATATCGGCGGATGTCAGCACCCGGGAAGTGACGTAGCAGTGATTCCAGAACAGTTCGATCAGGTCGCCTTCGTCCATTGCGGTGTAGGACGGCACCTGGATCAGCAGATGCGCGGCCGAGGTGATGTTGATGCCGGTCTTGTGGGATTGCGCCAGGGTCGGTGCCGCCAGCTCGGTTGTGTTCGAGGTAGTTGCCATTTAAGTCTCCTTGAAGTCTTGCAGCGAAGTCCATTTCTTAAAAATCGGGAAAGTGAATTTCGAACAGCAAAACCGTTCATTACTTTTGAGTTGAAATAATGAGTGAGCGTGATGAGTGACGCCGGTGGGAGACTAGATACGAGTTCGCTTGAATAAGTGTCAATAGAGTTAGTTGGTTAAATACAAAATCATCTGTTATTCAGAAAGTTCCTACGCAGTGCAGTTAATAAACGCTATTGGTGCGTCGAAATTGACTATGAAGGCCAGAGTTTACGCGGCTTAAGGCCATGGGGGTAAGGTGGTTGGTGGCCTGGTCGTTCCTGGGTTGCAGACGTATTGAGTCTGTTTCGGGATATATATATGTACCCCGCGCGCTGACAAAAATCGGTCTATTGTTTGTGCGGTTTATTTGTGTGTGAATGGGGTGCTGATTGAGGGGTGCAACTTCCTTCCTTGGAAGTTGGCGATTGTTGCGAGGATTTTTAGTTGTGTGAGTTATTCAGAAACTTGCTGAGAAATTGTTTCGTGCGTTCTTCTTTAGGGTGGGCAAACAGCGCCTTTGCTTCGCCTTGTTCGACGATCACGCCCTTGTCGAAAAACACCACGCGATTGGCCACGTCGCGGGCGAAGCCCATTTCGTGGGTGACGATGACCATGGTGCGTTTTTCCTCGGCCAGGCTGCGAATGGTCGAGAGCACTTCGCCTACCAGCTCCGGGTCGAGCGCCGAGGTCGGTTCGTCGAACAGGATCACTTCAGGTTCCATCGCCAGCGCACGGGCAATCGCCACGCGCTGTTGCTGACCGCCCGAAAGGCGGCGCGGGTAGGCGTCTTCCTTGCCCGCCAGGCCGACCCTGGCCAACAGCTTTTTACCCAGGGCCACGGCGTCGGCGTGCGGGACCTTCTTGACGATGATCGGGCCTTCGATGACGTTTTCCAGGGCGGTGCGATGGGGGAACAGGTTGAAGTTCTGGAACACGAAGCCCACATGCTGGCGCAGACGGCGCACCAGGCCTTGTTGCTGGTTCAACGGGCGGCTGGTATCGATCTCGATATCGCCGACCTTGATCCGGCCGCTGGTGGGTTCTTCCAGGAAGTTCAGGCAACGCAGGAACGTGGTCTTGCCCGAGCCGCTCGGCCCGATGATCGCCACGACCTCACCTTCCTTCACTTGCAAATCGATGCCGTTGAGCACGACTTGACCCTTGAACTGCTTTGTCAGTTTTTCCACGACAATCATGGGGTCAGGACTCCTGGTCGTGCCGATTGACCCGGGCTTCCAGCTGGTTCTGCAGGTGCGACAGCACCGTGGCCAGAATCCAGTAGATCAGCGCGGCGGCCAGATACATGGTGAACACTTCGAAGGTACGGGCGGTGATCAGTTGCGCCTGACGGAACAGCTCCGGCACCTGAATGGTGGCTGCCAGGGCGGTGTCCTTGACCAGTGAAATGAAGCTGTTGCCCAGCGGCGGCAATGCGGTGCGCATCGCCTGCGGCAGGATGGCCCGGCGCAGGGTCTGCGCACGGGTCATGCCGATACTGGCAGCCGCTTCCCACTGGCCGCGCTCGATGGAGCTGATCGCGGCACGCAGGATTTCACAGGCGTAGGCGGCCATGTTCAGCGAGAAGCCGATCATGGCCGCCGGCAGCGGATCGAGTTCCATGCCCAATTGCGGCAAGCCGTAATAGATCACGAACAGTTGCACCAGCAACGGCGTGCCGCGAAAGAACGACACGTAGATGCGGGCGATCCAGCTCACCAGTTTGAAGCGCGACAGGCGCATCAGTGCCAGGCCGAAGCCCATCACCAGGCCGAAGAACATCCCGCCCAGGCTCAAGACGACCGTGTAGTAGGCCCCCTTGAGCAGGAAGGGCAGGGAGTCCAGTGCGAGTTGAAAAGCTTCTTCCATTATTGAGTGACGTCAGCGCTGAAGTATTTTTCCGAAAGCTTTTTCAGCGTACCGTCGGCGCGCAGCTTGTCGATGGCTTTGTTCACGGCGGCCAACAGTTCAGGCTCGCCTTTGCGCAGGGCAATGCCGGCTTCCTGGCGGGAGAAGGCTTCGCCGGCGGCAGAAGTGTCCTTGGCTTTCTTGGCGTATTCCAGCGCGGCGAGGCGGTCGATCAGGATGGCGTCGATACGGCCGACACGCAGGTCCTGGAACTTGGTCGGGTCATCTTCGTAGGTACGGACGTCAGCCTTGGGCACATTCTCTTTCACCCACGCTTCGTAGTTGGTGCCCAGGCCTACGCCGACTTTCTTGCCGGCCAGGTCGGCGGCGGTCTTGATGGTGTCCTTGTTCTTGGTCAGGGTCAGCGCCTGAATCCCGGAAACGGTGTAAGGCTCGGAGAAGTCATACTTCTTCTTGCGTTCTTCGGAGATGGTCACCTGGTTGATCACGGCGTCCAGACGCTTGGATTCCAGCGCCGCGAGGATGCCGTCCCATTTGGTCGGTTGCAGTTTGACCTTGACGCCCAGCTCTTTGGCCAGGGCTTCGGAGAACTCGACTTCGAAGCCGGTCAATTTGCCGTCGGCGTCGACGAAACTGAACGGCGGGTAGGTGCCTTCCAGACCGACGTTGATCACGCCAGCGTCCTTGATTTTTTGCAGTTGCTCACCGGCAACCGCTTGTCCCAGCAGGCCGACGCCCAGCGCCAGGCCCAGTGAACCCACCAGCAGATTTCGACGTAGTGCGGAAAAATTCATGACAAGCCCCTATGGTTTCTTATGGAAGACGCTTCAGGAAAGTTGGCGAATTCGGGATTTGAACGACTGCGATATCCTGCCCTAAAGCAGCGTATGCGTCTTGCTGCAAATTCGCCTGGGGTATGACTATATGATGGCGTTATTAGATTAGAAAATAATCAATAATATTTTTGTTATTCCCTAAAGGAATATTTGCGCGTCGTGAAAAAGATCACAGCCTGCGGCTGCAATCTTTTGCTCTTCACGGTTACAGAAAGTCCTTATAGGCAAACAACGCCGGCGCCCCACCGGTGTGCAGGAAGATGATCGGGCCTTCATCGAAGCGTTGACGACCGATGCCATCCAGTAACCCGGCCATGGCTTTTCCGGTATAGACCGGGTCGAGCAGCAGGCCTTCCTGACTCGCCACCAGCTTCACTGCGGCCAGTGTCCCGGCATTCGGTTCGCCGTAGCGCGGCGCGAAATACTCGTCCCACAACTCGACCTTGAAGCTCTTCGGCAGGCTCACGCCGAGCAACTCGGCGGTGCGCTCGGCCAGGCCCTGTACCTTCGGTCGCTGGTCCTCATCGCTACGGGAGACCGTGACGCCAATAACTGGCAAATCCGGCAGTGCTTCACTCAGGGCCAATGCCAGGCCGCTGTGGGTTCCGGCGCTGCCGGAGGCCAGGACGACGGCGGCGAAATTCAGGCCGGTGTCCTTGATCTGTTCCGCCAGTTCCAACCCGGCACGCACATAACCCAGGGCACCCAGCGCATTGGAGCCGCCAATCGGCACCAGATACGGTTTTTTGCCATTGCTGCGCAAGCGAGCGGCCAGGGCGTGCAATTGCTCGTCGGCATTGTCGAGGTTTTCCACCAGCTCGACCTTGGCATCGAACAGGTCCAGCAACAGCCGATTGCCATTGCCGAGGTAGTTGGCGTCGTCGGTGCCGAGGGGATTTTCCAACAGCGCTACACAGCCCAGGCCCAGTTTGGCGGCAATGGCGGCGGTCTGGCGCACATGGTTGGACTGAATCGCGCCTGCGGTGATCAAGGTGTCGGCACCTTGCGCCAGGGCATCGGCGGCCAGGTACTCGAGTTTGCGCAGCTTGTTGCCGCCCATGGCCAGGGGTGTCAGGTCATCGCGTTTGACATAGACGTCGCGCCCTAGCCAGGTCGACAGGCGTTCGAGTTTTTCCAGGGCGGTGGGCTGACCGAGCAGGTCGAGACGGTTAAAGCGAGCAAGCTGTTGTTTGATCGGCGCTTGATTGAACGGCTCTTGATTGAACATGGTTCCGTACTGGCGGTGGGAGATGTGTGGACTATAGGCACGCCTATTTGAAGGGGCAACCGCCAGCCTCCAATCGCTTATAGCCAACAGTGCTTAACACAGCACAATTGGTTCTTAATTTGGCTCGCAGACCTTGCCTTACAGTAATTGCCGGTGACGCGGCCAGACTGTCCGGCCGCCCGAGAGGAGTTTTTACCGTGAGTGAGCGTTCCAGCCATTGGCAATTGCAGAGCATCGTCAGCCAGCTGCGCACGGCACGTGAGCAGTGGCGCGCGCAAAACGGCCGTGCCAGCACCGAGCAGGGAGGGCGCGAGTTGCCGTCCCGCGCCGCCATGGCGGAGATTCTCGAAGCCCTGTGCGGCGCGCTGTTTCCGATGCGCCTGGGGCCGGTGGACCTGCGCGAGGAAAGTGAAGACTTCTACGTCGGCCATACCCTCGACGTCGCCTTGAACGCCTTGCTGGCTCAGGCACGGCTCGAATTGCGCTATGCCGCGCGCCACAGCGCCCAGGTCGACACCGAGGTCGAGGCCAGGACCCTCCAGATCATCCAGGACTTCGCCCTCGCATTGCCGGGGTTGCGCAGCCTGCTGGACACCGACGTTCTGGCCGCCTATCACGGTGACCCGGCGGCGCGCAGCGTCGATGAAGTATTGCTGTGCTATCCGGGGATTCTGGCGGTGATTCACCATCGCCTGGCCCACCATTTGTATCGCGCCGGGTTGCCGTTGCTGGCGCGGATCAGTGCGGAAATCGCCCACTCGGCCACCGGCATCGACATTCACCCCGGCGCGCAAATCGGTCGCAGTTTTTTCATCGACCACGGGACAGGCGTAGTCATCGGCGAGACCGCCATCATTGGCGAGCGCGTGCGGATTTATCAGGCCGTGACCCTGGGCGCCAAGCGCTTCCCGGCGGACGAAGACGGTCAGTTGCAGAAGGGCCAGCCGCGTCACCCGATTGTCGAGGATGACGTGGTGATCTATGCCGGCGCGACGATTCTGGGGCGGATCACCATCGGCAAGGGGTCGACCATTGGCGGCAACGTCTGGCTGACCCGCAGCGTGCCGGCGGGCAGCAACGTGACTCAGGCGAATCTGCAGCATGACGATGGGGCGCAGAAGTAATTCCAGAAAGCCTGGCTGACTGACAGGCCCTCATCGCGAGCCAGCTCGCTCCCACAGGATTCTCGGGTGTTCACGGTCATGGTGTTCACTGAATATCCACGGTGGAAGCGAGCTGGTTCGCGATTGGATTTCATGCCAAATCGAGCTAACGGCTTTGATTTAATCCTGCCTCAAACCCTCCCTTGAACGGGCACAGGAAAACGACCGCCGAGCCCTGTGATTAGTCCTTAGCACCCTATCCATGTTTAAATTGAACGCTCATTCAAGTTAAACCGGTGGTTCGCCGCCCGCTCACAACAGGAGGCTTGCCTTTGCTGAGTCCGATTTCTACAGCCACGTTTTACCCCCTCGAGGTGCACCGTTCATGAGTGCATCGTCCCTCCCTCCAAGCGGCCTGGTCCGCATGAATCCGCCGGTGTTCTACTTCGCGGCGAGTTTCATTCTGCTGTTCGGCGTCGTGGTCATTGCCCTGCCTGAACAGGCCGGTGCCTGGTTGCTGGCGGCGCAAAACTGGGCGGCCAATACGGTCGGCTGGTACTACATGCTGGCGATGACGCTGTATCTGGTCTTCGTGGTGGTCACCGCCTTGTCCGGCTACGGCAAGATCAAGCTCGGTGCCGACCACGACGAGCCCGAGTTCAGCTACCTGTCCTGGGCCGGCATGTTGTTCGCCGCCGGCATCAGCATCACCCTGTTTTTCTTCTGTGTGTCCGAACCGCTGACCCACATGCTGCAGCCACCCCAAGGCGAGGCCGGCACGGCGGATGCGGCGCGTCAGGCGATGCAGATTCTGTTCCTGCACTGGGGCCTGCACGGCTGGGGTGTGTTCGCTTTCGTCGGCATGGCGCTGGCCTATTTCGCCTACCGCCATAACCTGCCGCTGGCGCTGCGTTCGGCGCTGTATCCGCTGATTGGCAAGCGCATCAACGGGCCGATCGGCTACGCGGTGGATGGCTTCGGCATCATCGCCACGGTGTTCGGGCTCGGTGCGGACATGGGCTTTGGGGTACTGCACCTCAACTCGGGCCTGGACTACCTGTTCGGCATCGCCCACACCCAGTGGATTCAGGTCGGCCTGATCACCCTGATGATGGGGGCGGCGATCATCGTTGCCGTCTCCGGCGTCGACAAGGGCGTGCGGGTCATGTCCGACATCAACATGCTGCTGGCCTGCGCGTTGCTGCTGTTCGTGTTGTTCGCCGGCCCGACGCAGCACCTGCTCAATACCTTGATCCAGAATATCGGCGACTACCTCGGCGCGTTGCCGATGAAGAGTTTCGATCTGTACGCCTACGACAAACCCAGTGACTGGCTCGGCGGCTGGACGGTGTTCTATTGGGCCTGGTGGATTGCGTGGTCGCCATTCGTGGGCTTGTTCATCGCGCGGATTTCCCGTGGCCGCACCATCCGCGAATTCGTCTTCGGTGTACTGTTGATCCCGCTCGGTTTTACCCTAGCGTGGATGTCGATCTTCGGCAACAGCGCCATCGATCAGGTGCTCAACCACGGCATGAGTGCGCTGGGCATGTCAGCCATCGATAACCCGTCGATGACCCTTTACCTGCTGCTGGAAACCTACCCGTGGAGCAAAACCGTGATTGCGGTCACGGTGTTCATCAGCTTCGTGTTCTTCGTGACTTCCGCTGACTCCGGCACGGTGGTGTTGTCGACGCTCTCCGCCAAGGGCGGTAACCCGGACGAAGACGGGCCGAAATGGCTGCGGGTGTTTTGGGGCGCGATGACCGCGCTGGTGACCAGTGCGCTGCTGTTCTCCGGCAGCATCGATGCGCTGAAGTCGGCGGTGGTGCTGACTTCGCTGCCGTTCTCGCTGATTTTGCTGTTGATGATGTGGGGGCTGCACAAAGCGTTTTATCTCGAATCGCAAAAGCAGATCGCACAGTTGCATTCCCTGGCGCCAGTGTCCGGCTCGCGGCGTGGCGGCTGGCGTCAGCGCTTGAGCCAGGCGGTGCATTTCCCGTCACGGGACGAGGTCTATCGCTTCCTCGATTCGACGGTGCGCCCGGCCATTGAAGAAGTCTCGGCGGTGTTCGTCGAAAAGGGCCTGAAGGTCGTCACGCAGCCGGACCCGGCCAATGACAACGTCAGCCTGGAAATCGGTCACGGTGACGAGCATCCCTTTATCTATCAGGTGCAGATGCGTGGCTACTTCACGCCGTCATTTGCCCGGGGCGGCATGGGCTCCAAGGAGCTCAACAACCGTCGTTATTACCGGGCCGAAGTGCATTTGAGCGAGGGCAGTCAGAACTACGATCTGGTGGGCTACACCAAGGAGCAGATCATCAACGACATCCTTGATCAGTACGAACGGCACATGCAGTTCCTGCATCTGGTGCGTTGATCGGGGGCTCAGGGTTCGCTGCTCAGCACCATGAACAACACCAGCGCCGCCACCGGGACGCTGAATACCACGGTGCCGACCACCACTTCGGTGCTCAATGGCTGGCCGGCGTGAACCATGCCGACCGCGGAATTGATCAGTGTGAGCGCCAGCCACAGCGCGACAAAGCCGTAGGCCAGGGTCTGGCGGGTGAAGCCGATTTTCTCGCCGATGAACAGCATCAGCGCCAGGAGGATCAGGCCGAAGGTGATGATGATGGTGGTGTGCATCGGGTGTTTCCTCCAGTGGTGTGCTGCTTTTGAGGCCGCCTTCGCTGGCTTGCCAGCGAAGGCGTCTAGCCTGCCTCCACAGCAGCTTAAACCAACCCACCATTGACCCGCAGTATCTGCCCATTGACCCAAGACGAATCCGGCCCGACCAGAAACGACACCACTCGGGCAATGTCTTCCGGCTGACCCAGGCGCTCCAGTGGCGCCATTTTGGCGAAGGTCTGGATCTGCTCTTCGCTCTTGCCGTGCAGGAACAGGTCAGTCGCCACCGGGCCCGGTGCCACCGCATTGACGGTGATGTTGCGACCGCGCATTTCCTTGGCGAACACCTGGGTCAGGGATTCCACCGCCGCTTTGCTGGCGATGTACACGGCGTAACCCGGCAGGTTCAGGCCGACGGTACTGCTGGAGAAGTTGATGATCCGCCCGCCGTCGTTCAGGCGCGTGGCCGCCTCACGCAGGGTGTTGAAGGTGCCGCGCGCGTGGATGTTGAAGGTCTGCTCGAACAGTTCATCACTGTGTTGCGCCAACGGCATGACCTTGAGAATGCCGGCGTTGTTGACCAGCACATCAACCTTGCCCAGCTGTGCTTCGGTTTCATCGAACATCCGGCGCACGTCCTCGGCGTTGGCGACATCCGCCTTGATCGCGATGGCCTGATGGCCGGCCTGACGCAATTCCACCACCCGTTTTGACGCTTCGGTGGCGCTGTTGGCGTAGTTAATGGCGACGGCAAAACCCTCACCGGCCAGCTGTTTGGCGATGACCGCGCCGATGCCGCGGGAGGCGCCGGTCACGATGGCAACTTTCGAAGTCTGGGTAGTCATGGCGAGGGTTCCTGTTGATGGGGGAGTGGCGCCAATTTCACATGTTTACTCAGGCCGATAAATGCACGAGAGTTGCCTTGACTGTTCAATAATCGCCAACAATCGAGCGTCAGGAGTTCAGTGTGGATCAAGTCAAAGCGATGAAGGTGTTCGTGCGTATTTATGAGCGCAGCAGCTTCACCCTGGCGGCGGATGACCTGAACCTGCCGCGCGCAACCCTGACCCACACGCTGAACCAATTCGAAGCCTGGTTGGGCACGCGTTTGCTGGAGCGCAGCACGCGCAAGGTGCGGCCGACGCTGGATGGCGAGGCCTACTACCCGCGTTGCGTGCAGTTGCTGGCGGAGCTGGAAGAGGCTGAGCTGGCGTTTCGTGGCGTGGCGCCGAAAGGCCGCTTGCGGGTCGACCTGCACGGCACTTTGGCCAGGCACTTCGTGATCCCGGCCCTGCCGCCATTCATGGCGCGATACCCGGACATCGAACTGTCGATCAGCGAGGCCGACCGTTTTGTCGACCTGATCGCCGAAGGCGTCGACTGCGTGCTGCGCGCCGGCTCGTTGAGCGACTCGACCCTGATCGGCAAACGCGTCGCCAGCCTGCGCCAGATCACCTGTGCCAGCCCGGCCTACCTGCGCCAATACGGCGAACCGCAGAGCCTCGATGACCTGAAAAACCATCGGGCGGTGAACTACGTTTCCCGCAGCACCGCCAAGTTGTTCCCGTTCGAATTCATGGTCGAGGGCGAGCTCAAGGAAGTGGCCATCGAGGGCGCCATTTCGGTGTTTGGCGCAGAAATCTACGCCGCCTCGGCGATTGCGGGGCTGGGGCTTATCCAGTGCCCGCACTACCGGATGGAAACGCAAATCGCCCAGGGCCTGGTGAAGGAAGTCCTCACCGAGACACCACCGCCGCCGATGCCGGTGTCAGTGCTTTATCCCCACAACCGCCACATGTCGCCACGGGTTCGTGTGTTTGTGGATTGGTTGGGGGAGGTGTTTGCGGGGGCGGGATAGCCGCCGGTCCGAGAGCAAAGTCGACTCCGTCGGACTGACTATTATCTTTCAGAGTGTGTATTGTGTGTATTGTTATCGTTTCACTCTGCCTAAAGTACGCAGCGATTGCTGTCGAAAAAGGCGAAGGAAATGCGAAGTCGGGAAATGATCAGGATGATCGAGGGCGATGGTTGGTATCTGGTTGCGGTAAGGGGCAGCCATCATCAGTACAAGCATCCCTGCAAGGCCGGAAGAGTGACGGTCAAACATCCTGATTCGGATCTTCCGAAAGGAACGATCAACAGCATATTGAAACAGGCGGGGCTGAAATGATGCCCGTCACTGGATACGAAAGTCCCTGCTGGGACACATCATATGAAGGACTCATCAAGATGAAATTCCCGGTTGTTCTGCACAAGGATGCCGACTCGGACTACGGAGTGATTGTCCCGGATGTGCCGGGTTGTTTCTCGGCCGGTAGCACGGTGGCGCAAGCGCTCGAGAGCGTGAAAGAGGCGCTTTCTCTGCATTACGAAGGACTGGTTGCCGATGGTGATCCATTGCCGCAGGTTCGCGAGATCGACGCTCACCTTGATAACCCAGAGTACGCCGGTGGGGTGTGGGCGGTGGTGGAGTTCGATATCACGCCTTATTTCGGAAAGTCGGTGCGTTTCAATGCAACGCTGCCCGAGCAATTGCTTGAGCGTATTGATCAGACTGTCAGGCGCGACCAACGCTACAGTTCGCGTTCCGGTTTTTTGGCGGCGGCAGCATTGCGCGAATTGTCGGCATAAGGTTCGACGAAAGAAATTTGAAACGTTTCAGCAGTTAATCGAATCTTGAGTTTTTTGGCGTTTGTCTGAGCGTATGCTGTGCGACTGGCGAAGCAGTCGATACCAGATTTCAAGACAGACAAGAGAGGATTCGATGACTTACACCGCTGCCGAAAACCGCTACGACTCCATTCCTTACCGCCGCGTGGGCCGCAGCGGGCTGGTGCTGCCGGCGCTGTCCCTGGGCCTGTGGCACAACTTCGGCGACAGCACGCCGATCGATACCCAGCGTGCGTTGTTGCGCACCGCGTTCGACCTGGGCATTAACCATTTCGACCTGGCCAACAACTATGGCCCGCCCTACGGCAGCGCCGAGATCAACTTCGGGCGTTTGCTGCGTGAAGACTTCAAGCAATACCGCGATGAGTTGATCATCTCCAGCAAGGCCGGTTGGGACATGTGGCCGGGGCCTTACGGCCAGGGCGGCGGTTCGCGCAAGTACGTGCTGGCCAGCCTCGACCAGAGCCTGCAACGCCTGGGCGTGGACTACGTGGACATTTTCTATTCCCACCGTTTCGACCCGGACACCCCGCTGGAAGAAACCGCCAGTGCGCTCGCCACCGCGGTGCAACAGGGCAAGGCGCTGTACATCGGCATCTCGTCCTATTCCGGGGTGAAGACCCGCGAAATGGCGGCGTTGCTCAAAGAGTGGAAAGTGCCGCTGCTGATCCATCAGCCGGCGTACAACCTGCTCAATCGCTGGGTGGAAAAAGACCTGCTCGATACCACCGACGAACTCGGCACGGGGGTGATTGCGTTCACGCCGCTGGCCCAGGGTTTGCTGACCGACAAGTACCTCAACGGCGTACCGGAGGATGCGCGGGTCAACCGTCCGGGCGGTGGTTCGTTGCAGGCTTCGCACTTGTCGGAAGCCAACATTGCCCATGTGCGTGCGCTCAACGAGATCGCCAAGCGTCGCGGTCAAAGTCTGGCGCAACTGGCCCTGGCCTGGACCCTGCGCGACCCGCGCGTGACCTCGGCGCTGATCGGTGCGAGCCGGCCGGAGCAGATTATCGAGAACGTTGGGGCCTTGAAGAACCTGAGTTTCAGTGAGCAGGAACTGGCAGAGATCGACCGCTTTGCCCAGGAGGGCGGGATCAATTTGTGGGAGAAGCCTTCGACGGCTGAGTAAGTGTTCGGGCGCCAGGTTTTTCGGTGCCTGTTCTGGCCTCATCGCGGGCTTGCCCGCGATGAGGCCATTAACATCAGTGAAAAAATCAGGGCTCACCTAAAGAACGGCACATCCCCCAACACCGTCGCGCGCTGCATCACCCGCCGCGCCGGCCGGTAATCGTCCACCGCGTAATGTTGTGTCACGCGGTTATCCCAGAACGCGATGTCGTCTTTCTGCCAGCGCCAGCGAATGGTGAATTCCGGCCGGGTGGCGTGGGCGAACAGGAACTTCAAAATCGCTTCGCTCTCGGTTTCCGCCAGCTCGTTGATCTTCGACGTGAAGCCTTCGTTGACGAACAGCGAGCGGCGTCCGCTCACCGGGTGGGTGCGGATCACCGGATGCGACAGCGGCGGATTCTTGCGTCGTGCTTCTTCCCACTGCACCAGCGTCTGCGGTGTGTTGCCATAGCGTTCCATCGGGAACGAACGGGTGAAGTCGTGGGTGGCGGTCAGCCCTTCGAGCAAGGTTTTCATCGGCACGGACAAGGCCTCGTACGCGGCGATGCCACTGGCCCACAGGGTGTCGCCGCCGAACTCCGGCAACAGCTTGGCGCTGAGCACCGCGCCCATCGCCGGGGTGGGCAGGAAGGTCACGTCGGTGTGCCAGATCGCGTTATCCCGAACGTCGGTGACGGCGGTGTCGAGGATCAGAACTTCTGGTTGTTCCGGCACGTTCGGGTAGATCGGGTGAATGTGCAGGTCACCGAAATTGGCCGCGAAACGCGCTTGCTGCTGTGGCGTGATCGGTTGGTCGCGGAAGAACAGCACCTGATGCTTGAGCAGCGCTTGCTCGATGGCGTCACGCTGTTCCAGGTTCAGCGGCTGGCTGATGTCGACGCCGCTGATCTGTGCGCCGAGGGCGGAGCTTAAGGGGACGATGGTCAGGTGGCTCATGAGGGTTCTCTTCAATTCTGAGTGTTGACTCCTGTGGGGGCGAGCAAGCCCGCTCCACAGGTATTTCACGTGGCAATTTTTAGTGAGCCTGGCCGTGCCATGGCACCAGTTTGCGTTGCAGGGCGCGCAGGCCCATCTCCATGGCAAAGGCAATCAGCGCGATCACCAGAATCCCCAGGACCACCACATCGGTGACCAGGAACTGCGCGGCCGACTGCACCATGAAGCCCAGGCCACTGGTGGCGGCGATCAATTCGGCGGCGACCAGTGTCGACCAGCCCACACCCAGGCCAATGCGCACGCCGGTCAAAATGTCCGGCAACGCGCTGGGCAGAATCACATGGCGAATCAACTGCGCACGGGTCGCGCCCAACGACTGCGCGGCGCGCAATTTCGCCGGGTCGACGGTGCGCACGCCAGTGGCGGTGGCGATGGCGATCGGGGCGAAAATGGCCAGGTAGATCAGCAGCACTTTCGACAGCTCGCCGATGCCGCACCAGATCACGATCAGTGGCAGGTAGGCCAGCGGTGGAATCGGGCGGTAGAACTCGATCAGCGGATCGAGAACGCCGCGAGCAATGCGGTTGTGGCCGATGGCGATGCCAACGGGTACGGCGGTCAGCACCGCGAAGCCCAGGCCCAGGCCGATGCGGCTGAGGCTCGCGCCCAGGTGCTGCCACAAGGTCGAATCCATGTAGCCGCTGGTGGCCAGCAACCAGCCTTTTTGAAGGACAGCGGACGGTGGCGGCAGGAACAAGGGTTCAATCAAACCGGTCGCCGTCACGGCCCACCAGATCACCACCAGGGCAATCAGCGTCAGCACGCTGATCCAGCGAGTGCTCAAAGTGCGACGAACCGGAATCACCGAAGCGCCAGGTTTCACCGCTACGGCCGGGATTTCATAGCTGCTCATGCGCGCTCCTGCCGCTGGGCGGCGCTGCGTTGGGAGAAGACTCTGGCGAGCACGTGTTCGCGGGTTTCGATAAAGCGCGGGTCGGATTTGATCGCCCGTGCCGACTCGCCGGCCGCGTAACGCTGACCGAAGTCCAGGCTCAGGCGCTCGACGATTTGCCCCGGATTGGGCGCCAGCAGAATCAGGTCGGTGGCGAGGAACACCGCTTCCTCGATGTCATGGGTAATCAGGAACACCGGTTTGGCCGTGCGCCGCCAGACTTGCAGCAGCAGTTCCTGCATCTGCTCGCGGGTGAACGCATCGAGGGCGCCAAAGGGTTCGTCCATCAATAGAACGCGTGGGTCGGCAGCGAGGGCGCGGGCCAGGCCGACGCGCTGCTTCTGCCCACCGGACAGTTGCCAGATGCGGCGGTTTTCAAAGCCGGAAAGGTCCACTAGTGCCAGCATTTCCCGGGCGCGGATTTCGCGTTTGTCCCGAGAGATGCCGGCCAGTTCCAGACCGAAGCCGACGTTGGCCAGCACGTCCTGCCAGGGCAGCAGGGCGTCATCCTGGAACACCACGCCGCGTTCGGCGCTCGGGCCTTTGACCGGGACGCCATCGAGGGTGATGCGCCCGGCGCTGGGTTCGACGAAACCGGCAATCAGGTTCAACAGCGAGGTCTTGCCACTGCCGGACGGGCCGAGGGCGACCAGCAATTGCTGGGGCCCCAGGGTCAGGGAAATATCCGACAGCACCGGTTCCGGGCTGCCTGGGTACTGTGCGCTGATACGCTCCAGCTGTAGCAAGGCCATGGCGATGAACTCCCGATCAGTGGGTAATGAACTTGGCGCTGACGTACGGCGCGTAGTCAGGCAGCACAGCCTCGACCTTGCCTTGTTCCTTGAGGAACGCGGCGGTGTCGGTGATGGCCTTGGTGGTCGGTGCGCCGAGGGTGATGACCTGATCAGCCGCCAGCGGATAAACGTTGCCTTGCAGCAGCAGCGGAATATCGCTGGCCTTGGCGCCAGACAGTTTTACAAGTTTGTCGACGTTGCCTTGATTGGCCAGCCAGGCTTTCGGGTCTTTGCGGTAGTCGGCGTAGGCGTCCAGGGTCACCTTGGCGAATGCGGTGACGATTTCCGGGTGCTTCTCGGCGAAGTCTTTACGCACGATCCAGGCATCGAAGGTCGGCGCGCCAAACTTGGCCAGTTCGCCGGAGGTGATCAGCACTTTGCCGTTTTCCTTGGCGACGCCCAGGGCCGGGTCCCACACGTAGGTGGCATCGATGTCACCGCGTTTCCATGCGGCGATGATGGCTGGCGGCGCGAGGTTGAGGACGGTGACTTTCGACGGATCGATGTTCCAGTGCTTCAGCGCGGCCAGCAGGCTGTAGTGGCCGGTGGAAACGAATGGCACGGCGATTTTCTTGCCGATCAGGTCTTGTGGGGTCTTGATCCCGGAACCATCACGGGCCACCAGCGCTTCGGCGGCGCCGATCTGGGTGGCGATGAGGAAGGTTTCCACCGGGACTTTGCGGGTAATGGCCGCCGTCAGGGGGCTGGAACCGAGGTAGCCGATCTGCACGTCGCCGGAGGCGATGGCGGCGATGATGTCGGCACCGTTATCGAATTTGCGCCAGCTGATGTCGGCCTTGGTGGCTTTTTCATAGGCGCCGTCGGCCTGGGCGACTTTCGCCGGGTCAACGGTGGTCTGGTAGGCGACAGTCACGTCAGCCGCCTGGGCAAAGAAGCTCGCTGCCGCCAAAGAAGCGGCCGCCAGCAGGCGAAGAGGGAAATGCAGTTTCATCGAGAAGCTCCTTGTCAGGCGACCGAGAGTCGGCGTGAAAAGGAGACTAAATGATATAAGAATTCAAAAATAAATAACTTTTTCGAATTAGCTTATTAGCGGAAAAACCTAAACGTGGCCGCTGCGTGCTCAATCGCGAGCAGGCTCACTCACACAGTGCTAACAGGGTGTGCACACAGTTGTGGCAACACTGAAAGTCCACTGTGGGAGCGAGCCTGCTCGCGATAAGGTCCGAAGAACCTTCTGATGTCAGTTGCTGATCGCCAGGATGCTCGCCTGATACGACCCGACAAACACGTCGAAATCGCCGACTTCGTTCTGTTCCAGCTCCGCTTGTTGAGCCAGCGACGTACGCGCCAGTTCTTCAAACCGGGCCTGTTCTTCAGCCGGCAATGGTTCGCTGCGGAAAAACTCGGCGTGGGCGCGGCTCTGGCGCAGGGAGAACTGGGCAAAGCTTTCCTTGTGCTCGGCCATGGTCGCCAGGACCTGGGCCGATGGCGTCAGGGAGGGGTCCTGAACCTTGGCCAACTGCGCATCCAGCGCCTTGCTGTGAGCATCGCCGCCGTGGCTCTGATCGAGCATCGCCGCCAGTGGCGCGATGTTTTCCAGCAATTGTGCGGCCCACTCTTTCAGGTCAACGGGGTGACCGTCGCGTTGCAGTTGCAGGCCCGGACGGCGACCTTCCTTGACCACGCTGAGGAAGTTCGAGGTCGCATTGCCGCAACTGGTGTTGGTCAGCAGCGGGCTGTCGTTCAGGGCGCAGTACAGCAGGAAAGCGTCGAGGAAGCGCGATTCGGTGAGATCGATACCCGTCGGCAGGAACGGGTTGATGTCCAGGCAGCGAACTTCAACGTACTGGATGCCGCGGGCCATCAGCGCCTGGATCGGCCGTTCGCCGGTGTAGGTCACGCGTTTGGGGCGGATGTTGGAGTAGTACTCGTTTTCAATCTGCAGGATGTTGGTGTTGAGTTGAACCCACTCACCGTCCTTGTGGGTGCCGACTTCGACGTACGGCGCATAGGGTGTGGCCACCGCTTTGCGCAGGCTGTCGATGTAGCTGCTCAGGTCGTTGTAGCACGGCGTCAGGCCGGCCTGGGCGTTGCTCTGGTAACCCAGGTCACTCATGCGCAGGCTGGTGGCATAAGGCAGGTACAGGGTGTCCGGATCCAGCTGTTCCAACTGATGCGAGCGACCGCGCAGGAAGCCGGCGTCCAGTGCTGGCGATGCGCCGAACAGGTACATCAGCAGCCAGCTGTAGCGGCGGAAGTTGCGGATCAGGGCGATGTAGGCCGACGACTGATAGTCGCGGTCGGTGCCGACGAAACCTTCGGCCTGCTTGAGCAGGGGCCAGAGTTTCTCCGGCAGGGAAAAGTTGTAGTGAATCCCGGCGATGCACTGCATGGTCTTGCCGTAACGCAGGGCCAGGCCCTTGCGGTAGACGTACTTGAGCTGACCGATGTTGGACGTGCCGTAATAGGCGATCGGGATATCTTCCTCGGCCGGCAGCGGGCACGGCATCGATGGACTCCACAAGTACTCGTTGCCGAGCTTGCTGTAGGCAAAGCGGTGAATCTTGTCCAGGCTCGCCAGCGTGTCCGCCGGGTCGGGCAGGGCCGGGGTGATGAACTCCAGCAGCGATTCGGAATAATCGGTGGTGATCTGTTCGTTGGTTAGCGCGGAACCCAATGCTTCCGGGTGCGGCGTTTGCGCCAGGCGACCTTCATCGGTCACGCGCAGGCATTCACGTTCGATGCCGTGAAGACACTGTTCGAGCAGAGAGAGGTTAGCGCGCTCGCCGAGCAGGGCCAGGCGGCGGTTGAGAAGTTCGCTCAAGTTGGATTCCTTCACGCGTCAGTCGCCCCAATATGGGGGTGGGCAAGACGGTCTACAAGGGTGAAGTTAAAACTGGCGTTTTCGCCTGGTTTTTGGAGCCGCTCAGGCCATATGCCGGTCAGTCAATAACCGCACAATTCCTGTGGGAGCGAGGTTGCTCGCTCCCACAGGTTTCATTGCGCCGAAATTAACTCAAATCGGTGATGCGTAGCTACAGGACTGCGAACGTGCCTTGTGCTTTTGCGACGAGTTTGTCGCCTTGCATCACATCGGCCTCGACCACCAGTGTGCGCCGGCCCGGGTGGATCACCCGCGCCGTGCACATCACCTCACCGTCAGCGACGGCGCGGATGTAGTTGATCTTGCATTCGATGGTCGCGCTCTGCTGGTCAAAGCCGTGGGTGCTGGAACAGGCCAGCCCCATGGCAATGTCCACCAGACTGAACAAGGCCCCACCGTGCAGCTTGCCACCGCGATTGCGCAACTGTGGTTCCAGCGCCAGGGCGACTTGCGCCACCCCGGTTTCCAGGCTGTGCAAGCGACAGCCCAGCAGCTTGAAAAACGCGCTTTCGGTCAGCCCGGCCGGGATGTCCATCAGCGTTTCTTCAACTGCTTGGCGTTGGCGAACAGCGAAGCCATGGCGTTGTTGGCCGGTGCCGCCGCCGTGGTTTCCTTGCGTGGCGCGGTGTTCTGGGATTGGCGCGGGGCCGATCCCGGACGTGCACCACGGGCACCGTCGATTTTCTCGCCCGGGGTGTCGCTCATGCGCATCGACAGGCCCACGCGTTTACGCGGGATGTCGACTTCCATGACCTTCACTTTCACCACATCACCGGCTTTCACCGCTTCCCGCGGATCTTTGATGAACTTCTCCGATAGTGCGGAGATATGCACCAAACCGTCCTGATGCACGCCGATGTCGACGAATGCGCCGAAGTTGGTCACGTTGGTCACCACGCCTTCGAGGATCATGCCCAGTTGCAAGTCCTTGAGGTCTTCGACGCCTTCCTGGAATTCGGCGGTCTTGAACTCCGGACGTGGATCGCGCCCCGGTTTTTCCAGCTCCTGGAGAATGTCGGTCACGGTCGGCAGGCCGAAGGTTTCGTCGGTGTATTTCTTTGGGTCGAGGCGCTTGAGGAACGCGGCATCGCCAATCAGCGAGCGAATGTCGCGGTCGGTTTCAGCCGCGATACGCTGCACCAGTGGATAGGCTTCCGGGTGCACGGCGGACGAATCCAGCGGGTTCTCGCCGTTCATGACGCGCAGGAAACCGGCGGCCTGTTCGAAGGTTTTTTCGCCCAGGCGCGCGACTTTCTTCAGCGCGGCGCGGGTTTTGAAAGCACCGTGCTCGTCGCGGTGGCTGACGATATTCTGCGCCAGGGTCGCGTTGAGGCCGGAAATGCGCGCCAGCAGCGCCACGGAAGCGGTGTTCACGTCCACACCCACGGCGTTCACGCAGTCCTCGACCACCGCATCCAGGCCGCGCGCCAGTTTCAGCTGCGACACGTCGTGCTGGTACTGACCGACACCGATGGATTTCGGATCGATCTTCACCAGCTCGGCCAGCGGGTCTTGCAGGCGGCGGGCAATCGACACGGCGCCACGGATCGACACGTCCAGGTCCGGAAATTCCTTGGACGCCAGTTCCGACGCCGAGTAAACCGATGCACCGGCTTCGGAGACCATGACTTTGGTCATCTTCATGGCCGGGTATTTTTTGATCAGTTCAGCGGCCAGCTTGTCGGTTTCACGGCTGGCGGTGCCGTTGCCGATGGCGATCAGATCGACAGAATGTTTGGCGCACAGGGCGGCCAGCACGGCGATGGTCTGGTCCCATTTGTTGTGCGGCACGTGCGGATAAACCGTGGCGTGATCCAGCAGCTTGCCGGTGGAATCGACCACGGCGACCTTGCAACCGGTGCGCAGGCCCGGGTCGAGGCCCAGGGTGGCGCGCGGGCCGGCCGGGGCCGACAGCAGAAGGTCGTGCAGGTTGTGGGCGAACACGTTGATCGCTTCGGTTTCCGCGCTATCGCGCAGTTCGCCCAGCAGGTCGGTTTCCAGGTGGGTGTAGAGCTTGACCTTCCAGGTCCAGCGCACCACTTCGCCCAGCCATTTATCGGCGGCGCGGTTCTGGTTCTGGATGCCGACGTGCTGGCCGATCATGCCTTCGCACGGGTGCATGGTGCCGGGCAATTCGTCGCCGACTTTCAGCGCGGAGCTGAGAATGCCTTCGTTGCGGCCACGGAAAATCGCCAGCGCGCGGTGCGATGGCATGCTTTTGAGCGGTTCGTCGTGTTCGAAGTAGTCGCGGAACTTGGCGCCTTCCTCTTCCTTGCCGGCGATCACGCGGGCACTGAGGGTGGCTTCCTGCTTGAGGTAATTGCGCAGCTTGTCCAGCAGGCCGGCGTCCTCGGCGAAGCGCTCCATGAGGATGTATTTGGCGCCTTCGAGGGCAGCTTTCACGTCGGCCACGCCTTTTTCGGCATCGACGAAGCGGGCGGCTTCGGCATCCGGCGTCAGGGTCGGGTCGTTGAACAGGCCGTCGGCCAGGTCGCCGAGGCCGGCTTCGAGGGCGATCTGGCCCTTGGTGCGGCGCTTCTGCTTGTACGGCAGGTACAAGTCTTCGAGGCGGGTCTTGGTGTCGGCGAGCTTGATGTCACGCTCGAGTTGCGGGGTCAGCTTGCCTTGCTCCTGGATACTGGCCAGGATGCTGATGCGCCGTTCGTCGAGTTCTCGCAGGTAGCGCAGACGCTCTTCCAGATGACGCAACTGGGTGTCATCGAGGCTGCCGGTCACTTCTTTCCGGTAACGGGCGATGAAGGGAACCGTGGAGCCTTCATCGAGTAGCGCGACGGCCGCTTCGACCTGTTGTGGGCGTACGCCGAGTTCCTCGGCGATGCGGCTGTTGATGCTGTCCATAAAACCACCTGACAAATTGTGAAAGCAGGCTCGCAGGCGCAGAAATAGGGGCTTGGCGAGTCTGGTTGAGCGGCCTGGCCTGCGCCGCTACCTGAGTCAACAGGCACTCCGTTGACCCGTGAAATCGAACAAATACTGCCAACGCTACGAAAATAAATAGCGTCTGTCTGTAGTACCGGTCCGATGTTGCCTGACACAAATGGCCGCGCATTATAACCAGCGTTCTGCCGTTAGGGGGCATCGCGGGGTGCAGGTGTAACGGCCGGTTTTCTGGCGGTAGAGGAAAAATCTGCTAACAATGCACACGGTGCGTATAACGGCAGCTACGCCATAATGCGCGCCGAGATCAAAGGAGCATCCAATGAGCAGCACTGCAAACATTGCTGAAGGCGAGAAAATTCTTATTGTTGACGACGATCCGGGCCTCAGCAGCCTGCTGGAGCGTTTTTTCGTCAGCAAGGGCTACCGCGCCCGTGCCGTCCCGAACACCGAGCAAATGGATCGCCTGCTGGCGCGCGAAGTGTTCAACCTGGTCGTCCTCGACCTGATGCTGCCCGGCGAAGACGGCCTGACCGCCTGCCGCCGCCTGCGCGGCGCGAACAATCAGATTCCGATCATCATGCTGACCGCCAAGGGCGATGAGCTGAGCCGTATCAAGGGCCTGGAACTGGGCGCCGACGATTACCTGGCCAAGCCGTTCAACCCGGACGAGCTGATGGCGCGCGTCAAGGCTGTATTGCGTCGTCAATCGGCCCCGGTGCCGGGCGCACCGGGCAGCGAAGACGAAAGCGTGACCTTCGGCGACTACGAACTGTCCCTGGCCACCCGCGAGCTCAAGCGTGGTGAAGAAGTGCACATGCTCACCACCGGTGAGTTTGCGGTACTCAAGGCCCTGGTGATGAATGCCCGTCAGCCGCTGACCCGTGACAAGCTGATGAACCTGGCCCGTGGCCGCGAATGGGATGCCCTGGAGCGTTCCATCGACGTGCAGATCTCCCGTCTGCGCCGGATGATCGAGCCGGATCCATCCAAGCCGCGTTATATCCAGACGGTCTGGGGTGTAGGCTACGTGTTCGTTCCGGATGGCACCGCCACCAAGTGATCGGTGATTTGTAGGAGCGGGTCGTACGGGCGATGGATCATATGATCCCGCCCGCAGACTCGCGATCCGCAATATGCGAGCATGGCTCGCTCCTGCAAGTATGTAGCGGTTATCCATGAAAACCCCGGTTTGGTTCCCCCAGAGCTTCTTCTCCCGCACCCTTTGGCTGGTGCTCATCGTCGTCCTGTTTTCCAAGGCGCTGACCCTGGTTTATCTGTTGATGAACGAAGACGTGCTGGTGGACCGTCAGTACAGCCACGGTGTCGCCCTGACACTGCGCGCCTATTGGGCCGCCGATGAAAACAACCGCGACAAGATCGCCGATGCCGTGCCCCTGATACGGGTGGTAGGTGCCGGCGTGCCGGAAGGTGAGCAACACTGGCCCTACAGCGAGATCTACCAGCGGCAGATGCAGGCCGAACTGGGGGCGGACACCGAGGTGCGATTGCGCATGCATTCACCGCCGGCGTTGTGGGTCCGGGCGCCAAGCCTGGGCGAAGGCTGGTTGAAAGTACCGCTGTACCCGCATCCGCTGCGCGGCCAGAAAATCTGGAACGTCCTGGGCTGGTTTCTCGCCATTGGCTTGCTGTCCACTGCAGCGGCGTGGATTTTTGTCAGCCAGCTCAATCAGCCTCTGAAGCGCCTCGTCTATGCCGCACGCCAGCTTGGCCAGGGTCGCAGCGTGCGTCTGCCGATCAGCGATACGCCCAGTGAAATGACCGAGGTGTATCGCGCCTTCAACCAGATGGCCGAAGATGTCGAGCAGGCCGGTCGCGAGCGCGAGCTGATGCTGGCCGGGGTGTCCCACGACCTGCGTACGCCACTGACCCGTTTGCGCTTGTCCCTGGAGTTGATGGGCGACCGCAGCGACCTGACCGACGACATGGTTCGCGACATCGAAGACATGGACGCGATTCTCGATCAGTTCCTGGCGTTCATTCGCGATGGTCGCGATGAGTCGGTGGAAGAGGTGGACCTGAGCGACCTGGTCCGCGAAGTCGCCGCGCCGTACAACCAGACCGAGGAAAAAGTGCGCTTGCGTCTGGAACCGATCCAGCCATTCCCGCTGCGTCGGGTGTCAATGAAGCGACTGCTGAACAACCTGATTGGCAACGCGCTGCATCACGCCGGCAGCGGCGTGGAAGTGGCGGCATACGTATCCGGGGACACCGCCGCGCCTTATGTGGTGCTGAGCGTGATGGATCGTGGTGCTGGAATCGATCCTGCGGAACTGGAAGCGATCTTCAACCCGTTCACCCGTGGCGATCGTGCACGGGGCGGGAAGGGCACCGGTTTGGGATTGGCGATCGTGAAGCGGATTGCTTCGATGCATGGTGGCAATGTTGAATTGCGCAACCGTTCCGGCGGAGGGCTGGAAGCGCGGGTGCGCTTGCCGCTGGGGTTGATGCTGCCGCGGGATGCGGTTTAAGCGCTGATTTCTTCGGTGGGGCTTATGGCGGCTTGCCAGCCGCCACAAGCCTCCAGGATCAGCCTTTCCCTTTGGTCCGCGTCATATTCGGCCCGCCATTCTTCTCCAGATGCTCGATGATGATCCCCGCCACGTTCTTGCCGGTGGTGGTCTCGATGCCTTCCAGGCCCGGCGATGAGTTCACTTCCATCACCAGCGGCCCGTGATTGGAGCGCAGGATATCCACACCCGCCACCGCCAGTCCCATGACCTTGGCCGCCCGCAACGCCGTCATGCGTTCTTCCGGCGTGATCTTGATGAGGCTGGCGCTGCCGCCGCGATGCAGGTTGGAGCGAAACTCACCCGGCTTGGCCTGGCGCTTCATGGCGGCAATCACCTTGTCGCCCACCACGAAGCAGCGAATGTCGGCGCCGCCGGCCTCCTTGATGTATTCCTGAACCATGATGTTTTGCTTGAGGCCCATGAACGCCTCGATCACCGACTCTGCCGCCGTGGCGGTTTCGCACAACACCACGCCGATGCCCTGGGTGCCTTCCAGTACCTTGATCACCAGCGGTGCGCCGTTGACCATCGCGATCAGGTCGGGAATATCGTCCGGCGAGTGGGCAAACCCGGTCACCGGCAAACCGATGCCCCGGCGCGACAGCAATTGCAGAGAACGCAGTTTGTCCCGCGAGCGGGCGATGGCCACCGATTCGTTAAGCGGAAAAACCCCCATCATTTCGAACTGGCGCAACACTGCGCAACCGTAAAACGTGACCGACGCACCAATGCGAGGGATCACGGCATCGAAACCTTCCAGCGGTTTGCCGCGGTAGTGGATCTGCGGTTTGTGGCTGGCAATGTTCATGTAGGCGCGCAGGGTGTCGACTACCACCATTTCATGGCCGCGTTCGGTACCGGCTTCGACCAGGCGGCGGGTGGAATACAGACGCGGGTTCCGCGACAGCACAGCGATCTTCATGCAACACCTGTGGAGGAGGTAGATACCGGGAACACCGGCTTGTCTTGTACATATTTAATGCCCGGATTGACCACCAACTGGCCATCGATCAGGGCTTTGGAACCGAGTAACAGGCGATAACGCATGGATTTGCGACAAGCGAGCGTGAACTGGACTCGCCAGACCCGATCACCGAGCGCCAGGGTGGTGCTGATCACGTATCGCACCTGCGCGTGACCGTTAGAGCTTTTAATGGTTTTCATCGTCACCAGCGGCGCTTCGCAACGACGGTGACGCAATTGCACCACCGTGCCCAGGTGCGCCGTGAAACGCACCCACTGCTCACCGTCGCGCTCGAAGGTCTCGATGTCGGTGGCATGCAGGCTGGAGGTGCTGGCGCCGGTGTCGATTTTTGCCCGAAGGCCCGCGACTCCCAAATCCGGGAGCGCCACCCACTCGCGCAGACCGACGACGGTCAAATGGTCAAATGTCTTCAAAGGTGCTCAACCGGTAGTAACCGCTGGGCCGCACACGGCCCGATTCGCGGTATTCACGCAGAATAATGATTAAAAGGCGACAGATATCTACGGCCCGGATTTCCAGCCCTTCAGGGAGGTTCTGGAATGCCTGCATTGTAATCCGAGACGAGGTAATTCTTGGTACGACAGAAACGGTAGTACAGTTCACCAATATTTCAGTATGAGGAAATCCCATGGCACAAAAAAACGAAGAGGACGACAAAGTCCGCCTCGATAAATGGTTATGGGCCGCGCGTTTTTACAAGACGCGTGCCTTGGCCAAGGCCGCGATTGAAAGCGGCAAGGTGCATTGCCGGGGTGAGCGTTGCAAACCGGGCAAGGAACCGCGCATTGGCGATGAATTTGTGATTCGTACCGGTTTCGAGGAGCGCACCGTGGTGGTCCAGGCGCTGTCGATCGTGCGCCGTGGCGCGCCGGAGGCACAGACGCTGTACGCCGAAACCGAGGCCAGTATCGCCAAGCGCGAAAACGCGGCGGCGCAGCGCAAGGCGGGGGCTTTGGGGGTGAGTACTGATGGCAAGCCGAGCAAGAAACAACGGCGTGATCTGTTCAAGTTTCGTGGCAGCAGCAACGATTGATTGACCGAAGCCACCGATCACATCAATCAGGCCAAGACTTGTATTTGCGCCTGCGTGTAGCCATATGAGGTAATTGGCCTACCGTACATGAGCCATTGGTCGTAAAGCGCACAGCGCCCTCTAACCCAATACCAGGCTGCAATACGCTATAGCCAGGGCGTAACCTCGAATTCTGCCACTACTTTTTTGTCACCACTTCAGATACCAGACTTATGACCGACTTACCGGATAACGACTTCACCCAACGCTTCATCTTCGATGACAGCGACACCCGTGGCGAGATGGTTTCGCTAGAGCTCAGCTACGCTGAAGTCTTGGCCAAACACGCCTATCCGGAGCCGGTCGCGCAACTGCTCGGCGAGCTGATGGCGGCTGCGGCGTTGCTGGTCGGCACATTGAAGTTCGATGGGTTGCTGATCCTTCAAGCCCGTTCCGAAGGTCCGATCCCGCTGCTGATGATCGAGTGCTCCAGTGAGCGCGACATTCGTGGCCTGGCGCGTTACGAGGCGGACCGGATTGCCCCCGACGCAACCCTGGCCGACTTGATGCCGGATGGCTCGCTGACCCTGACCATTGACCCTAACCAGGGCCAGCGCTATCAGGGCGTCGTCGATCTGGATGGCGAAACGTTGTCCGACTGCTTCACCAACTACTTCGTCATGTCGCAGCAGATTGGCACCCGCATCAAGCTGTGCGCCGATGGCCGCCACGCGCGTGGCCTGTTGCTGCAACAGTTGCCCGCCGACCGTTTGAAGGACGAAGAGGAACGCGCCGCCAGCTGGCAGCACCTCACCGCGCTGGCCACCACCCTGACCGCCGATGAACTGCTGAGTCTGGACAACGAAACCGTGCTGCATCGCCTCTACCATGAAGAGCAGGTGCGTCTGTTCGATGTGCAGAGACTGCGCTTCCGTTGCAGCTGTTCGCGCGAACGTTCGGCCAATGCCCTGGTCAGTCTGGGTATGGAAGACGCGCAGAACCTGGTGATTGAACACGGTGGAAAAATCGAGATCGACTGCCAGTTCTGCAACCAGCAGTACCTGTTTGATGCCGCCGATGTCACTCAATTGTTTGCTGGAGCGGGTGTCGAGACGCCGTCAGATACCCGTCACTAAAACGGTTCAGCGCAGGTAAATTCACTGGTTTGTGCCGGAATAACGCCGTTACGACGGGAGGGCCCTACTATTTTTGGGCTTTTCTGGCATAATCCGGCCCACTTTTTTCGCGGTAGTAGTGCGCGACTTTCTACTACAAAACGTTTGGAGCACTCGGCCACTGGCCGACGGGGAACCTCATGACGCAAGCCAATAACGCCGTGTACACCGATCTGAGTGTTGATGATCTGGTTAAAGAAGCCCTCAACCGCGGTGAAGGCGAGCTTGCCGATACCGGCGCACTGGTTGTTCGTACCGGTCACCGTACCGGCCGTTCGCCAGTCGATCGTTTCATCGTTGATGAGCCGACCACCACAGGCGCCATCGCCTGGGGCCCGATCAACCGCAAGTTCCCGGCCGACAAGTTCGACGCCCTGTGGGATCGCGTAGAGGCGTTCAACAACGCGCAAGAGCATTTTGTTTCCCACGTGCATGTAGGTGCGGCTTCCGACCACTACCTGGCCGTGAAGATGACCACCCAGACTGCCTGGCAGAACCTGTTCGGCCGCTGCCTGTTCATCAACCCGGCCCAGTACAACCCGGCTGGCCGTGATGAGTGGCAAGTGCTCAACGTTGCCAACTTCGAATGCGTTCCAGAGCGTGACGGCACCAACTCCGATGGTTGCGTGATCCTCAACTTCGCACAGAAGAAAGTGCTGATCGCTGGCATGCGCTACGCCGGTGAAATGAAGAAAGCCATGTTCTCGGTGCAGAACTTCCTGCTGCCGGCCGCCGACGTGCTGCCAATGCACTGCGCCGCCAACATCGGCGAAGAGGGCGACGTGACCCTGTTCTTCGGTCTGTCCGGCACCGGGAAAACCACCCTGTCCGCCGACGAAAGCCGTTACCTGATCGGTGACGACGAGCACGGTTGGGGCGAGGGCGTGGTGTTCAACATCGAAGGCGGTTGCTATGCCAAGTGCATCGACCTGTCCGAGAAGAACGAGCCGGTCATCTGGAAAGCCATCAAGCACGGCGCAGTGCTGGAAAACGTCGTCATCGATGACGCCAAGCACGCCGACTACGCCGATGTCAGCCTGACCCAGAACAGCCGCGCCGCTTACCCGCTGGAGCACGTTGCCAAGCGCTCCGAGAAAAACCTCGGTGGCGAGCCGAACGCTGTCATCTTCCTGACCTGCGACCTGACCGGCGTGCTGCCGCCAGTGTCGATCCTCAACGAAGAGCAAGCGGCCTACCACTTCCTGTCCGGCTACACCGCGCTGGTGGGTTCGACTGAAATGGGTTCGGGCAGCGGCATCAAGTCGACCTTCTCTACCTGCTTCGGCGCACCGTTCTTCCCGCGTCCGGCTGGCGAATACGCAGAACTGCTGATCAAGCGCATCCGCGGCTTCGGCTCCAAGGTCTACCTGGTCAACACCGGCTGGACCGGTGGCGGCTACGGCGTCGGCAAGCGCTTCAACATCCCGACCACCCGTGCGGTGATCGCAGCGATCCAGAGCGGCGCGCTGATCGGTACCCAGACCGAGCACCTGGACACCATCAACCTCGACGTGCCACTGGCCGTTCCGGGCGTTGAGACTGGCCTGCTGAACCCACGCAACACCTGGGCTGACAAAGCCGCCTACGACGAAGCCGCCAAAGCACTGGCCGGCCTGTTCATCGAGAACTTCAAGAAGTTCGACGTGAGCGACGCGATCAAGGCTGCCGGTCCTCAGTTGTAAGCGTTGGTTTGATGCAATGAAAAAACCGCCTCTCGGGGCGGTTTTTTGTGGGCGTTATTCAGGTTTTCAGGTGCAGCACAATGCCTGACAAGCACCTGCAGCGACCCAGCCGCCCCATAATGTCCTTATCGTCATGGGCTGGGGACGTTACCGTCCTTCAAGCTCCTCGGTGTCCCAGCGTTGCGCCTTGATGGCGCGGTAGAGCATACCGATGGTCAGCGGAATCTTGTCGCCGCGACCCTTGGCTTTGCGCTTGAGGAATACATCGTAGCCGTCGGGCTGGAAATAGCGATAACTGTCGTAGTCCACGAAATCGATGGCGAACTGCTCTTCCAGGCTTTCGATCAAGTGCTGGGCATCCGCGCCGTTGCAGCCAAGGTCGACATTGATCGAGGTGTCGAGGCTGATGGTTTTTCGTTCGGGCAGGCCGATTTCTTCGTGCAGCAGCTGCATGAGCAGGTGCATGGCGGGGGTGTCGGGAAAGTGGGGGGCGAGGTTCATTGCGTAGGCTCCGCCAATCGAAATGCAGGCGCCATATTGTCCTGCTCACGTTTTGAGAGCCCCAATGCCTGCGCCAGCGTTGGCCATTGGCTGACAACGTCTTTGAAGCGGTCGATGATATTTTCTGCATCCGCATGACTGACCCGAAAATATTCCGCCACTTCTCGCGCCAACTCCAGATCCAGTGCGTTGTCGGCATCGGTGATGTTGAGTTTCAAACCGTCGGCATGGGCCACCGGGTTCATGTCATAGGCGGCAGACAAGCGCCATCCCCGACCTGGGTCGAGGATGAAGCCATGATTGCGCAGGTGATCGTCGGTATTGGAAACCAGAATGTTGAACACAATGCGAGACCATAACTCCCGTAGGTCCGCGTTGGTTTGCGAGCCGTGTTCCATGAGCACTTCGGCCAACTCAAGGTAGCTTGCGCCGACTGAAGCATCGTCCCCGTCAACGCGATCAGTCAGGGTCATGGCTGAGGCAAAGTGCAGTCGGCCACCCCGTTCGGTGCGATCGAAGCGCTTGACCATGAAGCAGTGATGATCACTGGCATAGCGTCGGGCGATACCGGTTGCGACGCGCAGGCCGCAGTGATTGGCCAGGGCATTGACCACCAGTTCCCAGGCGCCAACGTCATAGTCATCGCGGGTACTGGGGAACTTGGCGATCCACAAGTGACCGTGCTCGTCTGCAACGCTGGCCTTGGGGCGGGCACCACCGAGTGAGCCGCCCGGTGCGATCAACATTCTCAGCCACTCACGGCCATCGAGTGAGGTGTTGTCCGGATCGTTTTCCAAGGCTCGACTGGCTTGCTCCAGCGCCCGCAACTCAATGAAGGGCGGGGCGGCCACGCCATCGCGATCATCGAGAAAGTTGCCTTGGTCATTAAGCTTGTAGCGGATCGCACCGACCCGATAGAGGTCATGTACACCCAGCAGGAAATCTGATTCGTGGAGCTTGCTGCCCTTGGCAATCAAGCCGTCGCGGATATCCCGTTCCAGCCGCCGTTTCATCAACAGTTGGCCCCATCGATCCGGGCTTGAGTCAGCGAACACGCCAAATCGGCTTTGATGTTGTCCGGGAAACTGCCGGCCTTCATAGAGGCTGATGCGAGGGTCCAGCGCTGTGAAATTCAACTCGGGATCGGCCAGCGCAACCCTGTCGTACTCAAACTCGAAGACTTCTGTGGACCGGGTCTTTCGGGCATGCAGGAAACCGAGACGCCTGGGCCCATTCAAGGACTCCCAATCGGCATACACCGCAATCTGCGTCATTGTTCACCTGTCGTGGACTTGGTTTTTTTCTGGGTCAACAGACTGGAAAGAGAGTGGGTGTTGAAGGGGTAGTCAGCCAGCAGATCTTCTGCGGGGCTGGCGCTTTCAATGACTTCAGTCTCTTTTCCGGTTTTGGGGGGGGCTTTTTTAGCCACGCTGACTTTACGTGCCAGTCGGTTCGAGTCGTTGGATGAAGCGGCCCTGGGTTTCAGTTGTGCGTCCTGCAGTTGCCGCCCCACCTCATCGGTTGCCGCGAGTTTGCTCAGGTCTTTTTCAAGGCCCAGCACCTGCATGACGGACAGGTAGGCACCGATGGTCACGCCTGAACCACCGGATTCCAGAGAGCGCAAGGTTGTCAGTGACATGCCTGATCTCTCGGCGACTTGCTTGGCGGTGAGCTTGCGGCGCAGTCGTGCCAGTTTCAGTCGCTCCCCGAACTCGGCAAGCAATCGGGAAGCGGCGGGCAGGAGTGGTGCGGTCTTCTTGGCCATGTGCCAATATTCCTTCATTTTTTAGCCTTAACTGCCAGAATAATAGCACTTAAGTTAAGAAGCATCGCCTTGCCCTGAAGGCGCCGCACTGCATCAAATTTTCTGGGGGACCTCCTTTGTACTGCCATTATTCCAGCTGAAATTACGGTAAACAGCCAGAATAATGCCAGTTTTAGCAGTGGTCTCAGGCTGGCGCTTTCCAGTTGAGCATGCGTTGCTGTGCGACCTTGAGCAGGTCACAGCCGTCCTGGGTCAGGAGGTAGAGCGCGTGGGTGATGTGGGGGATGTCTTCGACATCGCCGTCGTGGAAGTTTTGGCAGTGCAGGGTGCGGAGCAGGTCGCTGGAGGCCCGGATGCGCTGGAGGGCGGCTCCGAGGATGTCCTGGGGGTTGGCTTCGGTGTCGATGATCAGGGGTGGGGAGTCGGTGAGGCTGGTGTGGAGCGGGCGGTAGCGATTGGGAAATGGATTTAACGTGGTCACTGAAGAACACCTCTATTTTTAGATGGGAATGTGGATCTCATTGTTCTCGGGTGACCAAGCCCGAGCCGCTGATTACCGCGGCAGTTGAACTATATGAATGAGTCCCCGGCCCGCGATAGCCGACAAGTTGTCTTCTTTTGTAGGACCGTGCCGAAGCTTGCATAGGGCGTTGCTGACGGCGTTATCTACCGTTCTTCGCTGGCAAGCCAGCTCCTACAGGGGGATGTGGTGGTCGTTAGCCAGTGAGTTTCGGCAGGCGTTGGCGGGCGATGTCGAGCAGGTCGTTGCCGTCCTGGGTCAGCAGGTACAGCGCGCTGACGATATTGGGGATGTCGCTGGTGTCGGCCTCTTTGAAGCACAGGCAGTACAGGGTTTCCAACAGGTTGCTGGCGGCGCGGATGCGTTGGTGGGCGGCGTCGAGGATCTCGACCGGATCGGCTTCGGTGTCGATCACCAGTACCGGAGTATCGCTGTAGCGGGTTTTGAGCGGGCGATAGCGGTCGTTGAGTGATTCGGGGTTGTTCATCAAGGTCAGTCCTGTACGAAGTCGGCAAGTGTGCCCGGCAGGCCGAGACACTGTTTTCAGCCGCGCCGCAAACTATAGAAGGGCGTGAGGCGGTGCCACAAGACGGCTGAGATGGACAGGTTTTGTAGGGTCTTTACTGGCTTTTGAGGAAGAGACCTACGAGTGGGTAGCGGTTTTTTACCGCGTAACTGCTTGCGGTAAAAATTCCTGCGCAGTTGTCAGTCGCCGCGCCAGGAAACTCGGCAACGGGCGCTTCAGATTCTGTAGGGTGTTTCGAGTTTTGTGGTGAAGGAGCCCGACAGTCAACTAATGCCTGAAGCCTGATGCCTTGCATTGTCGTTCCACCATCCGCTGTATCATCCCGAATCGTTTTGCGCCCCCGACCTTTTCTCGACTCGCTGCCATCGCCGACTAGGCTTTGCACTTCGCAGCGGTCAACGGAGTGACAGCTTATGCACAACACCCTGGAACAGGTTTTCGGTTATCCACAGTTTCGACCCGGCCAAGAGGCGGCGGTCAGCGCGGTGCTGGCGGGGCGCTCGGCGGCGGCGATTTTCCCCACGGGCTCTGGCAAGTCCCTGTGCTATCAGCTTTCGGCCGTCTTGCTGCCGCACCTGACGCTGGTGGTCTCGCCGTTACTGGCGTTGATGCAGGATCAACTGGCGTTCCTGCAGCGCCACGGCATTGCCGCGGGCAGTATCGATTCGGCCCAGAGCCGTGATGACGCCAGCGACGTGATGGCCCGGGCCAAGTCCGGCGAATTAAAGATTTTGATGATCTCGGTGGAGCGCCTGAAAAACGAGCGCTTTCGCAACTTCTTGCAGCAGGTGCCGATCTCGCTGCTGGTGGTGGACGAGGCGCATTGCATCTCGGAGTGGGGCCACAACTTCCGCCCCGATTACCTCAAGCTTCCCGACTATCAGCGCCAGTTCAACATTCCTCAGGTATTGCTGCTGACGGCCACCGCGACGCCCAAGGTGATCGCCGACATGCAGGCCAAATTCGCCATCGCCCCCGAGGATGTGGTGACCACCGGTTTCTATCGGCCCAACCTCAATCTGTTGGTGGAACCGGTGCGCGGGCAGGACAAGCGCCGACGCCTTGTCGAGTGGATGAGCCAGCGTCCCGACCAGCCGAGCATCGTCTACGTCACCCTGCAGAAAACCGCCGAACAGATCGCCGAGCACCTGAGCCGCAACGGCATTCAGGCCGAGGCCTATCACGCCGGGTTGCCCCATGAACAACGCGAAGCGATCCAGAAGCGCTTCATGGGCGGGCAGTCCAATTGCATCGTCGCCACCATCGCGTTCGGCATGGGCATCGACAAGAGTGACATCCGCAACGTGGTGCATTTCGATCTGCCCAAATCCATCGAAAACTACAGCCAGGAAATCGGCCGTGCCGGGCGTGACGGACAGCCATCCGACTGTCTGGTCCTGGCCAACCGCGACAGCCTTAACGTGCTGGAAAACTTCGTCTATGGCGACACCCCGGAGCTGTATGGCATCCGCTGTGTGCTCGACGAAATGCAGGCCGCTGCGCCCGAGGGGCAATGGGAGTTTTTGCTCGGGCCTTTGGCGGATCAGAGCAACATTCGCCAACTGCCACTCAAGACCTTGCTGGTGCAACTGGAACTGCGTGGCCTGATCGCCCCGCGTTACGCCTACTACGCCGAGTACCGTTTCAAGTACTTGCTGGAGCCTGAGGCGTTGCTGGCGCGTTTCGAGGGCGAGCGCAGGGATTTTGTCGCGGCGATCATTCAGACCTCCAGCCGCGCACGGACCTGGGCCACGGTGAATTTCGAGGCGTTGTATCAGCAGCATCAGGCCGAGCGCAGCCGGGTGGTCAAGGCGCTCGATTACTTCCAGGAGAAGGGTTGGGTCGAGCTGGAAAGCAAGCAGATGACCGAGGTCTACAGCCTGCTGCAAACCGGTTTCGATAGCGTCGTGTTGAGTGAAGAGCTGCACGGGTATTTCACCCGGCATGAACACACCGAAATCGCGCGGATTCACGCCATGCTGGACCTGTTCGCTACCGAGCATTGCCTGGGCTATCGCCTGGCCGAGTATTTCGGCGACACCAACGCCCCCACGCAATGCGGACATTGCTCGGTGTGTCACGGGCAGGTGGCGCGATTGCCGGAGCCACCGCCATTGCCGGCGCTTGTGGATAAAAACTTCGAGGCCTTGTGTGGGGACTTTATCCACAGGCATCAACAGCACACGGGCGGCGTGCCATCGGCGGAGCGGGTGACGCGGTTTCTGTGCGGGATC
Source organism: Pseudomonas sp. MT92 (assembly GCF_058792515.1). Lineage (NCBI taxonomy): Bacteria > Pseudomonadati > Pseudomonadota > Gammaproteobacteria > Pseudomonadales > Pseudomonadaceae > Pseudomonas > Pseudomonas sp. MT92. The sequence goes on from NZ_JBXAFA010000018.1 coordinate 121,573, forward strand.
AGCGTGCCGCTGTTCACCAAACTCAAGGCGCGGGCGATTTCGGGGTTTGCGGTGCTTGAGGATTATCCCTACGCCGAGGTACGTGGGTGGGCTGAACAGCACCTGGCAAGCGCGGTGTCCCCCGACGATGCTTCGTGACACGGTTTTCGACGTAGACTGGCAGCCCGACTCCAGGAACCCACGCTGATGCCTCAACGTTCCGATTACCCGCATTTCCAACCCATCACCACGCGCTGGCACGACAACGATGCCTACGGTCACGTGAACAACGTGACCTACTACAGCTTCTTCGATACGGCGGTGAACACCTACCTGATTGAAGTCGGGGGGCTGGACATCCACGATGGCGAGGTGGTGGGCTTCGTGGTGAGTTCGGCCTGTGATTACTTTGCTTCCGTCGCTTTCCCGGACCGCATCGAGATCGGTTTGCGGGTAGGCAAGTTGGGCAACAGTTCGGTGCAGTATGAGCTGGCAGTGTTCAAGGCCGGGGAGGATGAAGCCTGTGCGGCGGGGCGCTTCGTGCACGTGTTTGTGGATCGTGCGTCAAATCAGCCGGTGGCGATTCCCGGGCAGTTGCGCGCAGCGCTGGAGCGCCTGGTGGTTTAGACGGGCAAAAAAAATCGCAGCCCGTGGGCTGCGATTTTTTGAAGTACCGGCTAACGAGGCGATCGAGGCCTCAGTCGCGGTCGTGATAGTACCTGTGGTGCTTGCGATGGCCGTAGGCATGGCCACGCCCAGGGTGATCGTCACGGTAGTAACGTCGATCATCATGGCCACGATAGGAGCGACGATCGTCCTCACGGTTACTCTCGTTGCCCATGTAGTTACCCAGCGCGCCACCTGCGCCGCCGCCTGCTGCGGAGCCGATCAGGCTGCCGGTGGTGCCGCCCATGCTGCGGCCGACCACGTTACCGCCTGCTGCGCCCAGCGCACCACCAATGGCGGCTTCGCCACGGCTGTGTTTGTTTGCGCCGACGGCGCTACCACCCGCGCCGCCCAGGGCCGCGCCAATGGTGGAACCTGTATTGCCGCCTAACGACTGACCGACGACTGAGCCCAGAACCCCGCCCAATGCGCCGCCCACACCTGCTTCGGTGGTGCCGCCAGCGGAGGCGAAGCCACTGACCAGGCCAAGGGACAACAAGAGAATCGAGGAGAACTTCATAGAGGAACCTCAAGGGGATGACGGCGCGATCCTGAGGCTGTGTCATAACTGTGACAATCGAAATCCGACGAGTAACACGACTTGCGCACATTTCGATAAGTTACTGTTTTTGGGGCGGAACTTAACGGTTTTTGGCCGGTCTGTTGCTACTTGGCAAAGGCCGTTTTTACGCAAAAACGGCCTTTTTTGTGGGCGATTGGAAAGTGATTGCCCCTCAATATTTGTTGTCAGTGATGGCGCCATCGCGAGCAGGCTCGCTCCCACAATGGATCAGTGTTGAACACAAAAGCCGGTGGGAGCGAGCTTGCTCGCGATAGTGCTGGACCAGACGCCGCTTAAGCCGACCTGGCCATGATCAACCCGGTCTCGCTCGCCGCTTCCAGGCGGATGGCGACGAACTTCGACGTTGGCGTATGGCTGCCATCCCCGGTGCTTTCCAGCGGCACCAACGGGTTTACTTCCGGATAGTAGGCCGCCGCCTGCCCGGCCGGGATATCAAACGCCAGCAGCGTGAAGCCTTTCACCCGACGCTCCAGGCCGTCATCCCAGATCGATACGATGTCCGCCTTCTGCCCTGGCTTGAAGCCCAGGCGAATGATGTCGGCTTCGTTGACGAACAACACGTCACGCTGGCCTTTCACCCCGCGATAGCGGTCATTGAGCCCATAGATCGTGGTGTTGTACTGATCGTGGGAGCGCATCGATTGCAGGATCAGGTCCGGCCGTACGCCGGTGGCGCGGGTGCGTTCGTGCACCAGGTCCTTGGGCAAAACGTTCGGGCGGAAATTGGCCCGGCCTGACGCGGTGTTCCATTTGCGCGCACCGGCGCTGTTGCCGAGGTAGAACCCCCCTGGATTCTTGATTTTCTCGTTGAAGTCCTTGAAGCCGGGGATGGTGTCGGCAATCAGGTCGCGGATGCGTCTGTAGTCGGCCACCAGCCAGTTCCAGCCCACCGGGTGGTTGCCCAGCGTGGCTGCCGCGATACCGGCCAGAATCGCCGGCTCCGAACGCATCTGGTTCGACAGCGGCTCCAATTGGCCGTTGGAGGCGTGGACCATGCTGAAGGAGTCTTCGACGGTCACCGCTTGGGGGCCTTCGGTTTGTCGGTCGATATCGGTCCGGCCCAGGCACGGCAAGATCAGCGCATCTTTACCGTGGGCCAGATGGCTGCGATTGAGCTTGGTGCTGATTTGTACGGTCAGGTCGCAATTGCTCAGGGCCTGGAAGGTCCTTGGGCTGTCGGGCGTGGCTTGGGCGAAGTTGCCGCCCAGGGCCATGAAAACTTTGGCGCGGCCTTCGGCCATGGCGTGAATCGCCTCGACCACGTTGTGACCGTTTTCACGTGGCACTTTGAATGGGAAACGGCGCTCCAGCGCATCGAGGAACGCCACCGGCGGGCGCTCGTTGATGCCCATGGTCCGATCGCCCTGCACGTTACTGTGGCCACGCACCGGGCACAGCCCCGCGCCCGGACGCCCGATGTTGCCACGCAGCAGCATCAGGTTGGCGATTTCCTGGATGGTCGCCACCGAATGGCGATGCTGGGTGATGCCCATGGCCCAGCACATGATGACGTTCTTGCCTTTGGCGTACATGCGCGCGGCCTGCTCGATTTCCACCAGGGGCAGGCCGGACTGCTCGACGATCTGCTCCCACGGGGTGTCGTCAATGACGGCCAGGTAATCCAGCACGTTGACGCTGTGTTCGTTGAGGAAATCGTGATCGAACACGGCAGGCTCACCCGCCTTCTGCGCGTCGCGCTCCCACTGCAACAGGAACTTGGCCATGCCCCGCATGATCGCCATGTCGCCGCCCAGTGCCGGGCGGAAGTACGCGGTGTTGGTCGGCTTGTCGCCATTGGTGAGCATTTCGATCGGGTGTTGCGGGTGCTGGAAGCGTTCCAGGCCCCGTTCTTTGAGCGGGTTGATACACACCACTTGAGCGCCACGTTTCACTGCATCGCGCAGCGGTTCGAGCATCCGTGGATGGTTGGTGCCGGGGTTCTGGCCCCAGACGAAAATGGCATCGGCGTGCTCAAAGTCATCGAAGGTCACGGTGCCCTTGCCGACGCCAACGCTCTGCGCCAACGCGACACCACTGGCCTCGTGGCACATGTTCGAGCAGTCGGGGAAGTTGTTGGTGCCGTAGGCACGCACGAACAACTGATAGAGAAAAGCCGCTTCGTTGCTGGCACGTCCCGAGGTGTAGAACTCGGCTTGATCCGGGCTCGACAAGCCGCGCAGATGCTTGGCGATCAGGGCAAAGGCATCGTCCCAGCTGATGGGTTGGTACCGATCGGTCTCGGCGTTGTAGCGCAACGGCTCGGTCAGGCGGCCCTGGTATTCAAGCCAGTAGTCGCTCTGCTCCAGCAACGAGGTGACGCTGTGTCTGGCGAAGAATTTGCCGTCGACACGTCGTTTGGTCGCTTCCCAGTTCACCGCTTTGGCGCCGTTCTCGCAGAACGCCACCATGCCGCCTTCCAGCGAATCGCCCCAGGCGCAACCGGGGCAATCGAAGCCGCCGTTCTTGTTGGTCTTGAGCATCATGCGCAGGTTTTTCAGCGCGTTGTCGCTGGTCAACCAGGCTTGGGCGACGCTGATCAGGGCGCCCCAGCCACCGGCGGGGCCTTTGTAGGGTTTGTAGCGAGGAACGGGTGTCTGGTCGGCTTGACGGTGTTGACTCACGCTTGATTCTCCAAAGCCGGGCTGTAGACCCGTGGCGCATTCTTTTGTGGCAAATGGATGAGGTTGAGGTTGTGGCGACGGGCCCATTGCACGGCAAGGCCTGTGGGCGAGGACAGGCTGACCAGGGTCTGGATGCCGGCGCGCAGCACTTTCTGGATCAATTCGAGGCTGCAACGGCTGGTGACAATCGCCAGTCCGCCGCTGATCGGGATATTGCGACGGATCAGGCCGCCAATCAGTTTGTCGAGGGCGTTGTGCCGGCCGATGTCTTCGCGACCCAGCAACAATTGGCCCTGATCGTTCATGAACACCGCAGCGTGTACCGCACCGCAATACTGGCCCAGCGGCTGGAACTCACTGATGCGCTGGCGCAGGCCGTCGAGCCATTCGGCGGGCGGCAACGGTGCGCCGGGCAGCACCTGAAGGTCCGGCAAGGCCTGTTCGACCGCTTCCACGCCGCAGAGCCCGCAACCGCTGGTGCCTGCCAGTTGCCGGCGCTGTTGCTTGAGGTTCCAGAACGCGCGGTTGGCAATGGTCACTTGCGCGTATTGCGCCGAACCCGAGCCGCTGAGTTGCAGGTCATAAATCTCGCCAGCGTCCTGGATGATGCCGCTGCCAAGACTGAAGCCGACGACGAAGTCTTCAAGATCGGTCGGTGTCACCAGCATGACCGCCTGGCTGATGCCGTTGTAGGCAATCGCCAGCGCGACTTCTTCAGCCAACGCTGTGCTGGCCGATTCAGAGTATTGAAGGTTGCTATAGCTGTAAGTCTGGCTGGCAGCGGGCTCGGGCGTTTTGGAGGCGGGCGCCGAGCAGTCAGGGCGCTTGGCGTTCATGGCATCACCGACGGTTTGATCAGCTTTAAGACTAGGCGCGACAACATGTCACGTCTAATTGCTATTACTGATCCACCGATAGATGGCGTCGATCAAGCCTTCGCCAGCGATTGTTGCAGGATCGCAAAACACGCTTCCGCCAGCGCCGATCGTGGGGCGCTGCGCCGCATGATCAACCCCAGTCGGGCCAGGGTCTGGGCATCGTCGATGGGGTGCAGGCGCAGATGGTCGGTGAGTTGTTCAAAACCGCCATCCAGCGGCATCACGGCACAGCACAGACCCCCGTGCACTGCCTGAAACAATTGATGCACTGCGTCGGTTTGCAGCAACGGTTGCGGCGTCAGGCCTCGGATGTGGAAGTTGTGGTCGATGGACTGGCGAAAGTGCATGCCACTGGTGAGCATACCCAGCGGCAGTTCGATCAACGATTCCCAGGTCAGTGGCGACTCGCCGAAGTTGAAGAAGCGCTGATCGTAAAGCAGGCCCATGCGTGCTTCGCTGAACGTCAGCGACTCGAAGCGTTCGCTGTCCAGGCGTTCCAGGTAAGAGACGCCGATATCCAGTCGATTATTCGCCAGTTGTTCGAGGATCTGCTCGGAGCTCAACGCCGACAGCTCAAAGCGCAGGTTCGGGTGTTGCGCGTGCAGGCGTTGCAGCAGCGGCAGTGGGTCGAAACTCGACAACGGCACCACGCCCAGGCGCAACGTACCGACCAGGTTGCCGCGACAGGCGGCGGCCTCGGCGTAAAGGCCATCGTAGGCAGCCAACACCGTGCGCGCCCAGGCCAGCACCCGCTCGCCCGGTGCGGTAAAGCCTTCGAAGCGCTGACCGCGATTGACCAGCGGCAAGTCGAGTTCTTCTTCGAGGTTGCGCAGGCGCATGGACAGGGTTGGCTGGGTGATGTGGCAGCGCGCGGCGGCCTGGCCGAAGTGGCGTGTTTCGTCGAGAGCGATGAGGAATTTCAGCTGCTTGATGTCCATCTTCGCTCCAGGGCGGCTCCAGGGGGTTGAGCAAGTACGGATTCTATCGCCGGGGGAAGGCGGCGTCATTGGTCGGGTTGGATCCACAAGCCACAGGGGTGGTCTAGGCTTTTGCGTCTGAACACTTAATTCCCATGGAGAGCACCCGATGAGCCTGTTCAGTTTTCTAAAAGAAGCCGGTGAAAAAATCCTCGATGCGCTGACGCCGGACAAGGCTGAGGCCAACAGTGAAGCGTTGACCAGGCACGTGCAAAGTGCGCTGACGGGGATCGACACGTCGAAGATTCAGGTGAAGGTCGAGGGCGATAAAGTCATTGCCAGCGGCGAAGCGAATACGCAGGAAGAGAAGGAAAAAATCCTCCTGGCGCTGGGCAACGTGGCGGGTGTCAGCGGCGTTGACGACCAGATCACCGTGACCGGCCCCGTCGTCGTGGCCGCCAAGTTTGTCGTGGTCGAGAAGGGTGACACGCTGAGCGCCATCTCCCTGCGCGTGTATGGCAACGCCAACCTGTACAACAAAATCTTCGAAGCCAACAAGCCGATGCTCAAGGATGTGAACAAGATCTATCCGGGGCAGTCGTTGCGGATTCCCGAGTAAGGCTTTAGCCAGTGTGATGACCATCGAGGGCAAGCCACGCTCCCACAGGTTATACGCAATCCTGTGGGAGCGTGGCTTGCCCGCGATGCCGGAGCCTCGGTCTCAGAGGCCTTCGATAAGCACCCGATAATCCTCCACCGCCGCAAACTCTGCCGTGTCCTTCGGCCCCTTTCTGCTGTCCGGCTCTTTCACCGCCAGCAAATGCGTCACGCCGAATTCCCGGGCACTGCGCAGGATCGGCAGGGTGTCGTCGATAAACAGGCTGCGTGCCGGATCGAACTTGATGTCAGCTTGTAACGCCTGCCAAAACTGCGGGTTTTCCTTGGGGAAACCGTAGTCGTGGGAGCTGATCAAGCGTTCGAAGTAGGGCGCCAGTTCGATTCTTTCGAGTTTCAATGACAGGGAGTCGCGGTGGGCATTGGTGATCAGTACCACGCGTTTACCCGCCCGTTTGATCGCCGCCAGGAAGGTGTCCGCATCCGGGCGCAGGGCGATCAGGTGCGCGGTTTCCAGTTTCAATTCGCGCACTGGCAGCTTGAGTTCGGCACTCCAGAAATCCAGGCAGTACCACTGCAACAGACCGGCATTGCGTTCGAACAGCGGTTGCAGTTCCAGCTCGGCCATGGCCCGGCTGACCCCGTGCAAATCGGCATAACGCTGAGGCAGGTGCTCCAGCCAGAAATGGTTGTCGAAGTGCAGATCCAGCAGCGTGCCGTCCATGTCCAGCAGAACGGTGTCGATGTCGTGCCAGGGCAGCAGGGGCATAAAAAACTTCTCCAGCGGTAAAAAAGGTATCCGAAGACAACAATCAGGATAGGCCGGGTATAGTAACCCGCTATTGCCCAGGAGCCGCTCATGCGCCAGAAACCCACCGTCCTCGCCCGCGAGATCGTCGCCACCAGCCGTTTGTTCTGTGTCGAAGAACTGAAGCTGCGCTTTTCCAACGGCGTGGAGCGCACTTATGAGCGATTGGTCGGCAAGGGCGCCGGGTATGGCGCGGTGATGGTCGTGGCGATGCTCGACGCCGAGCATGCGGTGCTGGTCGAAGAGTATTGCGGCGGCACCGATGCCTACGAACTGTCACTGCCCAAAGGCTTGATCGAGCCGGGTGAAGACGTGCTGGCGGCGGCCGAACGGGAGCTCAAGGAAGAGGCGGGTTTTGGTGCCCGGCAATTGGAGCATCTGACCGAGTTGTCGTTGTCGCCCGGCTACATGAGCCAGAAAATCCAGGTGGTGCTGGCCACCGATCTTTATGAGGAGCGTCTGGAGGGTGACGAGCCGGAGCCGATGGGCCAGAGCAAGGTCAATCTGCGCGAGCTGTCCACTCTGGTGCAAAACCCACAGTTCACTGAGGGGCGAGCCTTGGCGGCGCTGTACCTGGCCCGTGACTTGCTGACTCAACGCGGAGTGTTCCTGCCATGAATTTCCCTCATCCATTGATGGCGCCGGTGGTCGAACTGGCGTTGCAGGCGGGCGAAGCGATCCTGCCGTTCTGGCGCGCAGGCACAGCGGTGACGACCAAGGCTGACGACTCTCCGGTGACCGCCGCCGACCTGGCTGCCCATCACCTGATTCTGGCCGGGCTGACGGCACTCGATCCGAGCATCCCGGTGCTGTCCGAAGAGGACGCCAACATCCCCCGGAGCGTGCGCGCCGGGTGGCAGCGCTGGTGGTTGGTAGACCCTTTGGATGGAACCAAAGAGTTCATTTCCGGCAGTGAAGAGTTCACCGTCAACATCGCCCTGATCGAACAGGGCCGTGTGGTGTTTGGTGTGGTGTCGATGCCGACCAATGGTCGCTTTTACGTGGGCGGTGCCGGGTTGGGCGCGTGGCGTGGTGACAGGGGCGAAGCGCCGCTGCCGATTCAGGTTCGCGAAGTGCCGCCGGCGGGTGCGTCGTTCACAGTGGTCGCCAGCCGTCGCCATTCCAGCCCTGAGCAAGAACGTTTGCTGGCCGGGTTGAGCGCCAGTCTGGGTGAGTTGGAACTGGCCAATATCGGCAGTTCATTGAAGTTTTGTCTGTTGGCCGAAGGGGCGGCGGATTGTTATCCGCGCCTGGCACCCACCTCGCAGTGGGACACGGCGGCCGCGCAAGGCGTGCTGGAAGGGGCGGGTGGCGAGGTGCTGGAGCTGAGCGGTGCGCCTTTCAGCTATCCGGCCCGGGAATCGTTGTTGAATGAGTTCTTTTTGGCACTGCCGGCGAAGGCGGCGTGGCGGGAGAAATTGCTCGAGCTGGCCCGCTCCTGACGTTTTCTTAGATCTGAGGCGAGGGAGCAAGCTCGCTCGCCACAGGGTTTTGCATCGTCCTCACGTTCAGCGGTGCAGTACGTACTGCCCGGTGAACGTCACGGCATCTTCCTCGCTTCCCGCATTCACGACCCGGGTATGCAGTGTCAAACGCGCCCGGCCGTAACGCTGGTACATGGTCAGGAATTTCTTCCACACCGCTGCACTCGGCGCCTGGCAAATGGCGTTCGCATCGCCGGTCACAGGGAGCGGGTAGCTGATCTGCCCTTCCTGAATCACGATGTGCCCGTCTTCAATCCCTTCTTCCTTCAGTCGCAAATGCAGCCAGCCCCAGCCGGCCAGTACCGCGCCGCAATACAGGCTGCCGCCGAACATGGTGCTCTTGTGGTTGACGTTGGCGTCCAGCGGCAAATACAAGCGCAGCTGCTGATCGTGCCAGTCGAGCACTTTGAGGCCCATGTCCCGCGTGAGGGGGATGTCGTGATGGAGGACGGTTTCCAGGTAACGACTGTCGCGGTTCATTCGGGGCCTCATGTTTGAAGTGGATGATTAGACAGTGGGTCAATCGAGTTCGTCGGTGTGGCTGGAGACGCCGCTGTCGGCGAAGCTCAGGCCGTGCTTGCGCAGCTTGTCGTGCAAGGTCTTGCGTGGAATGCCCAAGGCTTCGGCGACGCTGCGCAGCGAACTGTGCGAGCGCGCCAGTTCGGCGGCGATCAGGGTCTTTTCGAAGTTTTCCACTTGTTCGCTCAGGCCACCGCTGACCACCGCCAGCGGCGCCCCGGCCGTCTCTTGCGGCTCTGAGTTGTCCAGGGCCAGCTCCAGGCCGAGGGCGAAGCGTTCGGCGGCGTTTTGCAGTTCGCGCACGTTGCCGGGCCAGGTGTGACGCAACAGCTGCGCGCGTTGCCCAGGTTGCAGCTCGTGGGTCGGCAAGCCATGGCGGGCGCTGGCTTCATCGGCAAAATGCTGGAACAGCATCAAGGCATCTTCGCCGCGCTCGCGCAGGGGCGGAATACGCAGCGGTGCGACGTTCAGTCGGTAATACAAGTCGGCGCGAAAACGTCCTTGATCGGCAGACTGGCGCAGGTCTTCCTTGGTGGCGGCGATGATACGGATGTCCAGCGGGATCAGTTGATTGCCACCCAGGCGTTCGACCACCCGTTCTTGCAGCAAACGCAGCAACTTCACCTGCACATCCAGGCTCATGCTTTCGATTTCATCGAGGAACAGCGTGCCGCCGTTGGCGAATTCGAACTTGCCGATGCGACGCTTCTGCGCCCCTGTGAAGGCGCCCGGCTCGTGACCGAACAGCTCGCTTTCGACCACCGATTCGGCCAGTGCGCCGGCGTTGATCGCCACGAACGGACCATTGCGCCGATTCGACAGGTCATGCAGCGCCCGCGCGACCACCTCTTTACCGGCCCCGGTTTCGCCAAGGATCAGCACGTCGGCCTTGGTGGCCGCCAAGGCGCCGATCTGTTCGCGCAGGCGCAGCATCGAGGGCGATTGCCCCACCAGACGGGTGGTCAATTCATTGCGATCGCTCAGGGCCAGACGCAGGCTGCGGTTGTCCAGCACCAGTCGGCGCAAGGCCAGGGCGCGGCGCACACTGTCGAGCAGGGCGTCGCTGGCGAAAGGTTTTTCCAGGAAGTCGTAGGCGCCGGCGCGCATGGCTTGCACCGCCAGTGGTACGTCACCGTGACCGGTAATCAGCAGCACCGGCAACTCCGGGTCCTGGGCGTGGAGTTCAGTCAGCAGTTCCAGGCCGTCCATGCCCGGCATGCGGATATCGCTGACCACAACGCCTGGCCAGTCGCGTTCCAGCTGTGCAGCCAGGCCCTTGGCTTCGGCCAGCGGCAGGATTTTCAGGCCGGCCAGATCCAGCGTCTGGCTCAAGGCCTGGCGCAGGTGGGGATCGTCGTCGATCAACACGACCTGGATGCGGTTGTCGATGGTCATGCACTTCGGTCCTCGGACGGTTGCAGGCTCACACCCGGTGCGCCTGCGCGCAGCTTCAGGGTAATCAATGCGCCACCTTCCTTGTGGTTGGCGAACGACAGTTCACCACCGAAGGCGCGCATCAGGGTTTCGCAGATCGCCAGCCCCAGTCCAAGGCCCTGGGTGCGGGTCTTGGTGGTGTAGAAGGGTTCGCTGGCGCGGCCAAGGGCTTCCATGCAAAAGCCGGGGCCGTTGTCGCGAATGTACAGGTGGACGCCGTCAGCGGTGGATTGGGCACTTAGCCAGAGTTTGCGCGGCGGGCCTTTTTCCGTCAGGGCGTCCAGGGCGTTGGCCAGCAGATTGCCGAGCACCTGGCGCAGACGGGTTTCCCCGGCCTCGACCCACAGGGTGGCGGCGGGTAAATCGCGGATCAGTTCGACCTCCATGCTGCGCCGGCGCTTGGCCAGCAACGCCAGGGCATCGTCCAGCGCCGGTTGCAGGGCGACGCTTTCCGGGGCGTGGCGATCACGGCGGGCAAAGGCGCGCAGATGGGCGATGATCGAGGCCATGCGCCCGGTCAATTCGCTGATCAATTTGAGATTGCTCCGGGCGTCGTCGGTGCGCTGGTGATCGAGCAGTACTTCAGCGTTTTCCGCGTAGCTGCGAATCGCGGCCAGCGGTTGGTTGAGTTCGTGGCTGATGCTCGCCGACATCGTGCCCAGCGCCGACAGTTTGCCGGCCTGCACCAGATCGTCCTGGGCGCGCACCAGTTCCTGCTGGGCCTGTTCGCGCTCCAGCACTTCCTGTTTGAGTCGACGGTTGAGGCCTTCCAGATCGCTGGTGCGCTCGGCGACCCGGGCTTCCAGTTCGCGTCGGGCCTTGGCCTCGAATGCGATTCGGTCGAGGTAATGGCGGCGGCGCTGCATCATCAGGCCGAGCAACAGCATCAGCACCAACAGCGTCGCGCCACCGATGGCGACGACCGTGCGCACGGGGCGGTCAATCAGGGTGCGCGGCGCGAGAATGCTGACGTCCCAGCCGGTTTCCGCGATCGACTGGGTCTGGGTCAGCCAGGCGTTGGGGTTGAGATTCAAGGGCTTTGGCTCGCGCGTCGGATAAGGCTGGATCGCGGTGATCGCCTTGCTCTCTTCATCGTTCAGCGGCCGGGTCGCGCGAAAGCGCCATTCCGGTCGCGAGGTGATGATGACGACGCCGTTATGGTCGGTCAGCAGCAGCTGTTCCGGGGTTTTGCCCCACAGGCTTTCGGTGTGGTCGAGGTCAACCTTCACCACCAGCACGCCAATGATTTTCTCGCCCTCACGCACTGCTGCGGCGAAGAAGTAGCCGCGTTTGGCGGACGTGGTGCCCAGCCCGAAAAAGCGCCCGAGCCGGCCGGCCATGGCTTCGCTGAAGTACGGGCGGAAGGCAAAGTTACGGCCGACGAAGCTGTCGTGCTTGTCCCAGTTGGACGCGGCCAGGGTCTTGCCTGTGGTGTCCATCAGGTACATGACTTCGGCCCCGGTCTGGGCGCTGATGTTCTTCAGCAGGCGGTTGGCGTTGCCTTGGGTGACGCCGTCGTCTGGCGCACCGAGCACGGCGCGCAGGGCCGGCAGATCGCCGAGGATCTGCGGCAGTACCTCATAGCGATGCAGGGTGCCCAGCAGGTTGGCGACATAGAGATCGAGGGTCTGCCGGTTCTGGCTGGCCAGCTCGCTGCGGTAATAGCGCTCGGCCAGATGCTCCAGCGGCCACAACAACGGCGCCAGGCACAAGGCGAGCAGCGCCAGGCTGCGCCAGCGAGGTCTGCGGGGGAGGGTCGGGGTCATAAGCATCGAGCGCCTGTGGGTACAGGCGCATTATGCCTAGGCTTGCGGGCGCAGTCTGCGCACCTGGGGGCAGGTGCGCCTGCGCGGTGAAGCTTCAGGTCGGGTTTCAGGCAAATACTTCGGCGTCCTTGAGCAATGCCCCGACCTTATCCTTGGCCGACAGTTGCGGTGCGGCGTCCAGTTGCCAGTCGATGGCCAGGTCCGGGTCATCCCAACGAATGCAGCGTTCGGCCGACGGGTTGTAGTAGTCGGTGGTCTTGTAGAGGAATTCGGCGTTGTCGCTCAACACCACGAAGCCATGGGCAAAGCCTTCAGGAATCCAGAGCTGGCGATTATTGGCGGCGGACAGACGCACCGCGACCCATTTTCCGAAATGCGGCGAGCTGCGGCGGATGTCCACGGCGACGTCGAGCACTTCACCGGCCGTGACTCGAACCAGCTTGCCCTGCGTGTTTTGCAGTTGGTAATGCAGGCCACGAAGCACGCCTTTTTGCGAGCGCGAGTGATTGTCCTGAACGAACGGGGTGTTCAGGCCGGTCGCTTCTTCGAAAGCCTTTGCGTTGAAGCTTTCGTAAAAGAACCCCCGCTCGTCACCAAACACCTTGGGTTCGATGATCAGAACACCGGGCAGGTCGGTGGTGACTACATTCATGGTGCTTCTCCAGTGCTAGGCGTAGATGGTCGACATTCTTGCGTAGAGTCTTGTTCAAGACGAGTGGCGCGTCATTTTTCTTTTTCCGTTTACCCGGCCGGCCCGTCGTCAGACGGGTGAAGGGGGTTGCGTATCGCCCCAAGCAGTGGCGATATAGGCGCCTAATAATATTTCAGGGGTCGTTGTATGCCGCTCGCCACGTTGATTCATCGCGCCAGTTTGCCCAGTCCGCAAGTCTCTGCGGAGCAAGCGCTTGAGCTGTTGCAGGAGCATTACGGGCTCGGCGGAAGGTTGCAGGCCCTTGGCAGCCAGCAGGATCTGAATTACCGCGTTGACAGCGACCAGGGCCGTTTCGTCCTGAAAATCTGCCGGGGCGACTATTCGGCACTGGAACTGCAAGCCCAGCATGCCGGACTCAAACATCTGGGCGAACACCCGGATGTGCACGTGCCGCGGGTGATTCCCGCGAAGAGTGGCGCGGACCTGCTGACGCTGGAAGTCGGTGGCCAAGCGGTACACGTGCGTTTGCTGGACTACATCGAAGGCCAGTCCCTGACCCATCTGGACCATTTCAATCGCACGGTGGTGGCCGGTTTCGGTCGCTTGTGCGGCGAGATGGACCTGGCGCTGGCGGCTTTCGATCATCCGGGGCTGGAGCGCACCCTGCAGTGGGACGCTCGCCATGCTCAGGCGTTGATCGCGCATTTGTTGCCGGTGATCCAGGACGACACTCAGCGCCAGTTGATCGCCGAAGCGGCGGAGCAGGCTGAACGCCATTTGCAGCCACTGGTGGACAAGCTGCCGGTGCAGGCCATCCATATGGACATCACCGACGATAACGTGGTGTGGCAACGGGACTCGCAACGCCACTGGCAGCTGCAGGGCGTGATCGATTTCGGTGATTTGATCCGCACTTGGCGCATCACCGACCTGTCGGTCACCTGCGCGGCGTTGCTGCATCACGCCGACGGCGACCCGTTCTGCATTTTGCCGGCGGTGCAGGCTTATCACGCGGTCAATCCGCTGACCCATGAAGAACTGCTGGCGTTGTGGCCGCTGATCGTCGCTCGTGCGGCGGTGTTGGTGCTCAGTGGTGAGCAGCAAGTCAGCATCGATCCGGGCAATTATTACAGTCGTGACAACCTGACTCACGAGTGGGAAATTTTCCGCGTCGCCACGTCGGTGCCCTTGGCCTTGATGGAAGCGGCGATCCTGACGTCGGTGGGCCAGAACCTGCCGGAAATTGGCAGCGAAGGCTTCGCGCCGCTGCTGCCAAGCCTGGTCGGTCGCGAGTTTGCGTTGATCGATCTGGGTGTGCTCAGCCCGCATTTCGACGCCGGTAACTGGGAGCAGGAGGGCGTGGATCAGCGGCTATTGAACGAAGCCGCCGCCGCACACGGCCTGGCGGCCAGTCGTTACGGGCAATACCGCTTGTCCCGCACCCGACCGGACAGCGCCATCGAACCGGACACCTGCCCGTTGCATGTCGAACTGCGCGTGCCCCACGGCACGGCGGTCGAATCGCCGTTTGCCGGCATGATCCATCAACCGTCGCCTGGCGTGTTGCAACTCGACGGCCCGCAACTGAGCGTGCGGCTCCAGGGCGTCACGCCGTCACTGCATACCGGGGCGGCGCTGGTCAAAGGACAGGTGCTGGGTACGGTCAGCGGGCCGCTGATCGTGCAACTGACTCGTGGAGGCTCGGTGACAGCACCGTTGTTCTGCACGCCTTCACGTGCGGCCGCCTGGCAAGCGTTGTGCCCGTCACCGGCGGCGCTGCTGGGGCTGGCCTGCGATGCTGAAGCCGAACTCGACGCACCCACCCTGTTGGCCCGTCGCGACGCCAGTTTCGCCCGCACGCAAAAACACTATTACGTCGACCCGCCGCGCATTGAACGCGGCTGGCGCAACCACCTGATCGACATGCAGGGCCGCTCCTACCTCGACATGCTCAACAACGTCGCGGTGCTGGGGCACGGCCATCCGCGCATGGCAGCGGTCGCCAGTCGTCAGTGGTCGCTGCTGAACACCAACTCACGGTTCAACTACGCGGCAGTCGCCGAGTTTTCCGAGCGCTTGTTGAAGCTGGCGCCGGACTCCATGGACCGCGTTTTCCTGGTCAACAGCGGCAGCGAGGCCAATGACCTGGCGATCCGCCTGGCGTGGGCCTACAGCGGCGGCCGCGACATGCTCAGCGTGCTGGAGGCCTATCACGGCTGGACGGTGGGCGCCGATGCGGTCTCGACCTCGATTGCCGACAACCCGAAAGCCTTGAGCAGTCGTCCGGACTGGGTGCACCCGGTGACGGCACCGAACACGTATCGCGGCGAGTTCCGTGGCCCGGACAGTGCGCCGGACTATGTGCGCAGCGTCGAACACAATCTGGCGAAAATCGCCGAACAAAAACGCCAGTTGGCCGGCTTCATCTGCGAGCCGGTTTATGGCAATGCCGGTGGCATTTCGTTGCCGCCGGGGTACCTGAAGCAGGTCTATGCCATGGTGCGTGCCCGGGGCGGTGTGTGCATCGCCGACGAAGTGCAAGTCGGTTACGGGCGCATGGGCCATTTCTTCTGGGGTTTCGAAGAACAGGGCGTGGTGCCGGACATCATCACCATGGCCAAAGGCATGGGTAACGGCCAGCCTCTGGGGGCGGTGATCACTCGCCGGGAAATCGCCGAAGCACTGGAAGCCGAGGGGTATTTCTTCTCGTCCGCCGGCGGCAGCCCGGTGAGTTGCCAGGTCGGCATGGCGGTGCTGGATGTGATGGAAGAGGAAAAACTCTGGGAAAACGCTCAGGTCGTTGGCGGCTATTTCAAGGAGCGTCTGGAAGCGCTGATCGACATTCATCCGCTGGTGGGCGCGGTGCACGGGTCCGGGTTCTACCTGGGCGTGGAATTGATCCGCAACCGCGAAACCCTGGAACCGGCGACCGAGGAAACCACCGCGCTGTGCGATCGTTTGCGCGAATTGGGGATCTTCATGCAGCCGACGGGCGATTTCCTGAACGTCCTCAAGATCAAACCGCCGATGGTCACTTCGCGCCGCAGCGTGGATTTCTTTGTGGACATGCTCTCGAAGGTGCTCTCGGAAGACCTGTAAACACCGCCCCTGTAGGCGCGAGCCTGCTCGCGATGAGGTCGTGTCAGTCACGGATGTTTTGATTGAAAGACCGCTATCGCGAGCAAGCTCGTTTCCACAGGAATGGCGGCATAAGTTCGATTGTTATCGGGTTTAAGTGTGTATTTTTAGACGTAAGGCATATTTGTCGCTTTTAAAGCCGATTTTTATCGGCTATAAAGTCGCCAATGCCAGGGCGTGGATAAACCATGCCCGACCGTCACGCACTTGCCCGGAGATGATTCATGAGCCGTAACGTTACCGTCGCCGCCACTCAGATGGCCTGTTCCTGGGACCTTGAAGGCAATATCGAAGTCGCTGAACGGCTGGTCCGTGAAGCCGCCGCCAAAGGCGCGCAGATCATCCTGATCCAGGAACTGTTCGAGGCGCCGTACTTCTGCCAGAAGCCGAACCCGGATTACCTGCAGCTGGCCACGACGGTCGAAGACAACGTCGCCATCAAGCATTTCCAGAAAGTCGCCAGGGAACTGCAAGTGGTGCTGCCAATCAGCTTCTACGAATTGGCCGGCCGCGCTCGTTTCAACAGCATCGCGATCATCGACGCTGACGGCAGCAACCTCGGGATTTATCGTAAAAGCCACATCCCGGACGGTCCTGGTTACCACGAGAAGTACTACTTCAACCCGGGCGATACCGGCTTCAAGGTCTGGAATACCCGTTACGCGAAAATCGGCGTGGGCATCTGCTGGGACCAGTGGTTCCCCGAGGCTGCGCGCAGCATGGCGTTGCAAGGCGCGGAAATTCTGTTCTACCCGACCGCCATCGGCAGCGAGCCCCACGACAAGACCATTTCGTCCCGCGATCACTGGCAACGCGTACAACAGGGGCACGCCGGCGCAAACCTGATGCCGCTGATCGCCAGTAACCGCATCGGCAACGAAGAACAGGACGGTTACGACATTACCTTTTATGGTTCGTCGTTCATCGCCAACCAGTTCGGCGAGAAGGTGCAGGAACTCAACGAAACCGAAGAAGGCATTCTGGTTCACACCTTCGACCTCGAAAAACTCGAACACACACGCAGCGCGTGGGGCTCCTTCCGCGACCGCCGCCCTAACCTGTATGGTGCTATCAAAACCCTCGACGGATCCCTGGAGTCCTGACTGCCATGACGACTATGAACAGCACCCCTCGCGCAGACGGCTTCTACATGCCGGCCGAGTGGGCACCACAAACCCAGACCTGGATGATCTGGCCCGAGCGCCCGGACAACTGGCGCCTGGGCGGCAAACCGGCGCAAGCCGCGCACGTGGCGGTGGCCAAGGCCATCGCCCGTTTTGAACCGGTCACCGTGGCCGTTTCCGCCGGCCAGTATGAAAACGCCCGTGCCCGTCTGGACGCGCCGAATATCCGCGTAGTGGAGATGTCCAGCGACGACGCCTGGGTCCGGGATACCGGCCCGACTTTCGTCATCAACGACAACGGCGAAGTCCGTGGCGTGAACTGGGATTTCAATGCGTGGGGCGGCTTTGACGGTGGCCTGTATTCGCCGTGGAACCGCGACTCGCAGGTGGGTGGCAAAATCCTCGAGATCGAGCGCAGCCCGCGCTATCGCACTGAAGGCTTTGTGCTTGAAGGCGGTTCGATCCACGTCGATGGCGAAGGTACGCTGATCACCACCGAGGAATGCCTGCTCAACCGCAATCGAAATCCGCACCTGAACCGTGCAGAGATCGAAGCGGTGCTCAGCGCACATCTGGCTGTGGATAAAATCATCTGGCTGCCGGACGGTCTGTTCAACGACGAAACCGACGGTCATGTGGATAACTTCTGCTGTTACGTGCGTCCGGGCGAAGTACTGTTGGCCTGGACCGATGATCCGCAGGATCCGAACTACCCGCGTTGCCAGGCTGCGATGAACGTGCTGCAAAGTAGCACCGACGCCAAGGGACGCCCCTTTACAGTGCACAAAATGCCGATTCCGGGACCGCTGTATGCGACCGAGGAAGAATGCGCGGGTGTCGATCCGGTGGACGGCACCCAGGAGCGTAACCCGACTGTTCGTCTGGCCGGTTCCTACGTGAACTTCCTGATCGTCAACGGCGGCATCATCGCTCCGAGCTTCGACGACCCGCTGGATGCTCCGGCAAAAGAGATCTTGCAGAGCCTGTTCCCGCAACACGAAGTGGTGATGGTGCCAGGCCGCGAACTGTTACTGGGTGGCGGTAACATCCACTGCCTTACCCAACAACAGCCAGCGCCGCACAAAGAGTGAGTGCAGTTGTAACAGCTTGAGTTGATTGCAAATTCGTTCTGGCAAACGTTTTCGCGTCCAGTTTCACGGCAAGCCCGCAGCCCTTCAGGACTGCGGGCTTTTTTGTATCCGCTTGTCGGCTGCCTGCACACATTGGCATAGCTCTTGTATCTGTGATGGTGCAATGCAGGGAGGGGGAGAACTTAGTTGTTCTGTCATAAACCTTGGATAAAGTCAGGCCGCTCACAAACCAGGAGAGAGCGCAGAAATGAACGCCGAAGTGAATGTGGTGAGCGAGCGGGCGTTGCATCCCCTGGCAGTAACCAGCGAATCGCTCCAGATCCTGGCGCACTGGTTCAAGTCCAATGGGACGCGTCAGATCGCAGACAGTGATCCGCGCCGGATGATAATCGAGCGTTACCCCGCTGGCTTGTTCAGCGAGGCTGAGCTGGATGCGTTGTGGGATGTGATGGAAGGATAAGTAGAAAAACAACGGATTGATCAACGAAGAACGCTGCCGGTATGGCAGCGTTTTTTTATGTCCGAAGCACCCTCATCGACCTCGGCCCATCGCTTGGAAAGCAAGCCGCAGGGCATTCACCTCGCTTGCGTCAGGCACTGCCGGCAAAAGTGCCTTCCGCCGAATCGATGGCTGTACCATTTGATGTTTTCTGCCAAGTAAAGTCATTTCTTAGACGATTTTTGCCTGATTACAGACGATTCATCAAATTGACACACCCTTGAGGCCGCAGATACGATTCGGCCCAACGCCTGTGGCTGACTGCCATAATCCAAAATAATAAAAAGGCCCGCCGCGATTCATCGTGGGCGGGCTTTTTTGTTTGCGAAATGAAAAAAGAGCGCGAAAGTGCCATTTCAGCCGTTCGACACAGCGCGTACCTACCCGTAATAAGGAAAATAATATGTTGAACAAGCGAATCAGCCTGATCGCTCTGGGGATTTTGAGCACTTCACAGGCCATGGCTAACGACCAGGCCGAATCCAAGGGTTTTGTTGAGGACAGCAGCCTCAAAGTACTGCTGCGCAACGCCTACATGAACCGTGACTACAAAGACGGCAACCCGGATAAATCCGAGTGGGGCCAAGCGGCCATCGGTACGTTCTCGTCCGGCTTCACCCAGGGCACCGTGGGCGTGGGCGTGGATGCGTTCGGCCTGTACGCACTCAACCTGGAGCGCAGTGAAAGCCGCAGCGGCGCCCAAGGCATCGACTTTTTCAAAAAAGGTGACAGCGGCCAACCGGCTAACGACCTGTCCAAGGGCGGCGCCGCCGTCAAATTCCGTCTCTCCAGCACCACGCTGACCTACGGCGACCAGATGCCGGCCCTGCCGGTATTGAGCTACGACAACGTGCGTCTGCTGCCGGAAAGCTACACCGGCACCCTGATCACCTCCAAGGAGATCAAAGGCCTGGAACTGAACGCCGGTCGCTTCACCGCCGAATCGCGCAAAAGCGCTGAAGGCCGTGACAGCGGTGGCTTGAAGTCGATCAACGTATTGGGCGGCAGCTACCAGTTCACCGAGCAATTCAAGGCAGCGCTGTACGCTTCCGACGTCGAAGACGTACTGAAGAAACAATACGTGAACGCCAACTATCTGTTCCCGATCGACAAGGATCAGTCCCTGACCCTGGACTTCAACGGCTACCGCACCAAGCTGGACGATTCTTACGTACGCGACAACAACCTCACCGGCGACGACAACAAGATCTGGAGCCTGGCGGCGACATACGCCACCGGCCCACACTCGTTCATCCTTGGCTACCAGCGCAGCACCGGCGACAGCAACCTGGGCTACGCCTACGGCGGCTACCAGAAAGATCAGGGTCGCGTCGGTGACGGTGGCAACACCATCTACCTGTCCAACTCCTACTGGTCCGACTTCAACGCCGAAGACGAACGCAGCTGGCAACTGGGCTACGGCCTGGACTTCGGCGCCTTCGGTGTTCCTGGCCTGAGCTACAACTTCGCCTACGTGCGTGGTGACAACATCACCACCTCCACCAGCACAGACGGCACTGAGCGCGAAATCTTCAACCAGTTCAAATACGTCGTGCAAAGCGGCCCGGCCAAAGACCTGAGCGTGAAACTGCGCAGCTCTGTCCTGCGCGTTTCGCAGAAGTCGAGCGAGTACAACGTCAGCGGTAACGAAGTGCGCGTGTTCGTGGATTACCCAATCAACATTTTCTGATGATCGATTGCGGTATCGAAGCCTGATGCAAGGCTGAGCGCAAAGAGAAGCCCCGACTGGTTCGGGGCTTTTTTGTGGGGGCTCGTACAGCCACCATTACGCGATATCGCAGACACAAAAAAGTGCAGGTGCAGCGGGGGCGCCATGTTCAGTTGTTGCCGGAGTGAGGTGCGCTCCCTCCAGTACACCGCACATTTTTTGTCGCTCAGTCGACATAGGTCACGTATCCGGCCATCAAGTTCGGCCGCTCGAACGTATCGATTTCATCGACGCGCTGATGCATTTCGCTGACGATTTGCTTGAACGTTGCATCATCCATGTCGATCCAGTAACGCGGATTGCG
>NZ_JBXAFA010000019.1:0-105710 GCF_058792515.1 Pseudomonas sp. MT92
GGTAGCTGGTGACACGAGTGTTGAGCCCACCCAACTAGGGTGACGGAAATTTCTGGGGTTCCGGCTTACATCCCCAGACAGCGTATCCGCATAGGCCTGGGAGTCAGACCGCGTTGACTGATCAGTACTTGAGGCTGTTGCCCCAGCACTCAGCCCAACGCCTCCGTTGATACCTGCTTTAACACCTGCAGGACCTCCATCAACGCCTGCAGCTGCAGTGGCACCAAGCTTGCCATCGACGCCACCGCTCAGCGCAGTGCTCGCAATAGCCGCATCGATGTTGCTAGCGCTGTACCCTTGAGATCTGAGCGCATCGTACTTTGCCTGGAAACTCGCGCTTTTATCCAAGCCGAGTGATGTTTGAAGCGAATGCCCAATATCCGCAGCTTCACCGATTGTCTTCGAGTTATCGAGCGATCTGCCCATCGTGCTCGTGAATTGCTTAGAAAAGGCCTGAGAGGAGCCCTCTGAGGTCGCCCTTGAGCTTTGAACGGATTCACTCAGCATGGACCCGACTGAAATGTTGCCACGCTGATTTTCCGATCCGTTGATGCGTACGCCCTTGTCGAAGTCGCTAGTTGCGTAGGGCGTAGTCTGCAATCCAGCTGCAGGGGTTACGACATCAGGGCTGGCAATTTTCTCGTTAATTTGGTCAGAGCCACTCATCCGTCCTGCGATCCCAGAGGCAGCAATCGCTGTACCGGAGACCAGGAACAAACATATTGCTGGGATGGAGGAGGCCATTAACCCCGCGACACCAATAGCCTGTTCAAGAGCAGGCCCCATCTGCTTGAGCATCTCGAACGACACCCCAGTCCCGCCAACGTCGAACGACGACGTCTGGAGAATGGACTCCATAGCACTCGCGGTGGACGAGACCGTGTAAAGGTTCACAATTGCCAATGCCGGCATCCAGAGCATCATCCAGGCCAGCAACATCAAATATTTGCTGATCAGGCCAATACCAAAACCGCCCATGGTAATAAGGAACGCCATCAGCGGAGTGATGGCATAAATGAGGCCTTCAAAGAAGGTCATGAATGGCCGAACATACTTCGTAAATTGCGTTCCTTCGGCTGCCCACTGGGTGTTTTGCTGAGCCATGGCCTGGCCCATCATGACGCCATACGAGCCCTGCAGATCCTCTACTGCTTTCTGACCAGGTGCTTGAAGAAATATTGGATAGAGAACCGAGGCCATTGTGTAAGCCCGGGCGTCGGTCGCTGACATATTCAGCGCGTACAGAGAATCACCAATGCGAGAGGTCACCGCATCTGGATCGACCGTCTTTCCTGGACGCTTGAAACCCGCAGTTGCGATCTCGGACATGACGTTATCAGTTGCTGAGTCCGTTAGGTTAACAAGGGCTGTATGTGCGTCAGAACAATTGAGCGTTCTACCCCCAACTGGACCATCGAAAATCTGCGTGTAATAAACGCTGCTGCTAAACCGTGCAGCGCCCATTGGGTCGTTCGCCCGGTATAGGTCGGCATAATCTTGGAGATCAGTGCCAAGCATGGGCAGCGTGCATTCACGGAAATAATTAGACCACGAGTTAACCAGGTTTTTATTGGGGCCCAATCCATTGGTGAACGATGGAATGGACATCAAATTACCAGTCACTGAGCGAACTTTCATCAGGGTTTCAATCGGGTCCGCAAAACCGTACTTTGTCATCGCAGGTGTAGAGAACGCCTGCTCAAAGAGATTCGTAAGATTGTACCCAATATTTGAGATGATCGACCCAACAGCTAGGGGACCTAGCGGGACGTTATCAACCACCGCCACATCGCCGTCATACACGTCCTCAATGATCGCCCGCCCAGAAGGGCCGTACATGGCCATGTACAACACCAGGCAAATAAGCAGTTTTTGGAATGGAATTGCGGTGTTATTGAAAACTGCTTGAAAGCCCAAGATAAGGGCTCCGATCGCAAACCCGATTTTGGCCAGAGACTCAATATCACCGGTGCCGCAGATCATGGCAACTGAGTTCAAAACCTCCTCGAGGTATACTGCAGAGCCAACAGAATAAATTGTGAACTCCATCAGTTTGGCCTCACAGGATTAGCGCCCATCGTGGCAATAAAATTGGGTGGCGGCATGATCTGCATGCGCACCTGATAGTCCTTGGCCATATCATTTTCATTGCCATATTTTGACAGCAGTGATTGGTGCTCTGAGGTGAGACGTGCGCGCGACTCAGACAGAAAGTCCTTACTGGTTTCACCAAGCTGGTCAACCATTTTTCCTTTTTTAAGAACTTCTGAGGCTACGTTGATATACGACTCAGCAAGGGAGTGGGCGCCCTCAAGAGCAAGCATTTTGGAGTGCGCGCTAACGAAGCCCTTAGCCATGTACTCACTATGTTGGGCAAGTCGCTGAATCATCGCGGAAAACCCTGTTTTTTGAAGCGCCCCAATAATCGCTACTTCATCAGAATTGAATGGACCAGCGTTGTTGGCCCACTTAAACACAATGCCTGGAGAGCTCGCATTACCATTAAATAGCTTCACTATTTTTTCTGCCAGACCGTCAAATGCTATCTGCTGAGTCTTAATAGTCATGCAAGAATCTTCGTCGCTGGAGCAATCGTAAATTGGCACAGTGTCTGTTTTTTTACCCTCAACTATGTCCTGCAAAGTAATAGACGTAGGACCATAGAATTTGGTAGTAGGAACTTTTCCTTTTCCATCGTCGGCGTTCTCAAGTGCGGTAATGAGTACAGTCCCAGTCAAGGACATAATCATCTCATCAGTTTGGCGTGATCCGTACTGGAAGAAGCCCCTGGCGTTATTTTGTGTCATAGCGCACCAGATGACGTTGCCAATGTCCTCACAGGATTTGGCTAATCCGGCGTCACTCTGCTGCTCCTTTGGAGACTTCGAGGTCAGGCTTCCGGGCATAATCGAGGCAAAGGCATCGCCGATACCCCCAGTCACGTTGATGTTTGCCGCTCTCATCGTCTCTTTAGACGTGAAGGAACTGAAAGCGTCAGTGACCAGTCCCTGGGCAAGTTGGCAAGAATTTGACATCAGACTATTAATGTCCTGCATAACTTCTTGCAGGTTCTGGATGACGTTGTGGACAGTTGGCCCCATAGCGTTCAATGCCAGTTTAAACGCGTAGCCAGAGGCAACGCCGACAGCGTTAGAAGCGACCGATCGCAACGCTTGAACGAATTGTTGGGCGTTAATGAATGAGAAAGAACCTGCGAACATGTCAATCCCGCCACAGCCAGCCTGGAAGGAGGGCGGTCTAAAGTTAACGATTGGCGTGTTGGATATTTTGTTTCTAACTCGCAATGAACCGCCAGTAATAACACCACGCGTCGCTGTTTCATACGCTCCCGGTTCTGTGCTGTTCGACATCGAATCGAACATGGAATCCAGTTGCGACTGAATGTCAGCATATGCTCCCGACGGAGCTATACCGATAGCCAAAGCCAGAATCATTGATTTACTGTTCAATCGCATTAGGGGTCTCCACGTCAATAGCCTTTCTTGCCAACTTGGCTTTCATGCTTTGCACGAATCTTTGAGGGTCATTGAGAAGTTCCTCATCAATTCCGTCCGAGTCATCAATCGACAGAAGTCCGTTGTCGAAAAACGGCTGCGTGCTCGCAAATGTTTTATGGTCGATAATCCCAGCGTCTCGCGTGGCCATCAGAATTCGATTGAACAGCACGTCGAGCGTAATGGCGCCGTATCCCACGATTGCTGTGCCTTGAGGGGGCATGGCCAAGGCGAGGGCAGGGGTCTGAAAGATCTCAAGTTTCTTGGCCTGGCCATCGTCCACCCGATAGTCCGGAAACGCGTTGTTATCCAACGGCCCGCCATCAAGCGAAACTGGAATGATGTTTATGCCAGTCGAAGTTGTGAGCGATTGCAGGACGTTTGCCTGTTCGGCACACAGCATGCAGTTTGATTTGAAGAAAAAGAAAACCCCAACCCTGTCAGCCAGGCTGCGAAGCACCTTGTCTTTGTTGGCCGTCACTTCGCGATTCATTGCATTTGCTGCATATGTCGCGACTGGACGCCGGCTATCTTCGTCGAGGAAAGGATCCTTCATGATTGCGCGCGACGAGGCCTCGGAGAACCGCGACGCTTTGTCCATCATTACGCGTTGAAGGTAGTAATAGGCCTGAACGTTCGCATCCGTCGGGTTGTCGATGGCTCGGTCACGGTACTTAGGCAGGTTCTTCTTGATCCAGGCAACACTGAACACCTCTGGACCTTTTGGGGTCGGGGGTTCGACTTTTTCTTCCGGAGGCGCCGGCTGGGGAGGCGGGGGAGGAGGCGGCAACTCCTTCTTCGGCTCCTCTTCTTCCTTAGGTGGGTCCTTGTACCAGAACCATCCTTCGGCCTTTCCCTTGTAATAGCTACTGCCGCCGGCGGCGGGCAGGGAAGATTCTTCTGGCCTCTCACTTGCGTTTACGACATGTGCAAGCGCAACTATCACCGCAGCGCTAAGAAGTATAGTGGGCCTCACGTCAAACCCCCTTATCAAGGAAGCATGCGACGGCCTCAGTACGGTATACCCAGAACCGACCAGACTTTTTACGAGCAGGGTAAATCGCCTTGACCCACCCCAGGTGCTGATAGTCGGCTGCGCCAATTTTTTTCCGGAAGTAGGTCACTGAGTAGTTCAACTCAGCTGCTACCTGGACAACGGACATATGATCGCCGTACATACGCATAAGACGCTGTAGGGTGGACTCGTTCTTTTTCTTGCTGCCAGCTGCAGCAGATGACTGTTGGCCACGACCTTGCGAGATCTGAAGCATCTCCACTCCACACATTGAAATCTGATGTTTCAATGCTAGGGAATGAGATCTACGAATAGCGGCCAATTGGGCCCAATCTGGGGGGCAGTAATTACAAAGGGCAAAGCGAGGAGCGGGTATTGGATTGCTGCAGGCTCCTTCGACCAAGGAAAGGTCCTAGGACGCAGAGCTCGACAAAGTAAGGAGGTCAGACCAAGGTGAGGCTATTCGGTTGCACAGCGCTCTAGTCCGCACATGGGGCCTGGTAGTTCGGGCTTCATCGGCTGGGCGTTTACCTGCACTCCTACCTGCGAGCGAATCCAACTCAAACGCTCTGCGTCAAGGAGCGTCACTATGGTCCCGCCACCGCACTGGGAAGAAACTCCTGACGCGCGAGAAGTGATCCCAACTAAACGGTACTGGCCGAATTGGCTCCTAACATAGACTGGGCCACCACTGTCACCAGGACAGGAATCGAACGTGCCCTGGGGGTCCCTTGCAAACAATTCACGACTCGCCTCACAACTTGCCGCCCCCGGGACTGGAGGCGGACTGCACCTTGCTGACGCTACCGGCACATCGGCGTACAGTTTGCGGCCAGAGTTCGCTTTGCCGTCTTTCCCGAATCCGAGGATTCGTACATACCTTGCGTCGTTAAGGCCACTCAGAGAGGAAATTGCAATCGGAACAGCGGGAGGCACGAATGCACTTTTTAATTTGATCACGGGGGTATGCCGAGAAAACGGAAAAATAGGACATTATTACTGTAACATTATGATTTTGCTATGATTTAAATATTTTACTGTGTTGCCTTTCCTCGTTCGAAGGGTCGCGGTAGGGGCGGCAGGTGACTGCCGTCCCTACCGCGACCGGCGAGCGGGCTGTGCTTTGGGCTAGAAAACGGCCGGGTCAAAAAATACCTGGCCATGATTCTCTCGTTCAAAATCTCCAAGAGAACCTGTAACGAATTGGCGATGGATTCATCTGACTCCTTGTAAATGACAGAAAAAGCCGTTGTTTTTTCTAGGATGGCTTACGTCGGGGAGTCACCATGAGCGCGCATCAGATATCCCAAAAAGCTCTTAACGCAACCATACCGCTGGCGTCAATGGCGTCCGCGGCAGTACTTACTATGGCCCTCGCTGAGCCGATAATGGCGGCCTCGAATGCAGCGAAACCGCCTTCAACCGCACTGTCCACACCATACACAGCGCAGAATGGTTACGCAGCCAACAAATATGCTGTGACACCCCCTTCACAGGGCACAAACCCTTGTGCAGCAACAAATCCAGGTATTGCTAAAGCTTATCCTTGTACCGCACAGGAAGTTAAACGGCCTGCTAACTACAAACCTTATCAAGGCAATGAAAGTGAGCTTGTAACATTGGGGTCAAAACTGTTCAAAGACAAACTTCTGAGTAGCAACGGTCTCTCCTGCGACACCTGTCATCAGGGCCTAAATATGTTCCAGCCATCCTTCTCCCGACCATATCCCCATGAAGTGATCATGAGTAAAAATCAGTTTGGGATGTCTCAGGTGTTTCTCGATGAGATGATACAAGTCTGTATGGTGGCCCCTATGGCAGCTGCTCCACTCGAATGGGAGTCCAAAGAGTTAGCTGCATTGGTGGCATACATAGAAACATTACAGCGGCAATTTAAGCCCAATCCTCCTGCGGCAAAGAGTCCTTAGGCCAAAAAATGGGTCTCTAGCCGAGCAATCGCATCGTAGATACCAGATTCAGAGGCGTAGCCTTTCGTAACCACTATTCTCAGGATTAAAAGATGAACGACCAGCCCACAGGACTCAGTTCGGCAGTAGCTGAGTTACCTATCCCCATCATGCAAGTCGGTTCGATTTCACAGGCATCGCGTCATGAGATGCTTTCAGCCTCCAAGGTCATTGTCGATTGTCAGCGAGCACTAAGCAAAGCCGGTTTCAACGTGGTGGGAGAGGTGATTAAGGGGCATGAAGGTTTCTTCGAGATGAACCATTATCCAGACGGTGATGTGTTCGATCAGGAGAGCCACGCTCAATACTACTACCACGCCCATCGAGAGGGTGGCCTTGAGCATGGACATTTCCATACCTTTATGCGCGCACAGGGCATCGCTTCAGGCGTCACCCCCATGGACTATCCTAAGGCTAGCGAAGAGTGGCCGCGAGGCGATCAAGCGATTGCTCATCTGATTGCAATCTCGATGGATCCATGGGGGCTACCAATTGGACTTTTTGCTTGCAACCGCTGGGTGACAGGTGAAACTTGGTACTCTTCAACCGACACGATCAATATGCTGAAAGATTTTTCAGTAGATCATGCTTATCCGTCCTGGCCGACCAACCTCTGGCTGACCTCAATGCTGAGACTGTTTCGTCCACAGATTGAGGCGCTATTGACTCATCGCGATATGGTGGTGGGAGCGTGGCAGCACATGCATCCAGAACACGATGCCCTAGAAGATCGAACATTGGAGATTACAGGCTATCTGAGCATCTCAGTCGAGGAGTGGGTCAGCGCACTGCAAGCCTAGCGCTGAGCGGTTTGAACTGCAGTTGTTTTGGCGATACTCGTGCCAACATATTTCACTATGTATATGAGTTTCAACGATGAAAATCTTATTTGTCTGCACAGCCAACAGTTGTCGCAGTATCCTCTCCGAAGCCATCTTTAATAGTGTCGCCCCCTCTGGAATGCAAGCGTTCAGTGCGGGCAGCCATCCTTCCGGCTTAATTCATCCGCAGAGTCTAAAGGCGCTTAAACGCGAGGGGATCATCGCCGAAGAGTTGTTCAGTAAATCAATCGAAATTCACCGTTATCTTGATCCAAATTTCGTAATTACTGTATGTGACAAAGCGGCTGCAGAGGCTTGTCCAATCGTGTTTGGTACTGCGATAAAAGCCCATTGGGGGCTGGCAGATCCATCCGACATTAGCGGATCCCCGGATCAAATCAACGATGCATTCGATGCGACCGTAGCGCACATCAAAAAACGAGTGAACTTGTTCATGGCGATACCGCACAAACAACTCAACCGAGGCCAACTCATGGCTGAAATGGCACTGATTGGCTGCCTATGAGATTTTTGGTCGTATAAAGTTGCTTGCCAACGAAACCAATTTTCGATTGTTCTGCTTATCCGGCGCAGCATGATAATTGCTTGATGTCCTTTGTGAAGGTCTGTGCACAGAGCTTGAGCCCCTCAACCATTGTCAAATATGGGAACAATAGCTCGGTCAGGTCGTTCACCGTCATCCGGTTACGAATGGCCAGCACGGCAGTCTGAATCAGCTCACCCGCTTCTGGCGCCACGATTTGAACTCCAATCAGTCGCCGAGAGCTTGCCTCAACCACCAACTTGATGAAGCCGCGGGTGTCAAAGTTAGCGAGCGCACGAGGCACATTGTCCAGGCTCAGGGTGCGGCTGTCGGTTTCGATATTTTGTGCATGTGCTTCGGCTTCGGTTAGGCCCGTGGTGGCGACTTGCGGATCGGTAAACACCACCGTCGGCATTGCCGTCAGATTGAGAGCGACGTCCCCGCCTGCCATATTGATGGCGGCACGGGTGCCGGCTGCTGCGGCCACATAAACGAATTGCGGCTGGTCCGTGCAGTCACCCGCTGCATAAATGTGCTGCGTATTGGTGCGCATGCCTTGGTCAATGACGATCCCTCTCTGCGCATTGATCGCGACACCCGACGCTGCCAACGCCAAGTTGCGCGTATTAGGTGTGCGTCCGGTCGCAACCAAGAGTTGGTCTGCACGGAACTCGCCTTGCTCGGTGGAGATTAAAAACTCCCCCTCAACATAGGCGACGTTGTTGGCCTCTGCATGCTCAAGCACACTGATACCTTCGGATCGGAAGGCGGCCGTGATGGCTTCACCGATGGCCGGATCTTCACGGAAGAGTAGGGTACTTCGAGCTAAGATAGTCACCTGGCTACCCAGTCGGGCAAAAGCCTGAGCGAGTTCCAGCGCCACTACCGACGAGCCGATCACGGCCAAGCGTTCGGGGATGCTGTCGCTGGCCAAGGCTTCGGTGGAAGTCCAAAAAGGCGTGTCCTTGAGGCCATTAATCACCGGAATAGCTGGACTGGCGCCGGTGGCAACCAGGCAGCGATCGAACTCTAGCACAAGCTCGCGACCATCATTCAACGTTACAATGAGGTTTTGGCTGTCTTGGAAACGGGCCTCTCCGCGTAGCATGGTGATCTCAGGGGTGTTCTTCAGAATACCTTCGTATTTGGTGTGGCGCAGTTCGTCCACTCGAGCTTGCTGCTGTGTAAGCAGCTGATCACGCCGGACGATTGACTTCGTAGCAGGCAATCCCGCGTCAAACGGACTCTTGCGGCGCAGGTGGGCGATATGCGCGGCGCGAATCATGATTTTCGATGGTACGCACCCGACATTGACACAGGTACCACCGATGGTGTCTCGTTCGATCAAGGTAACCCTTGCTCCGAGCTCAACAGCCTTCAACGCCGCTGCCATGGCGGCTCCGCCACTGCCGATAATGGCTATGTGCAGCGATTGCTCGCTGTCCGTTTGCTTTTTTACTGTGTCTTGGCCATCCAGCGCTCGGTCGAATAGACTGGAAGACGACCTTGGACTGTGATCGAGTCGCACGTTATAGCCGAGCGCTGTTGCCGCTGCGATGAGCAACTTTGTGCTCAAGCGTCCATCGGTCGTAATCGTTGCCAATCCCTGAGGATAGGTCACGCTCACCGAGCGCACGCCCTCGACCTTCTCTAATGCCTGCTTGAAGTGTTTGGTGCAAGATACGCAGGTCATGCCCTCCACTTGTAGTTGAATCATTATTTTTCTCCCGTCTTCGAGTTGTCTGTACCGCACACGCAGTACGTTATGCTTTTTGTGCACGGCATAAAGGGTCAAAGCAATGGAGGCAACAACCACTTGTAACGATAAGTAGACCAGGTATCGGGTTAAGGTGGATGGGTCGACTACCCCGAGCAGCGCCACTCGCAGAGGCGACGCTCGAGGCAATTCCGTCAGTAGCTATTTGGTCAAACCAACCTTCATCAACCGTATTGGAGTGGTTCATCGTCACTTCTTGAGCGAGGCTGGGTAGCCCGCGTTT
This sequence comes from Pseudomonas sp. MT92, assembly GCF_058792515.1. Classification (NCBI taxonomy): domain Bacteria; kingdom Pseudomonadati; phylum Pseudomonadota; class Gammaproteobacteria; order Pseudomonadales; family Pseudomonadaceae; genus Pseudomonas; species Pseudomonas sp. MT92. The sequence goes on from NZ_JBXAFA010000019.1 coordinate 9,863, forward strand.
TCACTGGCTTTAGTCAGAGCGTCGATACTGGTTTTGGTATCATCGAATGTGACAGTTGCTTCGCGGTCCTCGAAACGGATTTCGGTCTTGCTTACGCCCTCTACCTTGTTCAATGCCTTCTTCACGGTAATCGGGCAGGCTGCGCAGGTCATGCCAGGTACCGACAGGGTCACCGTCTGGGTGGCGGCCCACACAGGGGAAATAGCAGCAGTAAAAGCGAGTGCGACAAACAAACTTTTCATCACGAACTCCTGATCAGTAGAACAAGGAGAGGAGGTAAGGGAAGGCCAGCGCAATCAGAACAAGTGCCATCACTACCCAGAATATGTATTTGTAGCCAGTTCGCACCTGTGAAATCGCACAAACCTCCCCAGGTTTACAGGTTTCTGAACATCTAAATATACGTCGGTAAGCCAAGAGCAATGCCACCAGTGATACAACGATAAAGATCGGGCGATACGGTTCCAGAACGGTTAGGTTGCTGATCCAAGCGCCACTAAAACCCAAGGTAATCAGCACCAGCGGCCCCAGGCAGCAGGTAGAGGCAAGGATCGCCGCGAAACCTCCGGCGAAGAGTGCGTTACGCCCGCTTTTTGAGTCGGACATGCATTTTTCCTTTCGAAAGTGTAATTGATGACTTAACGTTAACTCCGTAGTCATGTACGGAATCAAGTATCATGCAGAACAATCGAGAGAGCCTGACCATAGGTGCCTTCGCCAAGGTCGCCGGAGTCAATGTGGAAACCATCCGTTTCTATCAACGTAAGGGGCTATTGCCCGAGCCGGATAAGCCTTACGGCAGCATTCGCCGTTATGGAGACGCGGATGTAGCGCGGTTACGATTCGTAAAGTCAGCACAGCGTATAGGCTTCAGCTTGGACGAAATTGTAGGATTACTGCGACTGGAGGACGGTACTCACTGCGAGGAAGCCAGCAGCCTGGCAGAGCACAAGCTTAAAGACGTGCGAGAGAAGTTGGCAGACTTGAAACGTATGGAGGCTGCCCTATCTGAGCTTGTGCGTGCTTGCCACTCGAGGGAGGGAAACATTTCCTGCCCGCTAGTTGCCTCGTTACAGGGTGGCGCGCTTCTCCCCGCGCTGGCTATGCCATAGCGAATGGCTTTTTCGAGTACTGAGTACATGCCCAGATTGGCGGAAAGCTTCATAGACTTCATGCATACGTCGCATTTGTTGGTTCTGGTGGATACCGACACTCTCAGTTGGACTTGGTGAAAGGACCCACTAGATCAGGTTCTAGCTAATCCTTTCACTTCGATCAACTCGGTTTTACAGTAGGTTCAACGTTTCAGGTGTCGACGACGTAAAAGATGAAAGGCCGCCGGAATAACGAACAGGGACAATAGTGGCGCGGTGATCATGCCGCCGACCATGGGCGCGGAAATTCTGCTCATCACTTCGCTGCCGGTACCGCTACCCAGGAGGATGGGTAGCAAGCCGGCAATGATCACGGCCACCGTCATGGCCTTGGGTCGAACCCGCTGCACCGCGCCTTCGCGAACTGCATCGATTAGCCCACGCTCAGTGTTGTCACCAAGTTCTTCACGTTCGGCCCAGGCGTTCTTCAGGTAGAGCAGCATGATCACGCCAAATTCGGCAGACACACCGGCCAAGGCGATAAAGCCGACACCGGTGGCCACTGACAAATTGTATCCCAGCAGATAGAGGAACCATGCCCCGCCAGTCAGTGCGAACGGTAAGGTAGCCATGATCAGCAAGGCCTCGTCGAAGCGGGCGAGCGTCAGGTAAAGCAGTACGAAAATGATCAGTAGCGTCGCCGGCACCACCAGCTTGAGCCTTGCATTGGCCCGTTCGAGAAACTCGAACTGACCCGAGTAGCTCAGGCTCATGCCTGGCTGCAACTTGACTTGTTCACTGACGACCCGGCGCAGGTCGGCGACCACTGAGGCAATATCTCGACCACGTACGTCGATGTACACCCAGCCAGAAGGTCGAGCGTTTTCGCTTTTGAGCATCGGCGGGCCGTCGCTGACCTTGATCTTCGCCACCGTGCCGAGGGTGATCTGGCTCCCCAAGGGGGTGTAGATCGGCAGCTGCTCCAGGGCGCCGAGCGAGTCACGCCACTCGCGGGGGTAACGCACATTGATCGGGAAGCGGGCGAGCCCTTCAATGGTCTCCCCGATGTTTTCGCCGCCAATAGCCCCGGCCACGATCGACTGCACATTGGCAATATTCAGTCCGTAGCGGGCGGCCGCCTTGCGGTCGATATCCACGTCGATATAGCGGCCACCGGTCAGTCGCTCGGCCAGGGCCGAACTGACCCCGGGTACGTCCTTAGCCGCGCGTTCGACAGCCTGAGTAGCCGCATCGATCTCCGTCAGGTTGGTGCCGGCAATTTTCACCCCAATCGGGCTCTTGATCCCAGTGGCGAGCATGTCGATACGGTTGCGGATTGGCGGTATCCAGATGTTGGTCAATCCAGGGACACGTACCTCCCGATCCAACTCTTCCACCAGCTTTTCCTGGGTCATTCCTGGGCGCCACTGCTCGCGCGGCTTGAATTGAATGGTGGTCTCGAACATCTCCAGCGGTGCCGGATCGGTGGCAGTTTCGGCGCGGCCAGCTTTACCAAAGACGTGCTCGACTTCGGGCACCGTCTTGATCAGGCGGTCAGTCTGCTGCAGTAGCTGCGCCGCTTTCTGCGCTGACAACCCAGGTAGGGCCGAAGGCATATAGAGCAGATCGCCCTCGTCCAGCGCAGGGAGGAACTCGCCACCCAAGCGAGAGATCGGCCATATCGCGCTGAGAAAGACCAGTAGCGCGACCAGCATGGTGATTTTGGGCCTACGCAGCACCGCGTCCAGGGCCGGTTGATAGATCCTGATCAGCCAACGGTTCAACGGGTTTTGTTGTTCATTGGGAATACGCCCGCGAATCCAGTAGCCCATCAGTACCGGCACCAGGGTCACCGACAGTCCGGCCGCCGCCGCCATGGCATAGGTCTTGGTGAAGGCGAGGGGACCAAACAGGCGGCCCTCTTGAGCCTCCAGGGTGAACACCGGAATGAACGACAGGGTGATGATCAACAGACAGAAAAACAGGGCCGGCCCCACCTCAGTCGCCGCTTCGGTCATCACCTGCCAGTGATGTTCGCCCTTCAGCTCTTCCCCCGGATGGGCCGCGTGCCAGGCCTCGACCTTCTTGTGGGCGTTTTCGATCATTACCACGGCGGCGTCGACCATGGCGCCGATGGCGATAGCAATCCCTCCCAGCGACATGATGTTGGCGTTGATCCCTTGATGACGCATGACGATGAAGGCAATCAGTACCCCAACCGGCAGGGAGATAATGGCCACCAGGGATGAGCGCAGGTGCCAGAGGAATATCCCGCAGACCAATGCGACGATTATGAACTCCTCAAGCAGTTTGTGGCTGAGATTTTCCACGGCGCGATCGATCAGCTTGCTGCGGTCGTAGGTGGTGACGATTTCCACCCCCGCCGGCAGACTGCTTTTCAAGTCGTCGAGTTTGGCCTTGACCGCCGCAATGGTCTCGCGAGCGTTCTTGCCGCTGCGCAGAATCACCACGCCACCGACTGTCTCGCCTTCGCCGTCGAGTTCGGTGATGCCGCGACGCATTTCCGGCCCCAACTGGATCGTTGCCACATCGCCAAGGGTCACCGGCACGCCACCTGCACCGAGCTTGAGTGGAATCGCGCGAAAGTCATTGAGGGTCTTCAGGTAGCCTGAGGCGCGGACCATGAATTCAGTCTCCGCCATCTCCAGCACGGCGCCACCGGTTTCCTGATTGGCCTTGCCAATAGCCTTGCTCACCTCAGCCTGAGTGATACCCAGGTTGGCCAGTTTGAGCGGATCGAGCTGCACCTGGTACTGCTTGACCATGCCGCCGATGGTGGCCACTTCCGCAACGTTGGGCAGGGTCTTGAGTTCGAATTTGAGGAACCAGTCCTGAAGTGCGCGCAGCTGCGCCAGGTCGTGTCCGCCACTGCGATCTACCAGTGCGTACTGATAGATCCAGCCCACCCCTGTGGCATCTGGCCCCAGGGCCGGTTTGGCGGTGGCTGGCAGGCGGCTTTGTATCTGGCTCAGATATTCCAACACCCGCGAGCGAGCCCAATACAAATCGGTACCGTCTTCGAACAGCACGTACACGAAGCTGTCGCCGAAAAAGGAAAAACCACGCACCGTCTTGGCTCCCGGCACCGAGAGCATGGTGGAGGCCAACGGATAGGTCACCTGGTTCTCAACGATCTGCGGCGCTTGTCCCGGATAAGGGGTGCGGATGATGACCTGAACATCGGAGAGGTCCGGCAGTGCATCGATGGGAGTGGTCTGAACCGACCATACGCCCCAGACCGTGACGAACAGCGTGGCCAGCAGTACCAGGAAGCGGTTGGCCACTGACCAGCGGATAAGTGCGGCGATCATGGCTGGCCCCCTAGTTTTTCCAGACGCTCGACTCGCAAACCATCGTCGGTTTGACTGACTGATACACGAACCTTGTCGCCCGCCTTGAGTCCTTGCATGAGTGCAGGGTCCGCCAATGGGAAGGTCATGGTCATGCCAGGCATGCCCAGCGTCTTGAACGGCCCATGGGCGAGGGTCACGTCTTTGCTATTGATCTGTACGACTTGCCCATCTGCCTCATGAAAGGCTGAGGCTGAGGCTGAGGCTGTTGCGGGAGGTGGTGGCATTTCCAGCGTTCGCGCGACGATGCCCTTGAGGCTGGCCTCGGAGTCGAGCAGGAACTGTCCAGAGGAGACCACTTGCTGGCCTTCCTCCAGACCGTTCAACACCACCGTCTTGCCTTCGTTTTCCTGCCCGAGTTGCACCTCTACGGGTCGGTAGCGACCAGCGTCTTCGGCGAGCATCACCAGGACGCGTCGGCCGGTGCGAATGACGGCCTCGCTCGGCACCCACAACACACTTTGCCCGGTCGAGCGGTTCAGGCGTACCTGCGCGGTCAAACCCGGCCTGAGGCGCCCGTCCGGATTGGGTAGTTCCACCCGCACACGAAGGGTGCGGCTGTCCGGATTGGTTTCGGGCAAAATCGCGCTGACCTTGCCATTGAGCGTTGTCCCTGAGAAGGCTGGCAGACGCGCTTCGACCGCCTGCCCCAAGGTTATCGATCCGGTCTCCGATTCTGGAACGGCCACCGCTAGCCAGACACTGCTCAAGCCATTGACGCGTGCCAACGTATCGCCGGCCGCCACGGTCATACCCGTACGTACATCCAACTCTTGCAGCACACCGCTAATGGGGCTGGAGAGGGTCAGGTTAGGCTGAATCTTGCCGCTGCGTTCTACCTGGGTAATCAGCGCCGCCGGCATCCCGGTGAGGTGCAAGCGTTGGCGTGCCGCCACCAACAAGTCAGCATCGCCATTACGTTTAAGTGCGAGGAATTCTTCCTGTGCTGCAGCCCATTCCGGTACCAGGATATCCGCCAATGGCGCATTAGCCTTGAGCACATCGCCGGGAGCACGGGCATAGACCCGCTCCACAAAGCCAGCGGTACGCGCCTGAATCACGGCGACATCCCGCTCGTTGAACGCGAGCACGCCGACCACGTCCAGGCTGGAAGCGAGGACTCCGCGAGTGACTGTCGCGAGGCGCAAACCGAGATTCTGGGTCAGGCTTGGGTCGATACTGATGGCTGTACTATCCGCCGCAGCATCCGCGTACCGGGGCACTAACGCCATATCCATGAAGGGCGATTTGCCCGGCTTATCGAATTTCTGCTGCGGCTTCATCGGATCGTACCAATACAGCACCTTGCGTTCGTCTTGTGTCTTGGGGGCCTGTTCAGTGGCCGCTCCAGGTATGATGCTGATACGCTGCTGAGCAAACCAGTAACCGCCGACAACCCCCAAGGTGACCGACAAGCCAGTCAACAGAGCCCCTTTCCAGATTCGCGTGCTCATTGGCTAGTTTCCCCGTAGGTGAAATACAAGCGCGCACTGGTCAGTGCTCGCTGTTCTTCGAAGTCGATATGTTTGAGGCGAGCCTCGATGAGTTCTCGACGCGCAGCGATGACCGGTGCCAAGTCGCCTTTACCGGCGCGGTAGCTGGCAATGCTCAGTTCTACCTTTTCCTTGGCCAGAGGCAACAGGCTGTCCTGGCTGCGTCGTACGGCACGGTTCAGGCGCTCGTACTCGGCCAGATCTGCCTCCAGTTGCTCGGTATGCTCGCGTGTCAGGGCTTCGCGCTCGGCCTCCAATTGATTGAGTTCGGCGTGTTTGGCGGCGATTTTCGGGTTCTGTCGGGAGTCAGGGAACAGTGGCAGGTCGAAGGTGAACTGCACGCTGACCATGTCGCCGAACTGACGACCGCGGCGCTGGTAATCGAGTTCCCAGCCCCAGTCGGATTGCTTTTGCGCCTCGGCTTCACGCACCTTGGCTTGCGCCTCGCGAGTCATCGGCTCGAAGGCCGCCAGAGCAGGGTGATGTTGCAGTTTGTGGACATAACCCGAAGTATCGAGGGGCCATTGCGGCAGATTGCCTACTGGTTGGTCATTGGCGGCTGGACCAATCCAGCGTTTGAGTGCCGCTCGGGCTTGCGCACGCAAGAGGATCAAATCATCCTGTTGTTCCGCCAACTGAGCCGCCTCCTGCTTCGGCGTGACCGCATCGGCAGGCTGAGCACGACCGCCGGCGATCTGAGCCCGAACGGTATCGGCCAACAGACGATTTTCCCGGTAAAAGTCCTGGAACAGCGTTTCTTTACGATCGACGGAGTAACTGCTGATCCAGGCCAATGCGGTGGCCTGACGGACATTCAGGCGCTCCACACGACCTTCAGCCGCAGCTCGATCGACGGCAGCCTCGGCGACCTCGATACGTGCTTTGCGTTTGTCACGATTGGGTACTTCTTGCCTAACCCCAACCGATTGCTGGGTCATGAAGTCCTGGTCAATAGTCCAACGATTCGGACCGCCAATGGGGTAGTTCTGTACGCCCAGCAGCAATTTCGGATCGGGTAGTTCGCCAGCTGGAACGGCAGCGCTACTGGCGGCCTGCAGTTTCGCGGCTTGGGCGGTCAGCGATGGAGCATTGCTTTCGGCCAGTCGCAAGGCTTCATCGAGTGTCAGGGGGGCGGCGAGGCTCGGCAGTGCGAGTACGCTTGCCACTAGGGCAGCCACGACGGGCCATCCTGTGCAATAGCGTTTGGGATTCATGCTCACGATTCCTGTGATGTTCCACTGCGCGCCTCATTAGACATGCGCGCAGATATGCCATTCCACTAGCGTGGGATGGAACTCAGTGTGGTACAGGAATCAGGTACGAGGAGGTCGCCAAACTCCGAACGGGGCGCTGGCGGGCAAGAAGTCGTTGAATGGTTGAGCGTCAATACGGGTTGGCAACGTGGACGGAGATCTTATGATCAGTACTTGCAGCATGCAGCCGGTCTTGCATTCCTGGCCGGGTTTGCAGGGGTTTCCATGATCAGAGTGGTTACCCTCGTCTTGGCAACAATTGTGGGCTTTGTCGCCGATGCTTGGCGCACCTGCTGCCTTCATCGGGCAAAGCTCTGTGGCCGCAGCAAGCCCAGCAATCCCGTTGAAGGGAAGGGCAATGCAAAGCAGAAGGCAGATACCGAGCCGAGCAAGTGTTTTCATATCAATGCCAAGGTTATTGGGAGGCGAACATAGGCATAGCACCACGTCGTCAAGTCATCCACAGTAGCAGCACTGGGACCTTACGCTACGAATAGCAATATTTCGAGGTCCAAATGAGGCATCCACTTTCAGCAGCAAAACCATGAGCCATTTTGACTTGACCTAGCAAGAAAGTGATCAAGTGCTCCGGTAGTGCCTCACCTGGGTTGAGCGCTGATTGTTCACATAGATGACTTTCAGTGCGTGTTGTTACATCTCAACAAATTCAGCAAGTGATTTGCACGCCTACGACAGCGGAGCTCCGCTGGGCGCTCAGCGTCAAAAGCATTGCTATGGTGCACGCTTGCGTCCTTACATCGGTGGAGAAATTGACTAGTGAAAGCCGCAGCAGGGTATAGCGCGAAACCTAAGCGCTCATACACCTTGGAAAAATTGACTTTATCCTTCCTGACTTGGTGTTTGGGGCTCACTTCCTATAGCGAACCGAATAGTCCATAATCCACCCATGAATCGTGGACGCCCAAGAATTTTTAACCCTGAATATGTGCTAGAAAGCGCAATGCAGCTTTTTTGGCGCAAAGGTTATGAAGCGACCAGCCTGCAAGATCTACTGCAAGCTACTGGGCTGTCGAAAAGTAGTCTCTACGATAGTTTTGGTAACAAGCAGAGTTTGTTTGAAGCTGCATTTACCCGTTACTTCGATATGCGAGCTGTCTTGATGCGGGAGGAGCTGGGCAGGGCTGCCAGCCCCTTGGCTTTCATTCGCAACTGTTTGAACTCGGTTCTTGAGGACGTAGCCCCTGGACACGGGCCGCGTGGATGCATGCTCGTGAACGTCGCAAACGAGTTTTCGACCAATGACCCATCTGTAGAAAAGCTAATATTTCTTGCGACTCGCCGTTTTCGCGAAGTCTTCGTTGAAGCTTTCGAACAAGCCAAAATAAGTGGCGAGGTATCCCAGTCTAAAGACCCCGCGTCACTTGCCCTTTTTATGCATTGTGCGATGAGTGGTTTGCGTACTCAGGTCAAATCCGGGATTGCTCGGAAAGAAATTCTTACAGTTATTGAAATAATCATGGCGAATTTCTGATATTTTTTTGCCTATAATTGGACTGATCGGTTCGTATATGACCGCATCAGCGTCACTACTGAGGATCTCCAGATGACTCCAACAATCGCTTTCGATGTCTACGGTACGTTGATCAACACAAAATCCGTAGAGAGAGCCTTGGGATTGCTGGTTGGCCAAAAATCTGTGGTTATCTCGGAGCTTTGGAGACAGAAGCAGTTGGAATACAGCTTTCGACGAGGACTGATGCGCGATTATCAGGACTTCTCTGTTTGTACGCATGACGCCCTTCTGTTCGCTTGTGAGAGCCATGGTGTGACGCTTAGCACCACAGAGCAGGAGCAGGCGATGCATGCCTATACAGAGCTGGAGGCTTTCGATGACGTGAAAGGGGGGCTGGCTGACTTGCAAAGCTCAAAGCTCCGACTGTTTGCTTTCTCCAACGGCAGTCGAACTGCCATCGACGCCCTCTTGCGGTATGCAACGCTACGAGAGAGCTTTATTGATGTATTGAGCGTTGAGGACGTGCGGTCCTTCAAGCCGGACCCAATTGTATATGAACACCTCGTCAAACAATGTGAGGTGCCCGCAGGAGAGGTTTGGCTGGTCTCCAGCAATCCTTTCGACGTCATTGGGGCCGCTAACTACGGTTTGCGTACCGCTTGGCTACGTCGCGATCCAACGGTGAATTTTGATCCTTGGGGTGTGGCGCCTGATCTTGTTCTAGGAGGGTTTGACGATATCGCTAGCAAAATACAAGCGGCTAGTTTGTAACGCAGGCCTGTCTTGAGTCTCAAACTCAGAAGCTCCCAAGAGTAACCCTTGCTATGCACGCGACCTTACCTCTCCTGAACGCTCTAGATTTCCCGTCAATACGCCGAGGTCAGCTAGAAGCCCTGCAGGTCAATCTTACCTATTTGTGTAACCAACGCTGCCTGCATTGTCATGTCAACGCCGGGCCAACACGCACTGAAGCCATGACCGATGAAAGTCTCGTGTTGCTACATCAGGTTATTGATGCACATTCGGTTCATACGCTCGACCTAACGGGTGGAGCGCCTGAAATGCATCCGCGCTTCAGGGAGATTGTCATCCATGCGCGGCGCGAAGGTTTACGTGTAATTGATCGCTGCAATCTGACGATTTTGAGTGAGCCGGGTTACGAGGATCTAGCCGACTTCCTCGCGCAACAGCGGGTTGAAGTCAGTGCATCCTTGCCATGCTACTCACGGGGAAACGTCGACAAACAACGCGGTGACGGCGTTTTCGATGCCAGCATTAAGGGGCTTAAAAAACTCAATGCCTTGGGGTACGGCATCGACGGCAGTGATCTCATCTTGAACTTGGTTTACAACCCGCAAGGCCCAAATCTTCCCCCACCTCAGATGCAGCTTGAAACTGACTACAAAGTCCATCTGGCCGAGGACTTTGGCATTCACTTCAACCACCTACTCACCATTACCAATCAACCAATTGCCCGCTTTGGCAGCACCCTGGTGAGTAAAGGCCAATTCAACAGCTACATGCAATTGTTGCGTGACAGCTACCGCCCAGAGAATCTCGAAGCCGTAATGTGTCGCAGCCTGGTCAGTGTCGACTGGCAGGGTTATCTATATGACTGCGACTTCAATCAGATGCTCGAACTACCACTGTCAGACCTGATCGGTCGCGATCGACCTCATTTGCGTGATTTGCTCAACGGCCAAAGTTTAGAAGGTAATCGCATTGTTACTCGAGATCATTGCTACGCCTGTACCGCAGGTCAAGGTTCAAGTTGTACTGGCGCACTCAAGGACTAGGGATGATTTTAATGGAGACGAATGGCTTACTGGGTGTGTTCTTTTGGGGTTTTTTGGTGGTCTATGGCGTGATTATGATCGCCCTGTCACCACGCGCAGTAACCGTAGGAGGCTTTTTTCATGGAGAAGATGCAAAAGGTCGCCGCGCAGCTCCCTGGCTGCTGACCTCCAGCATTTTCATTAGCTGGATTTTTGCAAAATCCGTGACCAATGCTGCCAATCTGGGGGCCAGTTATGGTCTGGTGGGTGGTCTGGCATATGCGACTTATTGGCTATCAATTCCTCTGGCCGGATTCGTCATCTTTCGATTACGCCGACGTTTTGGCGCTACCAGCCTTGTGAGCTTTTTGACAAGTCACTATGGGCGGGCGGCGGCTCTCGCGTTTACAGCCGCAATTTTGATACGACTGTTCAATGAGGTGTGGAGCAATACGGCGGTAGTAGGAGGGTACTATGGAGAGTCCGGCAGTCTGTCGTTCATTGCTGCCGCCCTATTGTTCACCGCTGTGACCCTGGCCTACAGCCTGCGTGGCGGTCTACGCAGCTCAATCGTGACCGATGCAGCGCAAGCAGCAATTTTTTTAATAGCACTGATCTGGGTACTCGGGTTGGTGTTGCCACAACACAGTGCAATCGAACTGGCCAGTACCAGTCATTGGGCACTCGATTCGGGTGTGGATCTGCTGCTTGTCGCCGGATTACAGGTGTTCAGTTATCCGTTCCACGACCCAGTACTAACAGATCGCGGTTTTATTAGTGAAGAGAAAACCATGCGCCGCTCCTTTGTAATCGCCGGCGTGTTGGGTTTTTTCTCTATCCTCGCCTTCAGCTTGATTGGGGTTCACGCCAGCCTGGTTCATATCGCTGTATCGGACAACGTGCCGGCAGCACTGGCAAAATCTATGGGTGTAGTGGCCCTGCTGGTGATGACAGTGGTGATGGTCTCTGCGGCGGGATCTACCTTGGATTCGACCTTCTCGAGTTTGGCCAAGTTGGCTGGGCGTGAATTGCCAGCACTAGCCGGACATGACCTAGGGCGGAAGGCTATCGGAGCTGGAATGGCGGCGATGGTGGTTTTTGCCGTACTAGGCAACATACCGATGATGGCCGGTACCGATATTCTTAAGGCAACCACCATCAGTGGAACGATGGTGATAGGGCTTGCTCCGGTTTTCATCCTTCATGGTTTGATACGCCCAACTTGGTTGAGTTTTCACTTGAGTTTCTGGATTGGCATGGCATTGGGTGTATCACTCGTCCTTGGCTGGGTACCGGAAAGTTGGGCAATTGGTGAAGGTAAATATGCCTTGCTTCTTGGCGCCAATCTTTACGGTCTAATGCTGTGCACCCTAGGCTACCTGTTGCCTGGGTTAATTCTTCAACCTGAGAAATGTTAGGAGATTGCTATGTTGTTGCTGATGCCTCGTCAACCAGTGCCGTCTTTGAGTGTATCCCTTGTGCCGGAAGGGCAATGGACCCTCAATGTTGAGCCCCCTGCGAATTTTACGTTATTGGTGTTCTACAGAGGGCTACATTGCCCGCTTTGCCGTAAGTCTCTGCAAGAGCTCAACGGGCTTGTGGGAAGTTTTGCCGAAAAGGGTGTTCAAGTCATTGCTCTCTCTAGTGACAGCCGGGAGCGCGCCGAGAAAACGCAAGAGATTTGGACGATCAATAACGTACGCCTAGGCTACGGCTTGAGCATTGAGGAGGCTAGGCGCTGGGGACTATACATTTCAAAAGCTACACCAGGTTCCGATGAGCCTGCGCTGTTCTCGGAGCCAGGGGTATATCTGATCCGCCCCAATGGCACCTTGTACATGGCCTCAATCAATACCATGCCTTTCGCTCGCCCTCATTTCGATGAAATTCTTGGAGCAGTCGATTACATCATTGCCAAAGATTATCCGGCGCGTGGCGAGGCCTGAAAATGACTTTGCGTCCTGGTCGCGATTGTCCGTTGGATTACCGGCTACCTTCGGCGGCATTCAGTGGTGAGACACAGCTGAGTTGCCAGAGCCTCTACGTAGTAGGAGGACTTTACGGCAATCTCCAGGCGTTGGATGCGCTTGAACAGTTGTTACTGCAGGAACCGGGTGCGCAAGCTGTATTCAACGGTGACGCGCATTGGTTTGATCGCGATCAGCAACTTTTCCTCGAGATAGAAGAACGGCTCATTCAGCACTTACCCCTGCGCGGGAATGTTGAAACCGAGCTCGGACGCAGTGGGGATAATGGCGCTGGCTGTGGCTGCGCTTATCCTGACAGCGTTGCGGAACACACTGTTGACTGGTCCAACGCTATACATCGTACTTTGCGTACAACGCTCATGGGCTTGCCTGGGCTCCGTGAGAAAATGGCAAGCCGGCCAGCCTACGCGTTGGTGAACGTAAATGGTCATCGTATAGCCATTACTCATGGAGATGAACAATCTCTGGCTGGTTGGCAGTGTTCGCGTGAGGCCTTACAAAACGCCTCTCGCCGTCGACAACTGGCTACCTGGATGACCGAACAACGGGTCTCGGTACTTGCGACTAGCCACACATGCACACCGGCTGCACTGAAGATGGCAGAGGGCGTTGTAATCAACAACGGTGCAGCCGGTATGCCCAATTTTGCCGGTACGCATTATGGCTTGGTCAGTCGAATCGCGAACTCTCAACATCCGTTGGCGATATATAGAACGCAGTTAAATGACCTATTTGTGGAAGCAATACCATTGGTCTATGACCAGACAAGCTTTCTCCTCAACTTCAGCCGACAGTGGCCATCAGAAAGCCCCGCAGCTTATTCATATTGGAACCGTCTGATCGAAGGGCCCAGCGGCACGCCTCATTCGGCGCTGCTGCACGGATTTCATCTATGCCAATCCAACCCTCTACAGGATGCCTGTCTCCCATGAATGTTCGTAAGCTACTAGTACTGGCAGTGATCTTTGGCTTGATAGCCAGTTTTTTTGCCCTTGATCTCGGTGAATATCTCAACCTATCGACCCTTAAGGCCCAACAAGCTGCGTTGAACGCCCAGGTTGAGGCCAATCCTTTTTTAATTGGGGGGATATTCTTTCTACTGTATGTCGTCGTCACCTCACTCTCACTACCCGGCGCAGTTTTGATGACCTTGGTCGCAGGGGCATTGTTCGGTTTGCTTGGCGGCACCTTACTGGTGTCGTTTGCTTCGACTCTGGGGGCAACCTTGGCCATGCTTATCAGCCGGTTCCTGTTACGCGATTGGGTGCAAGCAAAATTTAGTCGCCGCTTGGCGGGTATCGACAAGGGCATTGAGCGCGAAGGGGCTTCCTATCTATTCGCTTTACGCTTGGTACCAGTATTTCCGTTTTTTTTGATCAACTTGGCCATCGGCCTGACTAAATTATCAGCTTCTTCCTTTTGGTGGATCAGTCAGCTAGGCATGCTACCGGGCACATTAGTCTTCGTTAATGCGGGACGAGAATTGGGACAACTGGAGTCTCTAGCTGGGATTCTGTCACCGGGATTGCTTGGTGCTTTTGTGCTGCTAGGTCTTTTGCCGATTCTATCGCGAAGGCTGCTTGGCTTTTTCAAGGCTCGCCAGGTCTATTCAGGGTGGGTCAAGCCCAAGTTTTTTGATCGAAATCTAGTGGTGATTGGTGCCGGTTCGGGCGGTTTGGTGTCGGCTTATATAGCCGCGGCGGTAAAGGCCAAGGTAACCCTTATCGAGAAAAACAAAATGGGTGGAGACTGCTTAAACACAGGCTGTGTTCCCTCAAAAGCGTTGATTCGCTCGGCCAAGTTAGCCAATGAGCTAAAGAAGGCGGAGCAATTGGGTTTCAAAAACGTCAGTGGCGAGGTGGATTTCGCCGCAGTTATGCAGCGTGTTCAGCGAGTGGTATCAGAGGTGGAGCCCCATGACTCCATCGAGCGCTATACCGGGCTCGGTGTTGAGGTTGTGGAGGGTAAGGCGAAGATCACCTCACCATGGACAGTCGAAGTCAATGGCCAAACCTTGAACACGAGGTCCATTGTCATCGCTACAGGCGCACGGCCGCTTGTGCCTAGAATTCCAGGTATCGAATTGGTGGAACCGCTTACCTCTGACAATATTTGGGATCTGCGCGAGCGTCCTAAGCGGCTGCTAGTTCTCGGTGGTGGGCCGATTGGCTGTGAGCTGGCGCAAGCATTCCAGCGCCTAGGCTGTGCTGTTACTCAGGTTGAAATGGTCGAACGCCTCCTTATTCGTGAAGATTTCGAGGCCAGCGAAGCGGTGATGGCTAGCCTGCGCGGTGACGGCGTTGATTTACGTCTCCAACACAAAGCGGTGAGATTTGAGTTGACCAATGGTCAGCGACACCTCATATGTATCAACTTGGTTGATGGCGAAGAGGTGCAGTTACCTTTCGACGAAGTACTGCTGGCCTTGGGACGGGTCGCTAACGTAAAAGACTTTGGCGCTGAGGAGCTGCAGCTCGAGGTACGCGCCAACGGTACATTGGACACCGACGAATATTTGGCTACGCGCTTCCCGAACATCTTTGCTGTGGGAGATGTTACTGGCCCCTATCAGTTTACCCATACCTCGGCGCATCAGGCGTGGTATGCCGCCGTAAATGGCCTATTTGATGGTTTTAAACGGTTTAAGGTGGATTACCGAGTGATTCCGTGGGCCACGTTTACTGATCCTGAGGTGGCGCGTGTAGGTCTCAACGAATTGGATGCTAAAGCTCAAGGCATTGCCTATGAGGTTACTCGCTATGGACTTGACGATCTCGATCGCGCCATCGCTGATGAGGCCGCACATGGTTACGTCAAGGTGCTAACAGAGCCAGGCAAAGATCGTATCCTCGGCGTAACCATAGTTGGAGAACATGCCGGTGACCTAATCACCGAATATGTTGCGGCGATGAAGCATGGTTACGGGCTTAACAAAATCCTCGGCACCATCCATATCTATCCCACACTAGCTGAAGCTAACAAGTATGCGGCGGGTGAATGGAAGAGGGCGCACGCACCCCAACGTGTATTGCGCTGGTTGGGCAAGTTTCATCAATGGCGTCTAGGTCAAAGTCAACTTCCGGCTGAAGCACTGGCCTCGAGCGACAAAATCTCGTGAGCAATAAATTCGATTTGTTGCTTGCGGGGGCAGGTCATGCGCACCTCGGTGTTCTGCGTTTGTGGGCAGGCGATAAACCTCCCAGTGGACGGATAGGTTTGATTTCTCCCGATCAACACGCTTGGTATTCCGGCATGCTTCCGGCGTTGTTAACCGGTCGCTACAAAACGGATCAGTGCCGTATTGACTTGCAACCTCTTTGTCAGGCAGCAGGTATTGAGTTTATAAGTTCTGCCGTTACATCACTCCAGCCAGAAGCTAATTTACTTCACCTAGATACCGGTGAAACGCTACAAAGTGAATGGCTTTCACTCAACTTAGGCTCATTACCTAGACCTCCGGAATCGGAGGATGCAGGCATGGAGTTGCTACCAGTTAAGCCATTTTCTAGCTTTATCTCACGCTGGGAGCAATGGCAAAAGAAACCTCAGAGACTTGCGATATTAGGAGGTGGTGCAGCAGGGGTAGAGCTGGCTCTAGCACTAGCTCGAACAGTGCCATCGCTAGCGCTTTTTAGCGCCGCGAATATTTTGGCGGGACATACACCTGCTTTGCGTGGTGCTGCAATTAGGCATCTACATCAACTGGGTGTTGAGCTCCACGAGCGCTGCCCGGTCGACCGAATTCTAGGAGGGGCACTCATCTCCAAAGGCGAAATCGTTTGGAGAGGTGTAAGACTGATCCTTACCACTGGCGCTAGCCCGTTAGGGTGGCTTTGCGAGTCCGGTCTTAGCTGTAATGAACAGGGATTCATCCAAGTATCGCCCACACTGCAGAGTGTTTCTCACCCGCAAATTTTTGCAGCAGGTGATTGCGCCAACCTTGTTGGCACTCCACGAAATGGTGTCTATGCGGTCCGACAAGGTCCTGTTTTGGCTGCCAACCTGGCGTCTGCGCTTAAAGGGGAGCTATTTACCAACTACGTTCCGCAACGAATTGCTCTAGCCTTGCTATCCGACGGTGAGGGAGGAGCGATGATGAGTTGGGCGGGATTTACTGCAGAAGGATCTTTTATAGGAAAGTGGAAAGACTATTTGGATCGAAGGTTCATGACTCGTCATAGAGCCAGCAAACAATGACGCATGTATTAAGGCGCCTATTACTACGACCTAGACCAAATTCCGGTATAGGTGAGAAACGGAGAAAATAACGTTATGAAAAATTGGACCCTGCTGTTTTTAAGAATCTCACTTGGTTGGTTACTCGTTATCTGGGGGGCAGATAAGGTATTCAACCTGGAGCATAGCAAGGCAGTCGCGAACAAGTTTTATTTTGGGGTCCTGACGTTAGATTCAGCCCTTCAGGTGGCTGGGGCGCTACAAATACTGGTCGGGCTCTTGGTGGTTTTGGGTTTGGCACGGCGCTGGACCTACTCCGTACAACTTTTGTTAAATGCGGCTTCGCTCTTTGCCGTTATGAGGTCTGTTGTTGATCCGTGGGGTTGGATGTATGAGGGCAGCAATGTACTTTTCTATCCTTCTTTGATTATATTTGCTGGCAGCCTCGTGCTTATAGCATTTCGGGATCAGGATCGATTGGCACTGGATACCTTTCGACGTGGAGATTCATCGAGACGTTGAAGTTACTCTCTACAGAGAGGTCGTCGTCATCTAAACAGTATCTTAGGGGTTGGGTTGAGAGAAGTTCTAAATAAGTTGGCGCTGATACAGGTCAAACTGTAAAGATTATTTGCTCTGTCAATTTTAAGATTTCACTCTGGACTGGGTGAAAAATAGGGGTCGCTCCACGCTCCCCGATATTAGGCCGTATTTATACGGCCTTTTTTTAAAATTGAAAATGATGTGTCAAGCCAAAAAAACATAAATACACTTGGGTGTATCAAATGGTGCACAGTTTGTATATGCAATTTAAGAAATGTATTGCCATCCCTGGCGCAGGTTTTGATAGCGCACTTTGAAAGGCAACTATCTAACCGTTGCTCTACTCATGGACGTGCCGCAAATAACACAATAAGTTCGTCGAATGAAACACGCTGCGCGCTTGTAGCAGAGCGCTATTTCACATCACTTTCCAAGTGCTGAGCTTACCTGTTGCAATGGGATGAAGGTATAGATACCTGTGCCGGAATTCGAAATTTTGGCACCATGAAGTTTCATTGCGTCTGCAATAGAGTCGCCTGAAAGTTGAAAGCACCAGTTGGATTCAGAGGGAGGAATAATCGATTGTCTCTGAACCTGCTCTATCGCTGCGGCGAAAGATGGCATATCTGGTAAGTAGGTAGCGAAACCATCGCCTTTCAACGCAGTCGTGCAGATACCCAATAGAGTACAAATCGCTTCCTTGGTAATGATTTCGTCCCGGTCCGCCTGTCGGGATTGCTCGATCAGAGTCGCCAACTCAGAATCGACCAGCTTTCCACCAACAATCAAATCTGGCCCTGCCTCCCATGAATGCGGAGGGCAGTCTTTTGTAACTGGTCGCAATGGGATGTGAGGATTAATTTCCATTGGATAAATTCGGCATACCAACGGGCGACGCTCATAAATGTTACACATATTATCTGAGCTCAAATTTCGACATGGGCCGGCATTGTATGCAGCGAATGTAATCGCAATATAAGCTCTGGCTTCACCACTTGAGACAAGAAGGGAGCGACTGCGTGCGTGGTTCAATTGATGTTCTGGTATGCCATAACCATTTTCAAGAAACGCTTCTACCAATATGATTACTGCCCCTCCATCTGTCGCCCATCGTTTAGATTCGTTAAGCGTCAATGGAACATGGTGATCATTGCAGCATTTACCACATCCAACACATGAATATTGTATGTCCATTAGCAGGTTGTCCACTCTGTCGTTATTGTTTGATATTATCGTGACTGGATTGAGAACAGTATCTTGGCACATCCAAACCTGCTCGAAAAATAGTGTTCCTTGGCGATAATGAACCGCTTGTCATATCGCAGTATTGAGGCTTTTAACATGCCAAAAAGCTGAGCTCCACCAATAAGATAGATTATAGCTGCAGTGACTCAAGAGTTACATCAGGAGATTGAACAGAATGCTCAATTCTTACTAAAAAGCGATTGATTAATGGCGTGAGGTGAAATTTTTCGGTCGCTAGTTTAAGTATAGTATCGCGCTGAAGGAGTGCATCGGGCAGCATTAACATATGATGCATATCATCGATTAGCTAACACTGTTAAATGCACGCCGTGCACGAAACTACCGATGATAGTAATGTGCTTGGACAACCCACATTAACAGAAATATTTAAACGGTAATCAATTAACAGCAGGGTTCTAGTCAAGAGCGACCATCTTAAGGTGTTTTTTAGACAAAACGTAGTAATATATCCGTGAGGGAATCCTTGACACTTCAAATAAAACGAGTCTATCGCCAGTTATATTGAAGATTGCATAGGGGGTGACGTATATAACTGAACTATACAAAGTTAGAGATAATATCGTTTGATGTGACTAGGTATAAGTTGTGTACGTTAATCATCATGGTTTCAAAAAAATGTCGTATAACTGAAACGTTTAATGTCTCTGCAAGGTTAAATTCCTTTGTTGCGCCTCACTTACTTATTGCTTGATCCATTCATTCGGTGTGCAACCTATTTTACGGAAAAAAGCTCGAGTCAAAGCGCTAGCGCTACCATAACCGACATCGTAAGCAACCTGTTTAAGAGGAAATCCACTCATCAAAAGTCTCTGCGCAATCATGACGCGCCATGAGGCAAGATAATCAGCAGGAGTGTCACCTGTAACCAAGCGAAAGTGATAGGAAAAACGAGCGCGGGACATCCCCGCAAGCGATGCCATAGAACTTATATTCCATTCGTGAGCAGGATTATTGTGCACGGCAATGAGCGTTTTGGCTAATCGGATATCTGACAATCCCGCCAATGTACCAGCATGCGTTAATCCCTGTTCGACACAATAGCGAAGCAATAAAATCATCAGTACTTCAAAAAGGCGATCCATTACAGCTTGTCTTCCGCTACGTATAGAGAGAGACTCTTCGAACATCATGTTGATTACGCTATCAGCTCCAGGAAGGACACTAACTTCGATCATTAGTATATTGGGAAGTGAGTCTATTATGGGGTTCGCTCGGCCACCATCAAATTGAACTGTCCCACAAATAATATCAGCTCCAGCAGACTCATCTGTTTGTAAGCGATGGGGCTCAGGACGCGGTAAGAACAATAAAGTTGGATTAATCACGTCAATCACGTCTTCTTGAGCGCCAATCAACTTGACTGGCCCGCGCTTCACCAGATGAACATGACCTCGCGAAGGTATCGCCTGAAAGGATTGCTCCCCACAAATCGTACCGGAGTAAAAAACTCCAGCATGCAAGGAGAACTGGTCCAGCAAATGCGTCAGTCTGTCCATGAGAGCTTAATCGATACGAATGGTGCTTATTATGATACGTTTGGTTACCATACGTATCAAGCAGCGATGTAATCTATCGATAGTCGTCTGACGCTGATTTTTCATCACTAACCAGCAAAAGCGACATAAATCTAATGACTCTGGAGGTCCACATGAAAACGCTTATTCATCTCTCACGACGTAATATCATCGCTTCTACTGCAGTGCTGATGGTTGCAGCGATGGTATCAATTTCGATACCGTTAACTGCTAATGCTTATGATGAACAGTCTACTAGTGCGTTGAATGTCGATAGCAATGGCATCGCACTTCAAGGATACGACCCGGTTTCATACTTCACTCCTGGAGGGCCGAAGCTCGGCACATCAAATTTCATTGATGTTAACGAAGGAGCAACCTATCGATTTGCTAACACCGATAATCGAGACGCTTTCAAGAAAAATCCTGAAAAGTACAAACCAGCTTTCGGTGGTTTCTGTGCAATGGGCGTCGTATTCGGGAAAAAACTGGATGTAAATCCGCAGTTGTGGCGCGTTGTGGATGGAAAACTATACCTGAATGTACATAAAGAAGCCCAAGCCCGCTGGTTAGAAGATGTCCCCGGCAATATCAACAAGGCCAACTTGAACTGGCTCAACATCAGAGACCTAACACCGGCAGCGTTATAACCGTAAGGCAAAATTCCACTCACAACTTAGGACGTCAGGGTCGGACTGCAATGATTTTGATATGAGGGCAGATTATAATCTGCCCTCATCGCACAAGAATATTTCTAAAGCGGCTTTTAATATGTTAGCACTTGTATCGACTAATCCTCTTCTCGAGAATCTCTGATATTAATGTTTTGCCCGCTTATCAAAGTTTAAGGTAAGTCATGAATGAATCTCTGGCCGCATTAGTGGCGATATGCTACTAGCTTGATTTCTCAACTGCTTCGTACTTTCCTTATCCAGTACGTTCTGAGCGGCTCTCGGCGAACTCTGCCCCCCCCAAGCTATGGTTGAGAATCTACCTCCTTTAGAGGTCAATTGTCGGATCAAGAAAAAGACTTTGTAACAAATCTGGACTCGACTCATCAGTACCGAGAGCAGTACTCAACGGCACACCAGGATTTTGACCTGGTTGCAAACGGAGTGACTCGCCGCTCCTAACGTTTTGAATCACGGTCACAGAGGAATCACATGCGCGAATCTGTTCAGAATTATTATGGCAAAGTCCTGCAAAGCAACGAGGACCTGAAAACCAGCGCATGCTGCGATGTCTCCAATGTACCCACTTGGCTTAAGCAATGTTTAGCAAAGATCCATCCAGAGGTCAGCGCCCGCTACTACGGCTGTGGACTGGTTGCGCCCGCATTGTTGGAGGGCTGTCGAGTACTTGATCTCGGCAGTGGTTCAGGTCGTGATTGTTATGTCTTGGCGCAGGTGGTGGGGGAAAACGGTGCGGTGGTTGGGGTCGATATGACAACCGAACAATTAGCTTTAGCCGACGCATACCTCGATTATCATGCTCAGCAATTCGGGTTTTCCAATGTGCGGTTTCTCGAAGGTTATATCGAGGACCTTGGTGCGCTTGGGCTAGCTGATGCCGACTTTGACGTAATTGTTTCTAACTGCGTAATCAACCTTTCCCCAGACAAGGGTAGAGTATTGAGTGAGGCTTATCGCTTGCTCAAACCGGGTGGTGAGTTGTATTTCTCTGATATCTACGCTGATCGTCGTTTACCGGAATCACTCCGTCAGGATGAAGTGTTGTATGGCGAATGTTTAGGCGGGGCCATGTACTGGAGCGACTTTGAGAATCTGGCTCGTCGATACGGATTTAATGACCCACGGCTGGTCGAAGATCGGCCAATTGAGATCAATGATGCCACTCTAGCAGAAAAGCTCGGTGACGTTCGCTTCTTCTCAGCCACCTACCGGTTGTTCAAACTTGATAATTTGGAATTGGCCTGCGAGGACTACGGCCAAGCAGTAATCTATCAAGGCAGCATCCCAGGTGCACCTGCAGCGTTCGTATTAGACAAGCATCACCGTTTTGAAACTGGTCGTATCTTTCCTGTCTGTGGTAATTCCTGGCGAATGCTGCAGGACACCCGATTTAATTCGCATTTTCAGTTCATTGGTACCTTCAATAAGCACTTTGGAATGTTCGAAGGCTGCGGCGGGGGGCTACCATTTGAACAACAGCTCACAAGCACCCCCGTTGCAGCCACTTGTTGCTAAGGATCGGTGATGACGATGTCAAAATTATCTATATGCTTAACGCTTATCGCCGCTGCCTTATTGGCTGGCTGCGGGAAAGAGCAGACACAAACCATCACTCTCTCTGGCTCCAGCACTATCGCACCGTTGATGGTCGATATAGGTAAGCGTTTTGAAGCCGGCCACCCGGGCATACGTGTAGACGTTCAGGCCGGGGGGACATCGCGCGGAATCCAAGATGCGCGTTCCGGGTTGGCGGCGATTGGCATGGCATCACGCTCGCTAGACACTAATGAAAGTGATCTAACACCGTATTTGATTGCAAAAGACGGTATTGCAATGATCGTACATCGTGACAATCCGCTAAACGACATCAGCAGCGAACAGGTTGTCAATCTTTATACCCGGAAGATTGGAAACTGGAGAGAGCTTGGTGCTACACCTGGCCCTGTTGTGCTTGTACATAAAGCGGAAGGGCGCTCAACCTTGGAGTTGTTTCTCAAACATTTTAAACTGAACAATGATGACATCAAGCCCGACCTCGTTATTGGTGACAATCAACAGGGTATCAAGTCGGTAGCTGGCAATCCGCTAGCAATTGGATATGTCTCTATTGGCAGTGCGGAATATGAGTCTCAGCATGGAGTCGCGATAAAACTGTTGTCCTTGGACGGAAAGCAGGCTTCGACGGAGGCTTTATTAGATGGTCGTTACCCATTGAAACGTGACCTAAATCTGGTGATTCGGGGGAATCCAAGTGCCAATGTGAAAGCCTTGCTTGAATTTTCCCAATCTTCGGAGGTTGCCGATCTTGTCGCTGAACATTACTTCATCACTGCGACCAAGCGCTGACCGGTTTTTGCGAAGTGCGAGTCTTCTCTGCGCTCTAATTGCGGCGAACCTGTTGTTGTTGATCCTACTATTTCTGACTCAGGCCAGCTGGCCTCTACTTCAAGACCCGGCTAGATTGATGAGTGCTAATTGGCGACCCTCAAACGGTGAGTTCGGCTTACAAGCCATGTTAGGGGCATCGTTGCTTAGTAGTCTGTTGGCCCTATTACTAGCAGTCCCCACAGGTTTGTTGGTCAGTCTGTGGATGATCTTCTATGCGCCTGTTTATCTTTCTCGACCATACAGCGCAATGATCCGCTTGATGGCCAGTATTCCCTCGGTGGTTTACGGTTTATGGGGTTTGGTTGTGTTGGTACCGCTACTCAACCAATGGATACCTCCTGGTGCGAGCTTGCTGGCAGCAGGTTTGGTGCTGGCCCTGATGATTCTACCGCTGCTGGTTGTGCAAGCAGATACGACGTTACGTGTGGCCTCCAATCGGTATATGGCGCCTGCATTGAGCCTGGGTGTCTCACAGTGGTCGGTGATTCGCCGGGTCTTGATACCGGCCTCATGGCCTCGGCTATGGCCCTCCATACTTCTGCAACTTGGACGTGCGCTTGGTGAAACCATGGCGGTGATGATGGTCGCAGGTAATGTTGTGCAATGGCCGATGACGCCCTTCGAGCCGGTACGAACGCTGACTTCGAACATCGCTCTGGAGATGAGCTATGCAACAGGTTCGCACTTGGAGGCTTTATATGTAAGCGGGCTGCTGTTACTAATTCTGGCATTACTGTTGATGGGCCTAGCGCGGATTTATGGGAGCAGGACATGAGTAATTCGGAGCTCTGGCGTGGTCGAGCTCTCGGTCTGCTCGCACTGTTGGTTATGGTTGCTCCGCTCAGTTTGTTGATCTCGGTGTTCGGAGAGGGGTTACAAAGCTTAAGTTGGAGCTTTCTGATTGATGAACCGCTGCAAGCGGGGAGAGCAGGGGGGATTGGGCCAATCATTTTATCGACTGCACTGGTGCTTCTGATTTGTATGAGTTTGGCTTTGCCATTGGGGCTGGGGGCTGCGTTGTTCCTTGCTCAAGAGGTTCGTCCCGACAGCCGACTTAACTTACTTTTACAATGGGCGCTTGATGGCTTGGGTGCAGTGCCATCGGTGGTATTCGGGTTGTTCGGTTACCGTGTGTTCGTGGTGGAGTTGGGGTGGGGATATTCGCTACTGGCCGGTGGATGTACGTTGGCTTGCATGATTTTACCGCTGTTTATCCGGGGGACCGAACAAGCATTGCGCGATTGTCCAAACTCCTACAACCAGGCTGCCGCGGGGCTCGCCATCTCTCGATTTGGCTACTTGCGACGCATCCTCTTACCAGTCGCAGCTCCTGGTATCGCCGGCGCTCTAGTACTCAGTGCCGGGCGCGCATTAGCCGAAACCGCGGTGTTGTTGTTTACCGCAGGATATGTGATGCGTTGGCCAGAGAGCGTGTTTGATTCGGGCCGTACGCTTGCTGTGCATATTTACGACTTGGCTATGAATGTTTCTGGTGGTGGACCGTCCTCAGGTGCCACCGCGTTGGTATTGCTTAGCTTTGCGATGGCTATTCAATTACTGGCCTGGCGCATCGGTAAAAAAACTTTCAGCTGCGAGACAAAAAATGATTAACTCTGAAACAGCCCCTCCAGCTCTCAGCATTCAATCTCTAAGCGTACGATACGCCAATCATACAGCCCTGCAGGATGCCAGTTTAGAGGTGGCATCAGGTGAGCTGATGGCCGTAGTTGGTCCCAGTGGTTGCGGTAAAAGTAGCATGCTCTCAGCGGTCAATCGAATGACCGACTTAATTCCAGGCGCTCGGGTGAGCGGAAGTGTGCTGATCGATGACAAGGATGTACTGGGGGGAAAGATGGACGTTCAACAGTTACGTCGTCAAGTCGGCATGGTATTCCAGCAACCCAATCCATTCCCGCTGAGCATTGCCGAAAATATCCTATTTGCGTTACGCGAACATGGTGTGCGGAACAAGGCGGATCTGGAGCAACGGATGGAACAGGCGCTCACGTCCACGGGTCTTTGGGACGAAGTTAAAGATCGCCTGCAAGCGCCGGCTTTGGGGCTTTCTGGAGGTCAACAACAGAGATTGTGTTTCGCCCGGGCCTTGGCCTTGCAGCCGCGCGTGCTGTTGCTCGACGAGCCGTGTAGCGCATTGGACCCAATCGCCAGTGCTACCGTTGAGCGCCTGATTGCAAGCCTTAAGGGGCGTTACACTCTGCTCATGGTGACTCATAACCTGGCTCAAGCTCGACGTTTGGCTGATCACCTTTCTGTCTGCTGGGTAAGAGATGGGTGCGGCTGTGTGCTTGATAGCGGGCCGACCCTGGATTTATTCGAGAATGAGCGGCATCCATTGGCGTATCAATATCTGAACGGGGTGCTTTGCTAGGTAGACTTTCCAATTCTCACTTCAACAACATCTGCACCTACGAGGTCGCTATAAACAGATTTGCCATGTGTGAGACCAGTTTCGTAGAAAAAATCATCAGATGTAACAAAAGCTACTCTCACGCATCAGTAATGGGAGACTGTGATTGACACTGGCTCTCAGGCTCGATGAATACTCTGAGAAATCAGTATTAACGTCGAATTATAAAGCCAATTTGGCTTTCAACAACGGAAGTGAATTCGATACTCAATTTGAGTTTCGGGTTATTCAAAAACACGGAGAGAATGACAATGCCTTATATATTGAGAGGGTTGGTAGCAGGATTCGTGGCGACATTTGTCTTATCAATGCTGATGTTTGTCAAGCAGATGATGGGCGTGATGCCCGAGTTGAACCCAATCGCTATGATCGTGAGCATGCTTGGAGTCACGAGTGTATCTGTCGGATGGGTTATGCATTTCATGATAGGTACTGTCATGTGGGGGATCTTATTTTCTCTGTTACGCAGCCGGATACCAAGTGGAGGTACTCTCAGCGGTATTTGGTTCGGGGTCGGGGCTTGGGTATTGATGATGGTGGTTGTGATGCCTATGGCAGGGGCAGGTTTATTCGGCCTAAACATCGGTGTAATGGCCCCAGTCATGACTCTAATGCTACACATTATCTTTGGTGCTGTCCTTGGTGCTGTATACGGAAAGCTGGGTGGCCACTGCACTCCATAAACTCAGTGCAATCGAAAGTTCTCCATAATTGATATCGAGGCAAACCATGAAGTACGCCATCAGAAGCGTGTTGATTTTGGCCATATTTGTTTCAGCTGGGTGCTCTTCACTTTCGGAAATCAATGCCAGAGGGCAAGCACTCTACCAAGCTGATCCTGAGAGCTATGATGAAATGCCAAATTCTAACGCAAGGTATTTTGAGCTCAACCCCCAATATAACGCTCAAGGTTCTTAGTCAGGCTCGCAGTACAATATGACTCGACTGGGCATTCTTTGTCGGTACTTGAATGCCCATCAGACTATGATCTAAAGGGGGAAAAGGCTATTCCGTTTGTTGCGATAGTTTTCTTCATCCATGAAAGGTATCGTAGTAAGAGTAGGTGGGCGCTATGATTTCTGAATTGAGCTCGAAGCCCATCTGCGCAAAAACAACCATCATTCTGCTTGCCAAGATATGAATGTATTGTTTGAAAAATGATATACCCGGGGTGTTCCTAAGCGCTCGACTGACTCCCTCTGTGTGATACCAAATGTTTCTGGGGTTAATGTAGCGGCTGACTAGGTATGCCCCCCCATTCGGCATAGAAATCGATTATGGTTGCTTAGCTGCTTGATTGTAATTTCAAAAAATAATACGTATTTTTTGAATCTGGAATAAATGCTAAGCCAATGATGCGGATGTATCGCCATTTAAGCTTGAGTACTCGGCGCGTGCAATGTCGGGTAAGTAATAACCCTTGAAAAGGAGATTGGTATGAGTATTAACTTCGAAAAGGCCGTTGGGTCCGCTGAAAGAGCGTTGACTTATCGAAGTCAAAGAGCTGAGGTGCTGAGCAATAATATCGCTAACGCTGATACCCCTGACTTTAAAGCCCGTGACCTAGACTTTTCTGCGGTGTTGACGGACCAGGTAAAACGCGCCACGCCGACTCGGTTTTCTTTACAAACAACCAACCCAAGACATATTGCTGCAAAGGAGTCAGCGGCTGGGATTTATGGGGCGGGGTTACTGTACAGGACACCGATTCAACCATCTCTTGACCAAAACACTGTCGATCAACAGGTTGAGATCGCAAAATATACAGAAAACGCAATTCACTTTGACGCGGCTTTCACTAGGTTGAATGGAGCGTTTAAAGGTTTGCTTAGAGTTCTTCGGGGGGATTAATAGGCGGAATAGTTAACACCCCATCCTCCCCCTGGAAAATGCTACTCGGTGTAAGTAGGGCTTTAATTTAATCAGATGTGCTAGGATCACGTTAAATCATAAAATTGTTTGGAGTGGCTCGCTATTTATGATCCTCAAACAACCTAAGGGTTGAGGCTCAACGGCAAAACGTCGCCTTGAACACTGCTTCAGTTCAACCCAGTTCATCAATAAGTCACAAAGTTTGGCGGTATGAGTTCTGTGGCAATAAGAGAGTAGAGTGAGAACTACAGTCTCAAAAAAACATGTATGCCGAGAAGCAACTTGATGTCGTAGTTATCGCAGGGAGCGAAGACATAAAGTAGTTATCGCTAACATGCGCGCCTGCTAACGAGAAACTTCGAGATCGCAAGTCGTCTGATACCGACCGTGCGTAACCAGTGTAAATAGGTCTCGGCTTTTGATTTCTTTATCTGCGTCATGTAAGAGCCATCGCTGAAATTATAATAGTTTCTACCGACTTTATCACGAGCTAGAGTTAAATTCTCGGATTGAGCCGCACGAGCGAATCGTGTATTAGAATTCTGAGCCGCTGGCAGTTCCTGAAGCGATCCACTAATATCAGTCGATGGATTTCATGCATGTTCAATCATTCACGAATGCATGTTTCGGACGTTTAATGTTGTTGATGACTTGAAGCTTAATGCCTGTAGTATGAAGATTTATCTCTGGCTGGCGGTCGAGTGTGTGTTTCTGGCGTTGAATCTGCTAGTTGAGTGGCGTGATGAAATACCAAGTAATCCGCAGCGATAGGAGCTTTTGGTGCATTACTAGAAAGTTGTAATCGCAGGCTGAAAATGGTGTGTCCGCCTGGAAATATTCAGTCCAGCACGCGCAATAATGTGCACGTGTGAGTTTTATGTCAAAATAGTGTGTCATGTCTGGCAGGCGCACTGTCTGCTTAATCGATAGCCGATACTACAAGACTGCGGCTTTAACTAGGCACGCATCCAAATCCAACTTCACCACTCATAAACGCAACACGTGCAACATCCTCATCCTGGGGCGTCCGCGCCCACCATTAATGTCCGAGTACAATAGAGTGTTCTATGTTTCCAGATGGACCTTGGGCATAAGTTTATTAATTGCTGTTGAGTAACCATTAGATCGTTAAATTTTTCTGCGTACTCCGCACTCTAAGATGTTTTCTTTATCTGTTAAGGTGCAGGATGAATTTAAATGATACGAGTCCAAATTGGGAGAAAGATATGAACAAATCAGCGTACTCTTAGTTTAATTAATATCCCGTCGGCGGCCTTAGCATCCGCCGCGTCATGGGTAACTAGTATCGTTGGCACCCCGTAATCGCGTAAATGGTCAAACACCAGCGACCTCATTTCAGCCCTCAGTATCGCATCGAGCTTCGAGAAGGGCTCATCCAATAATACCGCGCGGGGACGTGACAGCAGCAAGCGAACCAGAGCAACTCGAGCGCGCTGACCGCCAGATAGGGTCTCAGGATCCCTCAAACCAAACCCTTCAAGCCCGACCTCTGCCAGGGCATCGTTAACCTCGCGATCAACTTCCCGCCCCCCGCCACGAATACCAAATCGGACATTGCCAGCAACCGAAAGATGCGGGAACAGCAGGGGGTCCTGAAACAACAGACCAACACCCGAACGTTCAGCCGGTACGCCAGTAATATCGTGACCATCGAGAATCACCTGCCCGGCGGCCTGAAACTCTGCAGGCAGAAACCCTGCAATAAATGCAAGAAGTGAGGATTTTCCTGAACCGGAGGGACCCATCACCGTCAAGGGCTCTCCCGGCCCGATGGTTTGGTTCAGGCTTAGCAATGTCTGCCCGAGTATACTGAGTTTGATATTTCTCAGCTCAAGGTGATGTTTCAAATTCATGCTCCTTGCATGCCTTTCCGGCGGCGCCAGAGAAGTTTGGGAATCAGCATGGCGAATAGGAAACCCAGCAACGGTACCATCGCCTGCACTAGCCCCCACACGCCAATCAGCCGGCGATCTCCGCCCGATGATAGGGCGACGGCTTCGGTAGTGATTGTTACGATACGACCTCCGCCCAGAAGCTGGGTGGGCAGATACTGGCTGGCGCTGATGGCAACCCCAAGGGCAAAGGCCATCAACATCGGCCGCAATAACAACGGCACCCGAATGCGCCAGAAAATGCCGGCCTGTGAGCTACCAAGTGAACGGGCGATCCAGGCCCAACGAGGATCCAATTGCCGATACGACTCTGACAGCGTTAGGTAAATGTAGGGTAGTACGAACAACAAATGTCCCCAGACAACCACCAGTAGAGAGGGGCCGTAACCGGCCATCTCGCTCAACACGGTAATACCCGAGAGAAACCCCACTTGAGGAATAAGCAGCGGAAGGTAGAGCAAGCACAATGCTCGAGTGGCCGGCTTGTTCTGTTGCTGTTCCTGTTCCTGTTCAAGCGCCGCAAGCACCAGAAGCATGGCAATAGAAGCCGCCAACCCAGCCACCACAAGCGTCGTAACTAGCGGACGCTCGATCGTCGGTAACGCCGCTAGCCAGTGGCTAAGCGTAAAATTCGCCGGCCAGGACGATGGGAATCGCCAGAATCCGGCGACCGAGTTCACAAATAGGGCCAGCAAACCCAAGCCTGACAACGAGATCGCCATCACCATACCGGATCGCCCGGTTACCCTAATCAACCGATCACCACCGCGTCTACCACCGCGCCTGATCCAGGCATGGAACAATCGCGCAACAGTGAGCTCAAGAGCCCACCAGGTCACAAGCGTCATGCCGGTAACCAGTAACTGCAACAAGGCACCTGCTGCGGCCAGAAACCGGTAAGACAAGTCCGGATCGTTGAACCATTGCACCACCTGTACACTCAACGTCGAGGGTAGATTGGGACCAAGAATCATGGCCACATCCACCGTAGACGTGGCAAATGCCAGCACCGCATATACCGGCAGGCGGACTAGCCGATACAGGCCAGGAGCCACCACCTTTAGCCAAGCTATTCGCGGATGGTAGCCCAGCGACCGCGCCAACATGACTTTCTGTTGGGCGTTAAGCTGCGGCAAAGCAGCCAAACTGACCAACAGCAGAAACGGAATTTCCTTGATCGCTAGCCCGGCAATCAGTGAGAGACCAAAAGGATCATTGACCACCATGATATCGGGTGGCCGTTCAAATCCGGTTAGCCAAGGCGAGAACCCGCGCAGGAGTAGCCCCGAGGGCGCAATTAGGAAGGCAAAGCCAAAGGCTGCCGCGGCATGGGGAACTGATAACAAGGGCGACATCGAGCGATTTACCCAGCGATCGAAGCGGGTCGGGCTGAAAGTGGCGAGAAAGGCAAACACCACTATCAACGCCAATGCGGTGGTGGCCAGTCCAGTCCCGAAGCTAACCCCTATGGAACGGCTGATTCCGGGTGTATGCCATAACCGTTGCCAGGGTTCGAGAGAAATGGCATCGCCTCCCAGTAGCGGGAGATAGCCAAACGCTGGAGGTATGATCAAGATCATCCCCCCAGCAATCGGCAATATCAGTACCGCAATAATCAGCCAGGATATGTAACGAAGCATCAGTGCGCCATGTACCGTTCTTGCCAGGCTCGCTCCAGCGCTTCAATCCAGCTCGGATGGAGTTCGCCAACAACCTGCTGCAGGCCTTGTGTCGTCACACCACCAACCGGGTTTGGCAGCGCATCAAATCGGGCCCGGTCCTCGGAAGACAGCTTGTCCATAGCCAGCACTGTGATACTTCCCCAGTTCTCCGGATTCTGCTTATGTGCCTGAGCCTCGGGAGACATCAGGAAATTGGCTACCACCACCGCCCCAGCCTTGTGACTGGCATTGAACGGTATGGCCAGGAAACTGACGTTGCCAATGGTGCCGCCTTTCAACACATACGTGCGGACGGTTGGTGGCAACTCACTATTGGCAATCGCCGAGGCAGCCTCATTCGGGTTGAATGAAAACGCCAGGCTCAGGACTCCGTCCGCCATCATACGTCGCAGCGCTGGGCCGTTATCGGGAAAGGTCCTGCCTGAGCGCCAGAGGTATGGGTGCAGGGCATCGAGAAATGACCATAGCGGCGCCGTCACCTCTTCAAAATTTGCCTCTTCCACCGGTTTATACAAGGCGTCACGGTTATCGGACAGTTCCAGCAGAGCCTGCTTCAGGAAGGTCGTCCCCAGAAATTGTGGCGGCTTGGGGTACGAAAATTCACCAGCGTTGGTTTTTGCCCATTTGAGCAACTCCGGCATGGACGTTGGAGGATTTTCCGTTAGGGACTTATCGTAATAGAACACCAACTGGGCCTTGCTCCAGGGTGCTTCATAGCCTTCCACCGGGACGGTAAAATCGGTGGTCATCTCAGGGTTGTTTTCCGGATCCGTAAGCGGGAAGTTCGGTAGCTTGCCAACCCAGGGACCATGCAACAGACCGGCTCGCTTCAGGGTTGCGAAATTCTCCCCGTTGATCCAGATCAGATCCACCGCCCCCTTGGTCGTGTTACCCGCCTGCTGCTCGGCAAACACACGCGAAACGGCCTCGGAGGTATCTGAGAGTTTCACATGGACCAGTTTAATGCCGTAAAGGTCTTCCACCTGCTCGGCGGCCCAGCGTATGTAGTTGTTGGTACGTGACTCACCACCCCAGGCGTTAAAGTAAACGATCTGGCCTTTGGCTTCTTCAACGATGCCGCTCCAGTTCTCGCTAATGCCTGTCTGGGCAAACGTTTGAGTAGATAGTGCCAAGCCAATAGCCAGTATAACCGCCTTCATCACAGGCTCCCTGTTAAGATACGTCGGGAAAGTCAGATCAAAAATATGTCTGTCAGGTATCAATATCGGTCATCGCAAAACCAGGCTAACCGACGCAGCTCGTCATGAATGGATTTGGAGTGTGCAGACTCATGATATGGCGATCAGACCATGCCGGTTTGCCCGTCGCTGATTACGGATATCATCCAGTATCGGACCTAATACTTGGGTGAAATAGCGATCGCAGCCAATACACAGGTTCTGATAATCCGCGCCATCCGGCATGGTTGTGCGAGAGGCTTCGAAGAAATCCGCTGTAGTCCAGCCTTCAGTCAAACCCATACGTTCGGGCTTGCCGGCATTGATGGCCTCCATAGCGGGGTGGCCAGCGAGGCTGTCGAGGATCTCGTATAGCGGCTCTTCGATCAGGTTTCCCAACGGAGAAGCCGTTTTCAGGCAGCACGGATAAACATCACCCGTAGGGTCAATTGAAACTTCCGATCCCGATCGACCGTATTCCAGAAAGTTCAGCCCACCGGACCAGGCATTGCAGAAGTTGTCGGTCAGGTTCGCTTTCGACAGACTGTTCTCCCAGGCCCGACCCCGGGGCCAAAGCTTGCCGATCCAGGCATCATCAGTGGCACCGAAAGCACTGTAGACTGGGCCTTTCTCGTCCATCCATTCCCGTTCGTCAGCACGCAGTCCCGAGGGACGTATCCCAGCCGCCTCGAACTCTCGCTTGAGTTGGTCTAGCAACGACACTTTGCCTTCACCTGCCATACCGACGTGATAATCATCTAGGCCAGATACTGAGATCATCCAGACGTCAAGATCCAGCAATTCACGGATGATTTTCGGTGTTAACAGATCGCCCGTGGTCTGAACCACCACATTGACGCCACCCTTTTCACGATAACGCTCACGCAGACGCTCAAGGGAGGGATACAAAATGCGCTCTCGAACCGGCTCAGTCAGCACATCGCCACCGGACAAAATGATTCGGCTACGCCGCTGTGGCACAGTACCGTCGGGGAGCGGGTTGCGCCAATCTTCGTAGCTCATGCGTTCGGGGAGATTATTGATGATTCTAGGCATGTTTCGCTCTGCCTCACTGATGACAGCCTCCAGTTCATCTCTAACATAGGGACGAAAGCGGCTTTCGTAGCAATGCTTGCAACGGCGATGGCAGTGCCAGCACAGAACATAATAAATCGATTCCAAAGCGGCTCTCCTCAGCGATTTGTCTGATATTTTTCTGACATACAATCAATTGAGATGGATGGCTTCTTTGTTTGTTACACAGAATCTTGACTGAATTTCCTAGCGGAACTTGATCAATCCGATAGCCGACCATTTCTCAATTAATCT
Source organism: Pseudomonas sp. MT92 (assembly GCF_058792515.1). Taxonomy (NCBI): domain Bacteria; kingdom Pseudomonadati; phylum Pseudomonadota; class Gammaproteobacteria; order Pseudomonadales; family Pseudomonadaceae; genus Pseudomonas; species Pseudomonas sp. MT92. The sequence continues at coordinate 43,292 of NZ_JBXAFA010000019.1, forward strand.
CAGCGTTTCACTTTTTAGCAAGGGTCAACACACACCGACCCAAGGACTTCGGAAGCTTCGAATGCGTATTGGCCGTAATTCCGCTGTCCTCTATCCTGAGTTCCTGTGCTGCACCAATGATCAACACGCTTTACTTTGACACTTGTCTACCAGGGGAGGCGTCCATACCATCTGAGAAAGGTTTCCGAGTCTGGTGAAATATCCCCGTCCCACAAAGTGAGCGGTTGAGTCCCAATGAAACAAATCTCCTTCGCTGATGGTGAGTACGAAGGCAAGCGTAAGCAAACCCGCCGTGAGCGCTTCCTTATAGCAATGGATAAGGTCGTGCCCTGGAAGGTGAAGGAGGTCGCCCGGCGTATCCATTGATGGCTATGTTGCGAGTGCATCTGATGCAGATGCTGGTTCGGCCACAACGACCCGGCAATGGAGGAGTCACTGTATAAAACGACGATTATTCGCCAGTTTGAGGGGTTGAGCCTGGAGCGCATTCCCGACGAAACCACGCCCCTCAACTTTCGCCGTCTGCTGGATAACAACCATCTTGTCGAGGCATTCTGTAAGTCATTAACGACTGTCTGGGGGATCGGGTGCTAATGCTTCGTCAAGGCACTACCGTTGGCGCAACGATCATTCACGCGTCGACTTCGACTTCGACCAAGAGTAAAGAGGGTGCGATTCCGAGCTGCATCAGACCAAGAATGTATGGTCAGCCCATCCTCTACAACCCAGCTTGATGAACGGTAAATAATGCTTTCGCTAATGTCTCGGGGCTCATGGTGAGCACGGTCATTAGCGCTCGGCCCTTGATGAAAAGTCGCTCCCAAGTGTCCTTGATAAAGGGATCAACTGCGAAAGAGCTATCTTGGTCTTCAGGTTTTTTAATTCAAAGTGGCCGCCGCTACTGGGCGGTGAAAAACGCAGGCCCGTAGCGCCCTATTGGCAACGCGAAACAGACTGGCGTTACAGTGGGTCTTACGGCAAATGATCCGCAAGACCCAGCAGGCTGTGCAAGGTGATTGGCGGTTCAATGCCCCACGGATCGAAAACCGCGCCTGGATCGCGCTGCAACCAGGCGGCGCGCAAGCCACTGTGGGCTGCGCCCAGCACGTTGAAAGGGTTGCTCGAAACCAGCCAGATTTGACTGGCTGGCAGCGCACACTGCTGCGCCAGGTGTGCATAAACCTTGGGGTCGGGCTTGAACGACTGAACGTCTTCCACGCTGACCACTTGCTGGAAAAAATCACTTAAACCTGCGCGCTGCAGCAGCCCTGTCACCACCGCTCGACTGCCATTGGAAAAGGCATGCAGGGGCACCCCCGCATCGACCAGTTGGCCCAGGCCTGCGGCTACATCCGCGAAGGTGGGCAGCTCTGCATAGCTGCCCAGAACTCGCTGTTGCGCCTGAGCGTCCAGCTTGACGTCGTGCGTCTGGCAGGCAAACAGCAGTGCGTCACGGGTGCAAATTGAAAAGTCTTGATAGTCCTGCATCAAGCCACGCCGAAAGCTGTACTCCAGTTGTTTGTTGCGCCATAGCGCACAAATGGATGGGGCTTTTTCACCCACCTGTTCGCTAAGAACAGTCAACACGCCATCGGTGTCGATCAGGGTGCCGTAAATATCGAAGGCTATGGCTCTGTTCATGCGTAGTTCCTCGCCATCAGGACTGAGTAATTTAATTCAAATGCTCGTTAGTTCATGTACAGCACTTGGGATATAGCCGATTTTCCGCCCTGAGTTCAGGCACTTAAACCAGCGCTATGAGCTTATTCGTCACCCAGGAATTGATTGATACGGTCGGCGATTTCATCTGGTTTTTCATCGATCAACCAGTGTCCGGCGTCCTTGATCCAGGCAAGTTCCGCATCTGGGATTGCGTCGGTCAATTTCTGCGCATATTCCGGTTTCTGGAAGGGATCTTGGTCGCCCCAGATCACCAGTGTTTGATGTACGAGGTTTCCAAGCGCTTTGGCAATTGACTGGGTGTATTCGCTGTTCAAGCGTCTAAGATTACGAAAAAAAGCCCGCTTGCCCACTTCGCTTGCCCATGGTTCCAGATAAATGTTGATCAATTCATCGGTCATCACGGCTTTGTTGTGAACGCCCTGCGGCATAAAGCGACGCATCATGGCGACGAACTCATCCAGGCTCATCGCCTCTTCCGCGCCGGGCTCGATTAACGGTTTGAACTCGGGAATAGGCCATGAATCGAAACAAACACTGTCCATCAAAACCAGCTTGCGAATTTTCTCTGGATAATTCACGGCTATCAGTTGTGCAATGCCACCGCCAATATCGTGGGCGACAACGTCAGCTCTACGCACATCCAGGGCATTCATGAACTTGACGATCATACGGCTTTGGGCATTGATCGATACATCGGCGTTTTTTGGCTTTTCGGACTGGCCATAATTGAGCAAGTCTAGAGCGATGACGCGATGGCGAGTGGCAAGTTTAGGCATTACTGATTGCCACATCAGGCTGTTGGTTGGTATCCCGTGAATCAAGATTACTGGACTGCCTTCGCCTTGCTCGCGGAAGGCAATTTTATGACCGTCAATATAGGTATGGCTTTCGCTGATCTGGCTAATCATGTAGACCTCCTCTAGTGAGTATTCTGAAACGTCACACGGTCGCCACGCCCCCGGCTTAGCCACCTTTGGCTAGCCAGCGAACAGCAGAATCGGTTGTTCACTGCCGCTGGCTAAAAATTGAGACAACACCACAGTTGCGGCTGTCGACCCTATGCGCTCAGAAGCGCTATTAATCCAAACAGGCTTTATTTTTGCACCTTCTTCCACTCGAACTGCATAAAGGGCTTATCAACCGGTGTTTTGGCGATGTGGTTGATGTAATTGCTCATGATTTTCTGCGACACCCCAAGAATTACTTCCAGCACATGATGCTGCTCGTAGCTGGCAGCATAGAAGGCCTCCAGGTCGGCATCGGCGACTTCACCACGGTTGCGCACCACGGCCAGAGTGAAGCTGCGCAGTGCTTCCAGGCGGTCGTTGGGTAACGGGGTTTCGTCGCGCAAGGCATTGGTCACTTCGTCCGATACCTTCATCGATTTGGCGATGCCGGTATGCGCGGGTACACAGTAGTGACAGCCGTGTTCCACATTGATGCTCTGCCACACCACGGTTTTTTCATCCGCGTCGAAACTGGTGTGAAGGAACAGCGCATGCAGCTTTTTATAGGCGTCCAGCACCCCCGGGGCCTCGGCCATTACGGCATGCAGGCCCGGGATCATGCCAAAGGACTTCATGGAATCTTCCAGCAGTGGCTTGGCCGCTTCGGGTGCTGAAGACTGGTCGTGCAGCTTGAAACTCTTCATGAAAAACGCCTCTCGATGTATTGAGCGAGTGTATTGAGCCATTGTTCGATAGCGCCTTCAGGCTAGCTATAATTGAACGATCATTCAAGCTATAATTGAATGATCATTCAAATTGAATCGCTTCGGATACCTCCGGAATCGATTGCACCATGCGAGCAGAAATCCATGTCTAGAGTCGCAAAATATGATCGCGATACCGCGCTCGATCGGGCTGTCCGGTTGTTTTGGGAACGCGGTTATTTCGCCTCATCAATGAAGCATATTGAACAGGCTCTGGACATGCGCCCCGGCAGCATCTACGCCACCTTCGGCAGTAAAAGCGGCCTGTTTGCCGAAGCGCTGGAGGTCTATGCAGACCACGCAAGGGAAGATCTACAGCGCCAGATTGATGCGAATCCCTCTGTGTTGGCAGCGCTCAAAGCCTATTTTCGGTCGTTGGCTAGCGCCTGTACGGCCACCTGCGCGCCGCCGGCTAGGGCCTGCATGATCATCAAAACCCTGCTGGAAGTCGGCGCCCAAGAACCAGAACTGCAGCTCAAGGTCAATGCGCTGCTGGATGCCGTCGAGCAAAAAATCAGTGTTCTTCTTGAACTCGCACAACAGCGCGGGGAGCTGCGCCCCGCAGTGGATTGCACCCGCTTGGCTCGTCTGCTTCAAGCCCAAATCATCGGCTTGCGTGCCTTTGCCCAGCGTCAGACGCCCGCCCAGCATGTGTGGGAACTTGCCGAGGATATGGCTGCTCTGCTGGATCAGTATTCGCAACGGCCCGATGTCAACGTTCATTTGGTTCATTGAATGCAATCGGTTGGTTATTGCGTTGAAAGGGCGGGGCATCGCCGTCTAGCGTTAGTAAACCCTTCCTTCCTTCAGTGCAGGGGAGGATGTCGACCTTCATGCCGTAGTCATGTGCGGAATCCCGCCACGCAATCAACCACCTGACTAGCAATAATCCCCTGCCATCCGAATCAACCGCAAAGGTTTCGGGATGCAGGCAGCGGCGGCATAGAGTGAGCGCACGAGTAGCGTACTCAGATTGAAACGTCGGTTAAATTGGCACGCAAGTGCCTAGGTTCCGTGCGGCATATTTGCTGAAGTTGAATGCATGATGACTCCAGTTCAAACCCGTTTTGAGGTTGCTGAGAATGGTATTGACTCATTGGAACTGGGGCAACTCTTTAGTTTGCGTCCGACGAACACGGTTTGTTCATGCTTACATCCCGCGGCAGTAATCGCGCCAAAGCGGGCCAGACCGTCGGAGTAAACGCAAGAGCCAGTAGCCAAGCAGGAGTTTGCCCAGTGCTTGATGGCTGTGAAGCTGAAGCCCGATACAGGAGAGAGTTTAGCTCGCAGAGGGTGGCCATCTTTGCTCAGTGATACGGGGGCGACAAACGGGGTTGTTCTCCTACCCTCTATCGGCTTTACCACCTCAGTGCTCGACGCCAAGGATGAGCGCCATCGATCTGGACGTTGCCTCCAAAGTCAGGGGGCGAGGACATGCTTCAAGCTGCCGCCGATCATCGGGCGAAGTGTCGGGTAGTTCTGGACTCTATTTGACACGCACAGCTTGGTTTCGCCGGGATCACGGATGCGCGGTGCGCAGCGAAAGCCCAGCAGATGCATCAGCGCGAAGACATGATCGGTGAAGCTGGCCGTGCCGTTGTAGTGTTCCTCGATCCGCAGATCGGATCCGTGATATAGCCGCCCGTCGACCACATAGGTGGAATCATGCACGCCGACATTTACCACATGGGTGCCGAACGGCGCGTACTGGTCGGAGATGCTGGTGTAGGACCACAGTCCCGACTCGCTACCGTACTTCGGGTTGACGTGCCCTGTGCTCCGGCACGGCCACTAGCGCGCAAGCGTTGGCCATCAGAGCATGAGGTGTGGCGGCGAAGGCTTGGCGGAATTGGCTGTTAACCACCTCGGCCTGGGCCGTCGGGTAGGTTTCGTCACGGATGCGCCAGGCTTGCAACCAGGACAGCTTGGCGTAGGTTGTGCTTAGACTCGACTCGGCCACCTTGATCAGGCCGAGGTTGATGGCATCGCTCGGGATCGCCGTTAGCAGTAGCGTCCGGTCTTTCGCCTATGCGCGATCCTTGAGGTGCGAGAAGTGGCGGGTGAAGCTCGTCAATTCATTCAAGTTCTCAGCAGTTCGGTGATCTTGACGCGCGGCAATAGCCGGCTGATCTGGTCAATCAGCGCCTATGCGATGTTGGGCCCAGCGGAATCCAGCGGGTTGATTTTCAGCCTGGTCCCGGTGAGTATAGAGTCGGGAAGTTCGTTGTGCTGTGCCGGTCGTGTGAACCCTTCTTCCGAGATATCACCGTTTTCTTGCGTGACGGCAGCTTCTGTTCGAAACGTGAACTAGCCTGCTCCATTATTACGTTCTTAGCGTTACACAATGCTCTGCCGAGCCGATACGGCTGGAGTGCAAAAGTTGAAGAGATCTTGAGCAAGATCCAGCGTGCACGAGAGGCGATGGCATCACAGCGTAAAGAGAACATTTTTTCTTAGACAGAACACTAGAGTATCTTGCTGTCGCTCTCCACCTGTATCTCCGGCCTGCCAGCTACCGTTCCTGAGGCCACGCGTGGGTAATTTCCAGCCAGCCATATAGCTCGTGCACCGGCATCGGGCGGCCGATGCCAAACCCTTGTACCAGATCACAGTGATTGATCTTCAGCCAATCCAGTTCGCTGGCTGTTTCGACGCCTTCGGCGACAACCGATAAGCCGAGCTCACGGCACAGCACGATTGTCGAACGTACGATAGCGGCACTTTTTCGTTGTTGGTCAACCTGGGTGATGAAGGATCGATCGATCTTCAGTTCATGGACCGGCAGCGTTCTTACATAGGACAGTGAGGCATTGCCGGCACCATAGTCGTCAATCGAAAGCTTGATGCCCAGCCGAGCGAGGGCGAGCAGGTGCGTGTGTGCCAGTTCGGGGTCGTCCATCAGGGCGCTTTCAGTGATTTCGAGACAGAGCATTTCAGCTGGTAAGGACGTCTGGATTAGCGGCTGTTGTACCTTACTGATGAGTGCTGGGTTAAGCAGGTCGAGTGCTGATATGTTGACCGAGGCCACGATCTCTAATCCGTCGCGCCGCCACTGCGTGGCGTGGCCAACCACCTCACGAATCAGCCAGGGCGTGATCTCGCGAATGAAGCCGGTTTGCTCTGCAAACGGGATAAACAGGTCAGGTGTAATCAACCCCCTGATCGGATGTTGCCAGCGTAACAGTGCTTCAACCCCGCTGATGCGAGCGTTGGCAAGATTCAATTTTGGCTGGTAATGAATGACGAATTCATTTCGCACCAAGGCATCGCGCATCTCGCCGAGTAACGTGAGTTGCTCATGCTGCACCACGTCCTCGAATTCCGCGGCAAATGCATAACTTTCGTGCCGGCGTTTGGCCGCCTTGATTGCCAGGTCGGCGCGCCTGAGCAAGGCGGTGGGGTCATTACCATCGTCTGGATAAAACACTACGCCCAGGCTTACGTCGATATCCAGTCGCTGGTCATCGAGCCGCATCGGCCTGCGTAGCGCGTCCAGAATCATCTGTATGTACCCGGAAATAGCGGATCTATCGCTGCCTTCGTACAGAATGACGAACTCATCACCGCCAAGTCGAGCAACCAGATGGGACGCGGCAACGCAGGCGAGCAGGCGGGCGGCTATTTCACTAAGCATACGGTCGCCCACTGCATGGCCTAGGGCATTGTTAATTGGTGCGAAGCGATCGATATTGAGGATCACCAGGGCGCCATGTTCACCTGCGCTGGCCGTGGCAAGGGCCTCCATGAAATGTGCCCTGTTGGGTAGGTCGGTCAAGCTATCAACATAGGCCATGCGGGTTATCCGTTCCTCGCGAATCACGATGTTTTTGCGCATCAACGCCAGCGCTCGCAGCAGTACCTGCATTTCCGGGCCTCTACCGCGAGGAATGTTCTCGTTGTAATTGCCCGCGGCGATTGTTTCTGCCACGGCGACCGCTTCACCTATGGGTATGACGATGGAGCGCGAGATCAACAAGGCCAGCAGGGCGCCGAGTACCAGCGCGCTGGCCGTAATCGCGACTATTTGCAGGCGTGTGGCAGTGGCGGACTGCTCAAAATGCTCAACCTCCAGGTTCATCAGTGTTTGTTGACGCTCCGTCAGGCGCAATGTGACATCCAGTAGCGCATTCAGTGCAGGGTCTGTGTACAGTTCAAAGTGCGCTTGAGCCTGAGTCAGGCCTTGGATTTCGATGAGCTCGACCGTCTCCTGAAACAAGACACCATAGCGTTGACGCAACTCGGTAGCCTGGGCGATTTGAGATTGCGAGTAGGCCCGACTGTCCGCATGCGCAAGGCTGGCAATTGCAGCATCCGATGCCGTCATGGCCGCGTCCATCTGCGCATAAAGAGGGATTCGTTGATCCCGGTCGGGGGTTTGCAAAAGGCGCAGAAGCTGGATGGCGGCGTATTGCGAGTGCTGGTTCGCGCGCTCGGCGAGTAGGACGAGTCGGGCGGGCTGATCGACGAACTCGTGCATGCTGGCGCCCAGTGTCTCGAGGCGATGTGAGGTCATCACCGAGAGGGCCAGCAAAAGCCCGAGCAGTGCGGAGAACGCCAGGATCAAGCGGTTGCGAATTGAGGCGAACTGGGCGAATCGCTTCAGGGTGAAGCCGATCATGCTGGTGTGCCTCCTTACCAAGCAGGGCTTCCTTGCGCCCGACTACAGGCGAAAGGCGGCAACCGAGGACTGTAATTTTGCGGCTGTTTGCAAGAGTTCGTCGGTGATCGTTGCAAGCTGATCGGTAGCCTGTTTGTTGGTCCTGGCCATCTCGACGATGGTGCGCACGTTGCCAGCAATCGCCTCGCTTTCCCGGGACTGGTCAGCCGCCAGTTCAGTCAGTTGTTCAAGGTTGTCGAGGGAATCCTGGGCATCGATCTGTAACGCCTCCAGCGGGACGGCAATGCTCTGTATCAAGTCCATGCCGTGCTCCATACCGCGCTTGCCCGCGTCGATATCACGGGCCGCACTCTGGGTCTGTTGATTGATCAAGGTCATCACTCGGTCAATCTCTCCGGTGACATCCGCGGTGCGATTGGCCAGAGTACGCACTTCATCGGCGACGACCGCGAAGCCTCGACCACTCTCGCCGGCCCTTGCTGCTTCGATAGAGGCATTCAGCGCCAGGAGGTTGGTTTGATCGGCGATTTGGCGGATCAGGCTGACCGCGCCTGCGACTTCTTTGGCGCTCAGACCGAGCCTTGCGACCGATTGGGCCGAGCCGTCGACGGCCGTGGCGATCTGGGCGATTTCCGCGGCAACCACAGTGATGGCTCGAGCCCCATCCTGCGCCAGATCACGGGCCTTGAGGGCTTGGTCGCGAGCAGTCAATACGTTGCCCGCCATCGTGCCGATACCTTGGGATAAGTGGCCAATGGAGCGATCGATAGACCCCGCTAGTTCGCTCTGCAGTGCCGAGTCCACTTTGACCTTGGCTGCTGGCACCTGCAGTTGCTCGGCCGCCGAGTCTACCTTTGCTGCGCTGCTCAGGATCGATCCGATCACCGTGCGCAGGCGCCCGCTCATGCTGCGCATGCCCGCCAACAGTTTTCCGATTTCATCGTTGCCGACATTGTCGATCGTGTGGCTGAGGTCGCCATCGGCAATCCGGTCTGCCACCATTCGCGCGCGGTCCAAAGGCTGAGTGATACTGCGGGTCATATAAATGGCCATCAGCAGCCCAGCGATCAACGCGCTGAAACCCAGGGCTAGCACCAGCTGGATTGAGCGTTCGGATGCCTGCACTGCCTGTGTCTGGCGTGCGTGCATGGACAGTTGTTGCTGCTCAGCCATTGCCGTCGTTTGCGCCAACAGGGCATTGAGTGCGCTTCGGGTCAGCCCCGTCATAAGCTGCACGGCCGAGGCTCGCTCGCCCACTTCCAGCTCTTCTACCGTGGCACTGAAGTGCATTTCGTAGTCCTTGCGCAGACTTTCCAGGCGGGCGAGCATAGCCTGCGACTCAGGCTCGGTCATAAGTGCGCGAAAGTCCCGCAGCGCTTGATCGATCTCGGTGTTCTGCGCGTCGATCTCCTGATAGATGGCGGTACGCTGTTCGCGGTCTTCAAGGACGAAGAGCAGAAGTAAGCGACTAGTTGCCGTTTCAGCGTGCAGGTTGATGGCTGAGGCCAGCTCGGCACGCGCGGCATCCCCTTCGACCACGTCGTGCATGCTCTGAGCCTGCAGATCGAAACGTTGCAGACTGATGAGGACGATGGCCAAAAGAAATATGAGGACGATGGCATAGCTGATCGTCAGGCGTTGTCGAATGGTCATCGCAGTGTTTCTTTATGCATGTCGTATTCGCTCCATGAGGCTGGCGCACTCCCTTGCAGCATTTACTGGCTGAATTTCCGTGCAATGAAATGATCCAGAGCAACAGCACCAGGACCTTTCGCCAGCAACAGCAACAGCACCGTTGCCCATACACCATGGGTAGGGTACGCATCTGGATAGACCAACAGCTGGATAGTCAGCGTCATGATCAACAAGGCCAGAGCGGAAAAACGCGTGGCTAAGCCGATTAAGATCATTAAGGGGAAGAAATGCTCCGCAAAAGCCGCCATGATGGCCGCCGATTCGGGAGCAATCAACGGTAGTTGATACTCTTCTTTAAACAAAAGCACCGCCGACTCAGCCAATCTTGGCAGCCCGAATTGAAACTCTCCAGATACTATGTCGAGAGCTAGGCCTTGCACTTTGGTCTCTCCAGATTTCCAGAAAATGGCCGCAATAGAAAAGCGTCCTAGCAAGGCGATCAACCAATAAGGCGTACGCTCAAATTGCTCAATAAACCATTTGATCAGTTTCACTACGCGGGCTTCATGCATTGAGAACTATTCCTAAATATTGTAACGAATGATGGCACCGTAGCGGAGCATCAGCGCCAATGTCGTCTCAAGGTTAAAAGGGACGTCCGTAGACGCCGCATCAGCGAAGACAGCACCGCGGTGCAAATTTTCAATGAACTCCGCTGCACCGTGTTCTATGCGGACAACTACTACATCTAAATCTTGACGAATTAGCATGGCTGCTTCAGAAACATCCGGGTGTATGCTCCCTAAGGTGTTCTCCGGCGACAGATCTTGATGGGCCGCCCAGAGAGAAACCACAGCATATCGCGAACGCACTACATTGATAGATGGATGCAGAGTGAAACGCACCTGTGACAGGGTCGTTTCATTGCTTAACAACTTAAACAGTTCTGATATCGCTAAAGACCCCTCCTCAGCTGCGTGGTAGGTCTGTACATAGCCTACTTCTAGGCGTGCAAGATCTCCCAGATAAGGCAGCGCGGAAGCTGGTGCAAAGTCACACACGTAGCTAGGGAACAAGTCACCGTACAAGGTTAGTACTGGTGAGCGGGGAGGATGGGCGCGCACGAACTGACCAGCCATAGCGCGGAAAAACGCCTCTCCGACGAGTGCTTGGGTGACGGGGAAGGTATCGGCCAAAGCATCGATTAGGGAAACGATGACGTTATTTCTGTAAACCGCAAAACGCTGGGACGGGTCAGAGCCGTTCCAGGTAGTTAAGCCTGACGGGCAAACGGACGCTTCCTGCATTAAGCTTTCAGCAAAATCATCGTGAGCGCTCATACAGATGCCTTCTTTGGCTCTGTAGCGGATGGCAGGGCCGGAAATAGCCGCCGAGTGATTGCGTCGGCCTGTTGAGCTTCGCTCAGTAACACCCTTAATTCAGGGATATCATTGTCGCGTTCGATCAAGGTCGGTTTCGGGCCAGTCAACCCTAAGGTAAATGCATAGAGTTCCCACACAACTTTCGCAATCGGTGCGCCATGATTGTCAATTAGCAGCGGCGCTCCTTTCGTGTCTACCTCCTCAGCAAACCCTGCCAAGTGAATTTCACCCACTGCGTCGAGAGGCAAACCCAAGATGTACTCTCGTGCATCACCTCCGTGATTGACGCTGGATACATGTACATTGTTGACATCGAGCAAGAGCCCGCAGCCAGTACGACGTATGACTTGGTTTATAAACTCACTTTCGGTCATGGTCGAGGCTGCGTACTGAACGTAAGTGGCCGGGTTTTCGAGCAACATAGGCCGCCCCAAGCGCTCTTGCACACGGTCTATCTGCTCACACACTTGCGAGAGACTGAACGCTGTGTAGGGTACTGGTAGCAGGTCGTTGAAATATGTGCCGCCATGACTGGACCAAGCGAGATGTTCGGAGAATGCTTCTGGCTGGTAGCGATTTAGCAGTATGGCCAACCGAGAGAGGTGTTCTTCATCAAGTGGGGTTTGCCCACCAATGGATAGACCTACGCCGTGTATGGACAGTGGATAGCGCGAGCGAATTATTTCCAGGTAATGGTGAAATGGCCCGCCTGCGACCATGTAATTTTCGGCATGGACCTCAAAGAAACCTAAGTCTGGTTGCTCTGAAATTACCTCGCGAAAGTATTCGGACTTTAAGCCAATACCGGCACGGCATGGCAGCTTGGTGAACGCTGTTTGGGCAGCATCCACCAAGCACGGTCCATCGCTAGGAGATTGAATCATAGGAACGCTCCGCGATCGTTCATTTATTAATCAGGCTTTCTTTTCCTTGAACTCCTGATGTTGACCAAAACCAGTTGGAGAAGTGGGCGATGCCGTTTGTTCGCAAGTCCCCTTGGGTACCATGGACCAAGAATTACCCTGATAGTCGACTTTCGAGGTTCCTGCACAGGACGTGCCTGCGCCAGCCTTGCAATCATTCTTTCCTTTAAGAGCTACACCGAAACACTTTTCGCCATCAGCGGCGTAGGCGATGGTTGGCATTGCAGCAGCGGCTAACGCGGCGCTCAACGCCAAGGCCAAGGTAGCGGTGGTCATTGTCTTATTCATGAGTCAGTTCCTTTAGGTCAGGATTGGGTTACGGTGATTTGCTTTTACTATTTGCCCTATGCGCTTTAGAGATCTCAAGCTGCGGTTTGTTACAAGCAGAAATTCTTAATTGTGGCATGAGTATCATCAGGGTAGGTCATTAGCCACCGCTGGCAAGACGACGGCCGACCGATCGCGGCTGAGTTTAGCTGCAACGGATCAATCGTTGCTTAGCGTCCTGGTCGGGTGAGCGACCCTAGCGAGGCTTCTGGGTCGAATTCCTGAATCGTCGGCTATCAGGAATGATCAAGTAGGTTTCGCGAGCTGATCTTTTTGACGCAAAATGTTCAATTAGCTCGGCAGCTTACTAAATTGGTCTCAAGTTCAGACGAAACCTGGCCATTGTCGCACTGTCGGGTAGGGTGATCTTAAGACAGAAACAATTCGGCTTTATGCTAAAGGTGTCTAGTTTAGTACTCGGAGCTAAGTTCTATTTTTGCGAGCCAATAAAATACCCCACTAAAATCTTATAACAGAGAATATTGACGTCACGTCATATCGTACATGGCCCGTATTCGAATACGGGCCATGTCGGTGCGACAAGTTGTATTGCACGTCAAATGCTCGAATACTTCTTTGACGCGGAGCAGCAATACCCCTATTGAATTTTTATCTCCAACTTATTTTTTCTTGGCCGCACAAGGAGCCTTGGCGGCGCAAGGATTGGCTGCGCACGGATTTTTGGCTGCGCATGGGTTCTTACCAGCACAAGGATTTGTAGTGGTTTTCTTGCTTGCTGCACACGGATTTTTTGCAGCACAAGGATTTGCCATGGCTGCCGCAGGTGCTTTTGCCGCGCAAGGATTACAAGGGGTGGCAGCCATCACTGGACCCGCGAGGGATGCGGCAAGCACTGCCGCAGATACCATTGCAGCCAAAGGCTTGGCGATTTTCAGAGATGCCGTGGATACTTGAAATTTTTTCATTGTGTTTCTCCTGACGGATAAAAATCTAAATAGGTGCAATGACATTCGTTGCCACTCACAGCTAGTCAGATGATTCAGCTGGTTTGTTGTTACAAAAAAAACGAGAAATAAATTCAGGCGCCAACGGCCTATGCCAGGCTCAGTAAAAATTTGCTAGCGTAGGTGCAAGTACTTCTGACTGTCGTCACGACAGGGAAGACAAAACGTCACCAAGTAGTCCGTTTAGTCCGACTAAGAAAACTCCCCGACGAGTAATTAATTCGGATTAAATAAATATTCTTCGCATGTCCTGTGTCTTTATATCAGAGCAAACGCCTTATTGTATGGCCACTGCGTGTTAGATTACAGATGGAGTGAGGTGCTAACATGTCTATCACGGCAGTGGCTATTGGTTAAGTGCTGGAGGCTACTCACCCCACTAAAGTCTGCTGGTTTGCGGAGCTCGCCAGTTCTGTTGGTGGCCGTTCGAATAATAGTTGTTCGCGTCGCTCTAACAGACGATCACTGCCGCCCTCGGCGACCCTCGCGCGCCGCTCAAGCAATCGGTCACTACCACCTTCAGCGACTTTCTCACGCCGTTCAAGCAATCGGTCACTACCTCCTTCAGCGACTTTCTCACGCCGCTCAAGCAGTCGGTCACTACCGCCTTCAGTAACTTTTTCACGTTGCTCAAGCAGCCGGTCAGCGCCTCCTTCAGCGATCCTCGTGCGTCGTTCAAGCAAACGGTCACTACCGCCCTCGGCGACCTTTGTGCGCTGCTCAAGCAATCGATCGCTACCTCCCTCTGCAAGATTGTGTTGAGCGGCGACTTGGCGTTGATGTTCGCTCAGGGTTTGAACGGCCATAGCACCTGTCGCGATGATCAACCCGATGGTTAGAAGTCTCAGGGAGCCTGTATACGTTTTCATGACGTCATCCTCCTTCGGATGTGACTGTCATGAATAGGATGACGCGCCGAGCTCGTCGTTACAGCTAATGCAGTTATTTCTATAACCTTAGAAATGACCTGTAACAAACCCTGCCTCGGAACACTCAATTTATGAGGGCACTGTCCTGTAGCTCATTTGGCCACTATGCTTGGCACCGCCATGACTAGGAGAGTGAGATGGACGACGAACAGGAAATGATCCAACGCTTAAAGCGTGGAGACCCAGCGGCGTGTGAGACGGCAATCAAAGCTCATCATCGTTTTTTGATTGCCATGACGGTCCCTTTGGTCGGTCGTGATCTGGCTGATGACGTGGCTCAGGAGACGTGGATCAAAGCTTTTGCAGCTGTTGAAAAATTTGAAGGAAGATCGGCGTTTCGTACGTGGCTAGCGAGAATTGCGCTCAATGAGGCTAGAGCGATGCGTCGCAAGTACAGTCGTGAGGTTTCTCTAGACAGTTGGGGAGTAGATCCTGGCTCCCCTATAACTCAACGCTTCACTGATGATGGGGCCTGGAGCACGCCTCCATCGCAATGGCACCATGAGACGCCAGAGGAGATCCTTACGGAAGCTGAGTTGCAAGAATGTATTCGTAAGCACTTGCACAAGCTTCCAAGTGATCAGCAATCGGTAGTCATGATGCGAGAGTTGGCAGGACTTGAGTTTAATGAAATTGCTCATGCATTGGGTCTTGCAGAGGGTAATATTCGTGTGTTGTTACACCGTGGACGACAACGAATGCATACAATGCTTGAGCACTTTGAGGAGGAAGGGACATGTTGACGTGTCGCGAAATGTCAGAACTTGGCTCAGATATTATTGATCATCGACTAACCTTTAAAACGCGTCTCGGGGTACTTATGCATTTAAGTATGTGTGTACGCTGCCGCAATTATATAAAACAGCTAGAGCTGACCTCGAACACACTTAAAAAAATCTCTATCGATGACGAATATGTCGATACAGACTCCATACTGAAGTCTGTCCGCAAGCCTGATGCCTGAGTTTGGAGGCTTCAAGCAATGACATTGATGCTGAAAATAAGTGTGTGTGATCTAACCCTCCTGCGTGGTGATGCCGCAATAGTGCGTCTGCGTGGGTGGCCACCTACGTGGGCCCGCAAGAAGTATACAGATTTCGCTTGTTGTGCATTATTGTTTAGAGTTGCTGAGACTAACTCTCTTGCGACCTTTAGTTGTACTGGGGTTTGAATTAATCATGTTTCTAGATTGCACTTCCGAACCATCCACTCTTTAGTGGTCTCAATACAATATTCACGTGATGGGTAAATTAATGGTTATAGTTTTTCGCTAATTGATCATCAACATATTCATTCCGCTACGACAGGTGCTGCGCGTTATTTCTTTACTGGTGTGTTAGCACGATTTCAGGTTGATATTTAGGCTGATATCCTTGCGTGCAGCATTGCGGCATCCTGTTAATCACTTACAATGTTATTATAGCCGAAATTGCGAGATGAATCTGCTGCCAGTCTTCAGCTTTCGTCCTTCTGAATCGGACATTATCATTTTCTCAAGATGCAGGACCGTAAGCCGCCCTTAGAGCATACAGGGCTGCGCGAGGGAAGGGAGAGAGCGGAAATCTTCACTGTGGCCGTAACATTTTCAAACCTTTTCTATCTGATGTAGATAGCCGCGCTCCATACTGGGTTGAATGGAGGCTTTTTTGTTCAACGTAAACGACGGAGATCTGTATGACCCATAGCTTTTTTGAGCAGACTCCTACACCGACGCCAACGCTGGTGCTGGTTTGTAAGCGACCCTCCCTAGGTTTCGGTAAGCAACGGCTTGCGGCCCAGATAGGCATAGAGCGTGCGTACGTGGTCGCTGAGTGCTTGCTCGACTGTGGTGTTGAAGATCTGTATCAATGGCCTGGTATTGCCATAATTGCACCTGATCATGCCGATCATCTCGGCTGGGCAAAATCGAGGGCACCTTTTGCTCAATGCATACCCCAAGCTCAAGGAAATCTTGGTGAACGATTAAATACCCTTGACCAGACACTTCGAACTCAAAGCCATGAGCGTTTAATTTTCATTGGTAGTGATTCGCCGGCAATCACGCTGACAGACTATCAAAATGTGCTCAATGCGCTCTGTGAGCACGATACAGTGTTAATCAACGCTCGTGATGGAGGTGTTGTGCTTATGGCCTCATCCAAACCGTGGCCAAGCCTAGTAAATCTACCGTGGAGTACTGCGAGTTTAGGAGGTGCACTACGAAGCACCTGTCTAGATAACGGTCACTCTGTTGTGTGTATCGGTGAATGCTTCGACATTGATGAGGCAATAGACTTCGATATATTACGATCAAGTTTAAAGTTTGATTTGCGCCCCGCAAGATTACGATTGATTGAAGCGATTTCTGACCTTAAAGAAGCACTTTATGACTAATCACAATCGCCTCAGTGTTGTGATCCCTTGCTGGCATGATGAACTGGAGCTTCCAAGACTGCTCACCGAACTGGCTGAGTGCTCTTTCACAAGTCTCACTGAGTTGCAGGTGATAGTCGTCGATTCTGGAAATAGTGAGCTCTGTCGAGAAATCTGCCGGAACCACAATGCAACATGGGTGTCATCTCAACCTAATCGTGGGCTTCAACTGCGTTTCGGTGCAAGTTTGGCGGAATCTGACTTGCTGTGGTTCTTGCATGCTGATGCCAAGCTCACTGGTGATCCTATCGGCAATATAAGAATCGCTCTACAGAATGGTGCAGTGGGGGGCTATTTTGCTTTTCGCTTTGCAGGCAAGCCTGAGTGGCAAGGACGTCTGCTTGAGTATCTAATCAACTTGCGAAATACGTTCGGTGTCCCCTATGGTGACCAAGGTATTTTCGTTCGACGATCAGCTTACTTGGCGGCGGGACAACATGCCTCCTGGCCATTGTTCGAAGAGGTCCCTCTCATCAAAGGACTTCGATGTTTGGGTAGAGTCGATAAAGTCAGTCAAGGTCTATTAGTCAATCCTCGTCGCTGGCACCGCGACGGTTGGTGGCGCCGATCACTAAAAAACCGAGTCCTCGCTCTCGGTTTTGCATTAGGCATTCCTGCAGTTCGTCTAGCCAAATTCTATGCTAAAAATAGTTAGCGTCAACTTCCCCAAAGGTAAAATAATGCGCTATCTAATGATTTGGGTTATGCTTTGTGTTAGCGGTCTAACACATGCGCAAACAACATACGACCACAGAAATATAACATGGAACACATTGCTTCAGAATAACGTCCACTGGGTTCGTGGCGGACTTGCCAGCGAGGTCGATTACTCTGGCTTCAAGCGAAATGAAAAAGACCTCACTGATTTCTTAGATGAACTGTCAGCGGTCAAGCGGCAAGAATTTGATGTTTGGAGTAAATATCAACAGTTAGCTTTCCTTATTAATGCGTACAACGCTTTTACCGTTAAATTGGTTCTCGAACACTACCCAGTCAAGTCGATCAAGGATGTTGGTAGTATCTTCCAGAGCCCATGGAGTCAGGCGTTTATTCCCCTTCTGGGGCAAACCATAAGTCTCGACTATCTTGAACACTCTTTGATCCGACGACCTGGTGTGTATAACGATCCTCGTATTCATTTCGCGGTAAATTGCGCTTCCATAGGTTGCCCTGCGCTTCGTAATGAGGCATTTAATGCAAACCAACTGGACACACAACTTGCGGACGGACAGAGGCGGTTTCTCAGCGACCGGACCCGAAACAGATTCAATCCCAAGACCGGCAGATTAGAGCTTTCCAAAATATTTGATT
This sequence comes from Pseudomonas sp. MT92, assembly GCF_058792515.1. Lineage (NCBI taxonomy): Bacteria > Pseudomonadati > Pseudomonadota > Gammaproteobacteria > Pseudomonadales > Pseudomonadaceae > Pseudomonas > Pseudomonas sp. MT92. The sequence goes on from NZ_JBXAFA010000019.1 coordinate 61,188, forward strand.
GGTATGGTCAAGACTTTGCGGGTAAGTGGGGGTCTCTAGAAAAATTTCTGAGTCTCAATGACCAATTGTTGACTGATGAACCTTCGGTTCGGGAGCGAATAGAGCAAGGCATTCAACTAGACTTTCTTGAATACGACTGGTCGTTAAATCAATCGAGTTGAAATGACATGGAGTATCCGCATGAAAAACAATAAAACTGCACTCGTTCTCGCCGGGGGCGGCAGCTTAGGGGCTGTTCAGGTGGGTATGCTCCGGGCGCTAGTAGAAGCGAAAATATCGTTCGACATGGTTGTAGGTGCCTCAGTTGGCGCTATCAATGGCGCATATTTTGCTTCTAAACCAACTGAAGAAGGTATAGCCGAGCTCGCCGATATCTGGCGCGGCTTGCGAAGAACAGATATATTTCCACTTTCAATGCTGGACACCCTAACTGCGCTGATCACTCATCGAGGCTATCTGCTTGAGCCTTCAGCATTGAAGCGATTGGTAGCTCGGGCACTACCCGTAAAACTCATAGAAAATACCCAGCTACCACTACATATAGTAACCACCGATTTGCTCAGTGGCGCTGAAGTCCTTTTATCCAGTGGTGATGTCGAATTGGCGTTACTTGCCAGTGCTGCGATTCCACTGGTATTTCCTTATGTACAGGTCGCAGATAAGTTATTGATAGACGGTGGAGTGGCAAGTAACACACCAATCGCAAGTGCTATAGGGCTGGGTGCGACTCGGGTCATTGTAGTACCAACAGGCTTTGGTTGTGCGTGTATCAAACCACCAATTGGCCTGGTTGCGTTAGCTTTACACAGCATAAACCTGATGAGCATGCGACAGTTGGTACGTGACATAGAACTTTTCTCTTCACGTGCCAATATTCATGTAGTTGCTCCACTGTGCCCACTAGGTGTTTCTGTGTTTGACTTCAATCAAACAGAGCTTCTGCTTCAGAGGGCTTATGCACAGACTATAAGCTGGCTAGAGGCCGGAGGCTTAGAGTCATCTGGTGTGCCGGATTCACTTCAGGCGCATACTCACGCCGAGATGCATTAGTTCTGATTGCTTTAAATAATGGTACGCGAGCGGCGAAGCTACTCTGCGTGACTACGTCGGCTGCCACTTATGTGGCAACAACTCGTCTACTCGACTGATTTTCTGCGTTGGCAGCAACGTGAGGATGCCTTCAGATAGGCTTATGGATCATGGCCGTTGAAACTACCGACGGGATCAGCCTCATCAGGGCCGCCATTAACACAGTACAATTGCAGACTGTACATAGTGACGTCCAATTGCCAGCGACCGGATATGATTATCGAGTAGTCGGACACGGTCACGTCTGCCCGCCATCCTCTTTCGGATCAGCGCTTGATTGGCTTAAACAATTAACGCTTACACAACGGCAAGGTTAAGAGTTATCTTTTTTTGGCTGCGAGCATCGATGAAGCTCAATCGATTCGGGTATTCCTCAGTCTCAATGCATTGAAAACTACAGATGCAGAACTGATGCTCATGGCTATGGCGGCGATCATTGGCGACAGGAGATGTCCCGTCAGTGGGTAGAGTAGACCTGCGGCGAGGGGAATACCCATCGAGTTGTAAAGAAAGGCGAAACCCAAGTTTTGCCGCATGTTTTTTACTGTTGCAACTGAAAGTGCCCGTGCTCGTAGAATTCCCATCAGGTCGCCTTTTACCAGCGTGAGTTGCGCGCTATTCATCGCAACGTCAGTCCCTGTCCCCATGGCGATGCCCACATCTGCTCGCGCCAGGGCCGGTGCGTCATTGATTCCGTCGCCAACCATGGCAACCTTCCGGCCGTATTGCTGGAGGTCAGCGACCAAGCGTTCCTTGTCCTGAGGTTTTACTTCACCATGAACCTCTTCAATACCCATTACCCTGGCGACAGCTCGAGCGGTGGTGAGCCCATCTCCAGTAGCCATGATGATTTTAATGTCATCAGCCTTGAGCTTGGTGACTGCTTCTTTGGAGGTCGGTTTTATCGGGTCTGACACCGCCAGTAACCCTGCCAATACCCCGTCAACTGCGAGATAGATAATGCTGATGCCTTCAAGGCGTAACAACTCTGCACGGTCTTGTAAGGCCTTGGTACTCACGCCGGCGGCTCCCATCAACGCGGTATTGCCTAGCTGAATCTTCTTGCCATCAACCAGGCCACTGACCCCAATACCTGAACCAGAGTCAAAGGATTCAGGCTTGGTGAGCGCAATGTTCTCGGTTCGGGCGTGATCGACGATGGCATGAGCCAGGGGATGTTCGCTGCCTTGATCAAGGCTGGCTGCTAGTTGAAGAACATCGCTGGGGGTGAAATTAGGTGTGGCCTCCACGCTGTGAAACACCGGCCGCCCCTCTGTAAGGGTGCCTGTCTTATCGACAATCAATGTGTCGATCTTGCAAAGGTTTTCGATGGCGCTGGCATCCCTGAATAGCACCCCCATGCTGGCTGCTTTACCCGTCGAAACCATGATTGACATGGGCGTCGCAAGACCCAATGCACAGGGGCAAGCGATGATCAGCACGGCGACAGCATTAATTAGACCAAAGACCCAGCTGGGTTCCGGGCCGAAGAGCCCCCAGCCTATGAGTGTCAGTATCGCAATCGTGATAACCCCCATCACAAAGTAGCCGGCAATCGAGTCGGCCATTCGTTGCATTGGTGCTTTGGAGCGTTGAGCCCGAGCGACCATTTGTACGATCTGTGAAAGTATGGTCTCGGCGCCGACCTTCTGCGCCTCCATTACCAAGCTGCCATGGGTATTGAGCGTGGCGCCGATCAAGCTATTTCCAGCTCTTTTCATTACCGGCACAGGCTCGCCAGTGAGCATGGATTCATCCACTGCACTTTCACCCTCCAGTACTGAGCCATCAACTGGCACCTTTTCACCTGGTCTGACCCGCAAATGGTCACCCAAGTGAACATGGGTGAGAGGAATGTCTTCCTCCTGGCCATCGGCGTTGATCCTGCGTGCTGTCTTGGGAGATAGGCCGAGGAGAGACTTAATGGCGGCAGAGGTTTGCGATCGGGCTTTGAGCTCAAGAATCTGCCCAAGCAAGGTGAGCGAGATGATGACCGCGGCAGCTTCGAAGTAGACGCCGATGCGTCCATTTTGCATGAAGGTGGTGGGGAAACTTTGGGGAAATAACGTTGCCACGACGCTGTAAAGATAGGCTGCGGCGGTACCCAAACCAATAAGAGTCCACATGTTTGGACTGCGATTTCTAACAGATGCTACGCCCCTTACAAAAAAAGGCCAACCTGCCCATAAGGTCACCGGTGTCGCCAGCGCTAGCTCGATCCAGTTCTGGATCGAACCATGGAAGAGTTGTAACGAGTGTCCCGCCATAGCGAGCACGGTCACTATCACGGTTAGTGGCATCGACCACCAAAAACGGCGGGTGAACTCCCGGAGCTCGGGGTTTTCATCTTCATCGAGTGCGGGCATGACCGGTTCTAATGTCATGCCACATTTAGGGCAATTACCGGGACCGGGCTGGCGTATTTCCGGGTGCATAGGACAGGTGAACTCAGTGGCCGCTTGTACCGCAGGCTCTGGAGCGGTGACGTTCGGTTCTGCTCTCGGATGAGTACCACTGTAGCGCTCAGGATCTGCTCTAAACTTATCTTGGCATTTCAGGCTACAAAATTGATAAGTCTGTCCGTTATAGAGTTCGCCATACTTGAATGGGGGTGTAACAGCCATGCCGCACACCGGGTCACGCAGATCACCGTCATTGGGCGAGGTAGCATGGGCGTGACGGTGGTCGTGGTTGCTCGGTGTGGCTGGCATGGCTATTCCCCTTTTTCGTCCTTGTTGGTTGCTGACTGATCGCCATGACCAAAAAATGCTTTAATGGACAGATAAGCAGAAACAGACAGGGCAAATACGGACAAACGTGGTTGAAGTGCTCTCGAAGCACGTATAAGACACCGATCACAATGAGCATAATCGGTACAACGTCTGCTTTACTGCTCCAAAATTGGGGGAGCGCCTCCAGCCGGATGCTGAGGGTTATTAATAGTCTAAACACCCACGGTGTAAGCGAGCAGCAATGATCTCTGCGACAGAGAGTAGCCAACTCTTGCGTCGACGTGGTGTTAGCGATCAGCTCAAGCTTACTTCAGGTCAAACTGACCAACCAGCTCTGTTTGGTAATGACCTGATACTACATGCCGATGTTGCTGGCCTCGCTCGCGACCCAGGTCATTCTGATCGCACTGAATCGACTGGGCGTAAGACGGCTGTTCCCCTATCTCCTGGTCGGGGGCGTGTTGTCGTTCTTCGTTCTGACATCGGGCGTGCATGCAACGCTGGCAGGTGTCGCCCGTGCGCTGTGCATCCCCATGGGCAGGCCAGAAGAAGCGCGGTCTCCGCTGCTGTTTCTCGAAGAAAAGCTGCACATGTGGGTAGCGTTCTCAGTGGTTCCGATTTTTGGCTTCGCCAACGCGGGCGTTTCATTGACCGGTATTTCCATGGAGAACCTGGTCGATCCGGTTCCACTGGGCGTAGCTCTGGAGCTGTTGGTGGGCAAGCAGGTCGGTATTTTCCTACTGGCTGCTCTGGCCATTCGTCTGGGGCTGGCCAAGTTGGCGGAAGGGAGCACCTGGACGCAGCTCTATGTCGCAGCGTTGTTGGGCGGCATTGGTTTCACCATGAACCTGATCATTGGCAACCATGCATTCGCCGGATCAGCTCATTTGATTGATGAAGTCAAAGTCGGGGTATTGATCGGTTCGATCCTGGCTGCGATTGGTGGTGTTATAGTTCTACGCCGCAGCAGCACCCTCGTGGGGGCCGTCGTAGCTAGGTAATATCGCTTGGATTGACCATCGTATTTCTTAAATCGGATAGATACGGTGGTTTGAGAAAGGGGCTGTCAAAATGAATGCATACCAGCGCCACCGACGCATCGTCTTCTGGTGTGGCTCATTCCCCGTATTAGTAGGTTTTACTATTCTAATGCTTGCCTTGATTCTGGCTGACCAAGTAGCTCCGCTAAATCTTCAAGACTTCGATGGCGTTGAGTTGAGTCAGCAAGTGAGACACGCCCCAAAATTGATGAATCTGAGAGCCGAATCAATTCTGGAGATGCCTCATTAGTAGGTATCCCGCTAATGCCTTTTCCTTTAGCGCCTTGAGGCTGAGCTTTGCTCATATGACGGCAAGATAAACCATGAGGAAGGCTCCCAGGACAGCGGTGAGCACATTTACTATAGGGCCAGAATTGATGCGTAGCCCTCTCGGATTTCAATTGGCTTCTGAGCTTTAACCACTCGTTTGTACTTCCAAGATGACCAGCATGCGGCCCATGAGTCCAGCATTAGGAAAACCAGTCCGATCCAGAAGGAAAAATGTCTTTCTGGGCTGCCCAAAGCATCTGGTTTTAGCATCTGTAACAATAGGCCGGATCGTTCAATCACAAAGCCAAAGGCCATAAGTGAAAGACCGGTTCGGTGTAAGCGTCCGCCGAAGTCACCTTGCATGACTCAGGCAGATACCCACTGATGCGGCAGCAGTTGGTCGATCTCACTCGCTCGCTGCATCGGCAACCGCGTCAGCACATCTTTGAGATAGGCATACGGATCATGTCCATTCAGTCGCGCTGACTGGATCAAGCTCATGATCGACGCCGCTCGTTTGCCGCTGCGAAGCGACCCGACAAACAATCAGTTTGAACGCCCGAACGCCCACGGACGGATCTGATTGTCGGGTAGTCAGACGCGGTTACCCACGTCCAACCCCCTAAGAACCGTGCATGCGAGTTTCCCAGCACACGACTCGAGCCTCTACAAAGGCACTATCAAGCACCCGGCAATACCTCTTTAACATTGGCACTGCTGATCTCTGGGGCAGCGCAGGTGATAGATTTCAAGATTGACTGCCGCGTCCGTTCCGCCATGAGCCAGCTTTAGAATGTGGCGACTATGCCACGGCGTATCTTTGGTGACCGGTTTAACGCATGCGCAGCAGCGGCCACCTTGCTGTGGCCACACCCGATACAGCTTGGCTCGACCCTTTGGGGAGATAAGCATTCTTTTGCCCCATCGGGATTCGAAGTACTCATCCCATGCGGGGTCGTGAGGGTTGGCAGCGGCCTTGATCTTGAAATGTCGCACAATTGGCGTGTTCGAGGCGTCCAATAACGTGTACTGACGCTTCCGACCATCGGCGGATTTTTCAGCACATGAGAACACCCATCGACGCGCCCCTTGTACTTTGAAATACCGATCCTTAACCCATCGGCGTGTCTTGCGAGGGTGGCGACGTACCGCCCATCGCCAGAGCATTTCCCACACTGCGCTGTCCACCTGGTTGAAGACCTTCTTGGCGACGACATGACTGTGATAGTTCGCCCAGCCCCGTAGAACCGGGTTGAGCAAACCTATCAAATTTGTCTGCCGTGTCGTTCTGTTCGCCTTGATCAACTCTCGTAGCTTGGCAAGGTGAGCGTTGATGTTCGCCTTTGACGGCTTGATCAGTAGCTTGCCTTTGTACTTGCGCACGTTCCATCCGAGAAAGTCTAACCCGTTCCCTATATGCGTGATTTTGGTCTTTTCCTGAGAGAGCACGAGACCGCGCTCCGCCAGAAATTCAACCACGGCAGGGCGAAATTCATTTTCGAGCCACTCTTTGGAATACCCATTGATGATGAAATCGTCCGCATACCGTACCAATCGCAGCTTCTTACCTGTCCATTTGGCGGTAGGGAACCTCTTCGCCAGCATCGTTTCCAGCCCGTCCAACGTCATGTTGGCCAACACCGGGGAGATGATGTCTCCTTGCGGTGTTCCGGCGTGGCTGGGGAACAGCTTGCTTTGGTAGACATAACCGGCCTTGAGCCATTTCCGTAAAATCGCCTTGTCCATAGGGATGTTGGCGATCAACCAGTCATGACTGATATTGTCGAAACAGCGTTGAATGTCGCCCTCTAACACCCACTTCGCATTTGCTCTTCGTGACAGCACACCAAAGCACTGCGCTGCGGCATCCGCTGTTGAGCGTTCCGGTCTGAACCCGTAAGAGTTCGGATCGGCGGTGGTCTCCTCGATGGGTTCCAGAGCCAACAAATGCAGCGCCTGCATGGCCCGGCATTTCATGGCGGGTATCCCGAGAGGTCTCGTCTTATCGTTTTTCTTCGGAATAAGGACTCTCCGAAGCGGAAGCGGTGAGTAGCCTCGCCTCTTCAACGACGTAATCGCACCGATCTTGGCCCTGGGCGTATTCCAAGTAACCTTGTCGACCCCAGGAGTGTTTTTCCTTTGTTTTCAGACACCCGTTTCAAGGCCAATGCCTTGCCACTGAACGAGTGAGTCAGCAGTCATTGCGGGGCTTTCGCCTTGTTATGCCTGCCGTCTTGTACGCCCTTCACAATACGCGCTTGCAGCCCTCTGACACGACGCTGTACGGCAATCCAATCGATGCTGTCCCACGACGTGCCGGAAGTGCACACGCGAATATTGTTGCGTTCATTTGCTCTCCCTCCGTTGAAAGGGTTCTACACACTCTCTTGTGATGAGAGACCATGAGGACGTCAGCCCGCTTTCGCGTAAGGTGATGTTTCAACCTCCATCCAGCCCGTTACAGGCTGGCGTTCGCTTTTTCCTCGTTCCTTCGCCCGCACCGCCATGGGCAGTTTTTGCAAACGGCTTTCCCTCACGGGAGCGATACGGGATTTCCACGTTCCGCTTACTGAAGTACGTCGGGTTAGGTGCCTGCTATCGACCGGGAGGCATGTGGGTCACGAACGCGTAGTCGAAAGACGCTATTCCCACCTCCATTACCGTTAATGAGATGGTCAGCTCGGCGAGTCTAAACTTGCCGAGGCGCGCTCTTTACCGAAGGAGGATCTCTCATGAATACCGTGACGCTTCTGGGTATCGACATCGGCAAGAACACTTTCCACCTGCATGGACAGGACGCCAGGGGCCATCAGGTGCTGCGTAAAAAGCTCAACCGCAACCAATTGCTCCCTTATCTGGCGCAGCTTTCGACCTGCAAAATTGCCATGGAGTCCTGCGGCGGTTCTCAGTGGCTTGCCCGGAAAATCAAGGAGCAAGGCCATCAAGTGCAGTTGATCGCACCGCAACATGTGAAGGCCTATGTCACCGGCAACAAAAACGACTTCATTGATGCCGAGGCCATTTGTGAAGCAACCTCGCGCCCTAGAACCCGTTTGGTCCAAGTCAAAACCGTAGAACAGCAGATGCTGTGCACTGAGCACCGACTGCGCAAGTCATTGGTCAGTCGACGCACCGCCGTCATCAATCAAGTGCATGGATTTCTCCTAGAGTTCGGCGTCATCTTTCCCGCCGGATACGCCGCCCTTGATCGGGTCTCGGGCCTGATGCAAAGCCGTGAACTTCCCATCCGTTTGATAAACGCCATTGAGCGCATGCTTGAAGATATTCGGCAGCTGACTGGCGAGATCAAAAAACTTGATGTCGAGATCAAGCAAAACCTCGCCCAAAGTGACGCCGGCCAACGCCTGCAAAGCATCCCTGGCATCGGCCCCCTCATCGCTAGCGCTCTGGTGGCCGATGTTGGCGACGCTTCGGTGTTCAAATCGTCCCGCGACTTCGCCGCATCGTTGGGGTTGGTGCCGCGACAGTATTCAACAGGTGGCGAAACGGTCCTCCTCGGCATCAGCAAACGGGGCGACAAATACCTAAGAAGCCTGCTGGTACAGGGCGCTCACACTGTTTTGTATCGAGTCGATCACCGCACCGACGCCCTTGGTAGGTGGGCCAAAAACTTGCTCGCCCGCAAGCCTCTGAACAAAGTGGCCTGTGCCCTAGCGAACAAGATGGCCAGAATCGTCTGGGTGATATTAACCAAGGGCGGCACCTACAACTCACAGCTTTTGGCTTGATCCGTACGCTTCACCACCGGCTTTTGCGACGTCAGTAGCTGATGACGATAAACGGCAGACATCCTGGCTGAAAACCTGAGAACCAAAAGAGCTTTGGAGGCTGAAGCGTTTTTAAAGGACAGGCAGGAGCGACTTCTCATCAAGGGCCGAGCACTATCCGTGCTCACACTGAGCCCGAATACATTAGCGCAAGCTCGATTTACCGTTCATCAATGCTGGGTGGCAGAAGATGGGCTGACCATACATTTGGTTCGAGCGTATAAGCCATTTCCGCTCGCTCAACTTAACGATCGTTGCGCAGATTCACATGCGTTCACCATACCGACTATCTAGCCCTTGTCCGGCTATGGCTGCCAGAAAGGTACGCCTCTCACGATTGGTACCCCGCACCTTGCGGTTGCCTCGTTCCATTGTCGAAGGCGCTCTTGATTCAGCCTTCTAGATTCACCCGGTGACACGGGTGGTTCCCGCCGGGGGGAACAACTTCATTAAGCGACTTCGTGTCGCACCTCGACTGGGTTGTTGTCGATGGGCACGGCCCCATCTTCCAAGTGGCGCGTCAGAGCGACCCAGCGTTTAAGGCTGTAATCCAAGGCTTTGGCCGTCGCTGATCCGTTGGGTACAAGATCGCGCTGGGCCAACATCCAGTCGTGCAGCGCTTTTGCTAACGGCGCAGCTTTTTCTTGCCGTATCCGCCAGCGATCCTCATCACTCATGTCGCACGCTTGGCGTTCAACTTCGTACAAGGCGCCAATCGAGTACCGCGCTTGCTCAGCCAGTTGGCTTTTGTTCGCCACGTGCAGATCGAAAAACTTGCGGCGGGCGTGGGCCATGCAGCCAATTTCGGTCATGCACTTCTCAAAACCGGCTTTGTAGCCCCTGAAATCGTCGCACACCAGCTTGCCATTCCACGAGCCGAGGAAGTTACGTGCATGCTCCCCGGCGCAGCTCGGGCTGAAGTCATAAACCACTGCCTTAAGCGCCGAGAACGGCGTGGTGCAGTAACCCCAGACATAAGCGCGGTGAGTTTTCTTCACTCCGGGCGCAAGCATCTGCACCGGAGTTTTGTCGGCATGGACGACTTGTTGGGCCAGAACAGCTTCTCGCAAGGCATCAACCAATGGCTGAAGCTGTACACCGGTCTGTCCCACCCATTGCGCCAGCGTCGAGCGGGCAATGGATAAGCCGGCGCGCCCAAAGATTTTCTCCTGCCGGTACAGCGGCAAGTGGTCGGCGAATTTCGCCACCATTACGTGAGCAAGCAGGCCTGCGGTGGGTATTCCCTTGTCGATTACCTGGGCCGGCACCGGTGCCTGGATCAGTGTTTCGCACTGACGGCAGGCCCATTTTCCGCGCACATGCTGTTCGACGGTGAACACGCCCGGCGTGTATCCAGCTTCTCGCTGACGTCCTCGCCAATGCGCTGGAGTTGGCAGCGCAGGCGCACTGGGTGTTTTCCGGTTCGTGATGAATTACGGTGCGTGGAAACTGCGGTGGCAGCGGCGCGCGCTTGGGTTGCAGGCGCTTCTCTTCTGGAGCGGGAGCTGGTCGGAGGGCCTTCAACTCGGCGTCGATAGCCTCAAGATCAGTGTTGAGCAGATCGTCGAGCAAGGTGCCTTGCTCAGGGCTGATCTGCTCGCTGCGCTTGGCAAACCTGTGCCGCTTGAGGATGGCGGTCTCGTGGGTCAGCTGTTCGATGATGGTTTGATCGCGGTGGATCTTTCTGTCCATGGTGCCGACCTTCGACATCAACTGCGCAGGTCGAGACCATGGGCAAGACGGTCGAAACGCTGGGCAAGAAGATCAACCGCGATCAAACGGTGATCGCGGTGCCTCATGACAAGCTCAGCTCTATGTACAGCGATGTGAAGGAGTGCTCAGACCTTCCCCCTTTGCTACTCGCGCAGATCCAGCACTTCTTCGAAAACTACAAGGCATTAGAGCTCGGCAATTGGGTAAAGAAGGGGCGCTGGGGAACTGCTATTGTGGCTCGGGAAGAGATTCGTAAGTCGGTGGATGCTTATGTCTTGAAATAGACTTTTGGGCCTGATTAATCACTATAAAAAACAAGCTCTGCTTCCGAAGAGTTGAGGGTGGGCAAAGCCGCGAAGGTTGGAGTGCCGACCACGAGGGCCGACCACCCTTTCGGGTGCCGACGCGACCCCGCCCATAACGCAGACAACGCGATAACATGGTCACAAAGGCCCTAAACATTATTGGATTCGCCGAGGGTCTTCTATTGGGGAGCGATCCTAGGCTAATCGATATCAAATCATTGTCGAGAAGGCATTTGATTCAAAAAATATCAACACCCCCGCTCGTAATAGTGCTTCATGGTCGGTTACTGAAGGGCAAGGCCTCAATCAAAATCTTCAAAACACCCGTCCTTGACAAATGGGGCCGTGCTATCAAACCATTCACGATCTCTTATTTGACTAAGGTGATTGGTACATCTGAGAGCTGAATCACTTTTGCCGCGACAGAGCCCAGAAAGATCCCCGCCAGAAAACCATTGCCATGCGAGCCTAGGATGATGCTGTCACATCCTAGGGAATGCGAGCACGCCACAATTTGGCTGGCTGCATCGCCTTGTAAGGTATGGAGTGTGAATGCAATCCCTTCTTGCTTCAGAAGCGCCACAGCCTTTTGCGAGTCTTCAGCACTTTTATCACCGTAGTAACGATCAATCTCATCTTCGCTCATGTCGTGTGCGATTCGAGTTGGTAAAAGAGACTGCACGTTAACCAGATGTACCTCAACGCTCCCGCCGAGTAATCCGCCATCTTGGATCAGCCCAATAAGGTAACGCACCGCGCGCTCCGAATGCTCGGAACCATCGACAGCTACAAGTATTTTATGCATTTTCTCAATCCTCTTTCAGTAGCATGAAGATGCTTGTCGTTAGGGTATGGCCAGGTTGCAACGCGTGCTACTCGGACAAGCGGATTCGAATCTGTTTTTCAATCTCGATGACCGCAAACAGCGCAAGGCCAACCCCGATGATCAGTAGGCCATCAAGGAAGGGGATCGCTTCAGTGGCAAACACCTTTTGCAGCGGTGGTGCATACGTGATGGCGAACTGGGCCAAGGTCACCACTGCGACGGTCATCCACACGACCCTGGTGCCACGAATGCCTTTCCAGGTAAGTGATGTGCTGTAGAGATTGCGAATGAAGAACAGATGGAATATTTCCATCACGACTAGCGTGTTCACCGCGATGGTTCGGGCCAACTCCACGGAGTAGCCACGGTCGAGTGCATACGAAAAAATGCCGTAAACACCACAGAGGAACAGAATAGAAACAAGCACCATATGCCAAACCAATGCACCGCTTATGAGTGGCTCTTTGCGTGAGCGGGGAGGTCTGCGCATAGTGTTTTCTTCGGTAGGCTCGAACGCCAGTGCAATGCCAAGTGTCACGGCGGTAATCAGATTGATCCACAGAATCTGTATCGGCGTCACCGGCAGCGTAAGGCCGAGTAGCAGGGCGACGATGATGGTCATGGTCTCGCCCGCGTTGGTGGGCAGCGTCCAGCTCAGCACTTTCTTGATGTTGTCGTAGACCGTCCGGCCTTCGCGCACCGCTGCCACGATGGACGCGAAGTTGTCATCGGCCAGCACCAAGTCTGCGGCTTCCTTGGCGGCTTCACTGCCTTTTCCACCCATGGCGATACCGGCATCGGCTCGCTTTAGCGCTGGGGCATCGTTCACGCCATCGCCGGTCATGGCCACTGTCATGCCATTCGATTGCAGCAGCATTACCAGTCTGAGCTTATGTTCAGGGCTGGTGCGCGCAAAAATATTGACGTGCTTTACCGCCTCCTTCAGAGCGGCATCGTTCATGGTGTCGAGGTCTACGCCGGTCAACACACTGTCGGGATTTTGCAGGCCAATCTGGCGACCGATAGCGGCGGCGGTACCGCCGTGATCGCCAGTGATCATTTTTACGACAATGCCTGCTGCTTGGCATTGTTGAACTGCCTTTATCGTCTCGGGTCTAGGCGGGTCAATCAGTCCGACCATGCCTAGCAGGGTTAACCTTCCTTGTACGTCCCCAAACTCCAACACGGTATGCTCGGGAGGAACTGATCTAACTGCAAACGCCAATACACGCTGCCCCTTGGCAGCAATGGCGTTTGCCTGTTCGTGCCAGTAGTCCGCATTGAGCGGTTCAGTTCCGCCAGCGTTTACGAGCTGCTGCGTGCTCATGGCCAGTATTTGCTCTGGAGCGCCCTTCACATAGATAGAGGCATGTCGATCATGGTTGTGATGCAGTGTCGCCATGAAGCGGTGTTTCGCGTCAAACGGAATGGCATCGGTGCGGGGCCAGGCCCGATGATCTTCATCACTATCGATACCGGTCTTTCCGGAAAATGCCAGCAAGGCACCTTCCATTGGATCACCCTCTACCTTCCATAAGTCATCATGCAGGCGCAGTCCAGCATCGTTGCACAGGCCGGCTGCTCTCCCCAGTTCAGCCAACGCAGGGTGAGCCGATATGTCGACTAACTGATTTGCGAGGCTGATGCTTCCCGCTGGCTGATAACCAGCGCCATCGACCGTGAAGATGAGGTCGTTCGTCACTATCGATGCCACCATCATTTCGTTGCGGGTCAGTGTGCCGGTCTTGTCCGTGCAGATGACAGAGACCGAGCCGAGCGTTTCGATGGCCGGCAGGCGACGTACGATGGCGTTGCGGCGAGCCATTGCCCGAACGCCGACAGCCAGCGTAATGGTCAGGACGGCGGGTAGCCCTTCAGGTATCGCCGCTACTGACATCCCGACCACGACCATAAAGATATCGGTGAACGCGTAGTGCCCGACATAATGGCCGAACACGAGCAACAACCCGCCGACTAACAAGATCAAGATTGTCAGCCAGCGCGCAAATACGTTCATTTGCTGCACCAGCGGAGTGGTCAGCGTCTCTACTCCCGCAAGCAGCGTGCTGATGCGCCCGATTTCAGCAGCTGCTGCGGTAGCAACGACAACCCCTGTTGCTTGCCCGCACGTCACGAGTGTGCCGCTGAATGCCATGCAAGTACGATCACCCAAGGCTGATTCGAGGCCCACTGGTTGGGTATGTTTCTCTACTGGTACGGATTCCCCGGTAAGAATGGCTTCTTGAACCTGTAGTCTGTTCGCGTGCAGCAGGCGTAAATCAGCAGGGACTTTGTCTCCCGCTTCCAGCAATACGATATCGCCTGGTACCAGCTCCTCGCCCACAATACTTAAGCGTTGGCCTGCGCGAATCACGGCGGCGTGCGGTGCCAGCATCTGCCGGATAGCGTCCATGGCTTTTTCCGCTTTGCCTTCCTGGACGTAACCAATGATTGCGTTTGCAATGACCACCGCCAGAATCACCACCGTATCCCACAGATGTTGCAGCATCGCGGTAATCGCAGCGGATCCTAGAAGCACGTAAATAAGAATGTTGTGAAATTGCAGCAAGAATCGCAGCCACGCGGGTCGCCGTGCTGCTTTTGGCAAGCGATTGAAACCAGTACGGTCAAGCCGGGCTTGAACTTCGGCGGCGTCCAGCCCGACATGCTCATTGACCTCAAGCAGGTTCGTCACCTGCTCTGCAGGCAGGGAGTGCCAGGCAACGGAATGCGGGGGGATTGGTGTTTGCTCAGCTGCTGCGTCGACCACCTGATTCATCAATGATTATCTCCTGTGCGCACATCTCAACTGAAACGGGCTGAGGTGGTCATGAGCGGGCGTGGCTATATCAGAATGCTGAAAAATCGTTCGTCGTTCTTAAATTCTCTCCGCCATCTAGCTGATACGAACTAAAAGATCCATGCAACCAACCGCTTGATGATTATTGACTTAAATCAAATTGTTGGCCGTCGGTAGTGTGACAAGATATTTACTAAGAAATCTATTCTTCGATCTAAGTCTCTTGTGATTTGTGGTGCCAGCACCCTAATACTGTTTTTTAGTAAGTTCGACCTGCCAAAAATTCAGAATGCAGTTGCTGCAATACTTCGATAAATCATTACGTTACAACCCGCATATTGGTTGCACTCAAAGTATCAGTGCAACCATACGGGGGTACCTAACTTGATTGAGCACCGCTATCGAGCGGTGTCTCGTCCAGTACCTCTAGTGTCTCTGGCAACTCGGTAATCACGCTGAAGTCACTCACCTCGACGGCACCCAATCCATAGCCCAGCAAATGGAACGAAAACGCCTTACGCGACTGCGGATTGCCGAAGCTGAAGTCCATCTCCAGTGGCTGGTCTGCAGTGACGAGCATTTCGGCGGGGAGGCCCAACTGGACATCCTGCTCCAGTTCCTTGGCCTTAAGCAGAATGTAGGCGTTCTGTTGTGGATCTACCGAGCGCACGGTCAGGCGCACGCGAGTGTGTGAGCCCTTGGGCATTTCCAGATACTGCGCGCCAATGAGGTTGTCGGCCCAGTCATCCTTGATCTGCGCCTGAAGCGGGATGATGGCGGGACTGCCGAACTGGTAGTGCTGGTTCAACGGTGTCCGGAGCAGAGAATGATCCAGTTCCGTCGCTCTGGCTGCGATTTGGCGGGCGCGTTTGCCTCCATACTGACCAGTCAAAGTTGCACGCTCGGCAATGAAGCCTGCGCTGGCGTAATACCGACAGCGCTGTTGAAAGTCGCACTCGGTCAACGTTCCCTGTCCATCGTGATAGCGAAGCTTGTCGTTAGTGAACGAGATGATCTCGCGGCCAGTTTCATAGTCACGAAATAGGGAGCGACCGCTCAACGCTGAAGGGACGGGTAAGGCAAAGTAGTCGAGTATTGAGGCGCTCAGATCGACATGCCCGTAGACCCCGGACGTCACCTTGGGCAATTGTGCCTGCTCGGGGGCCAGCATCAGGTTGAAGCCCCAAGAGGAGGCCAGCCGCACCCCGTCGATGCCGTGGGATTCGTCCGAGGTGATCACCACCAGGGTGTCTTTCAAGATGCCCTGACGTTCCAGACCGCTGAGGAATTGCCCAAGCGCATCATCCAGATACCCCACGGCGGCTTGCTTGGGCGTGTCGTAGCGCTGCAGGTAGTCTTCAGGAGCCGAATAGGGCAGGTGGGTGCCAACGGTCAGTAGCGTCAGCATCCACGGTTTTTTTTGTTTTTTCAGCTGGCCGACGTAGTCCAGCGCCCCTTCAAAGAAGGCCTTGTCATCCTTGCCCCAAGGGAACTCCAGGTAGTTGCTGTTGGTGAACCATTCCAGGCCATGGGTGGCATCGAAGCCGATGTGCGGCATGATCTTGTCTTTGGCCATGAAGCGCAGGCCCGCACCCTGAAGGTAGTGCGTGGCGAATCCGTTCTTGTGCAACTGGGCCGGCAGGCACGCCTGGTTGCGTTGGTTCTGGGTCAACATTTCCACCCCCTTGGGCGTGCCGTTGTCCAGTTTGTCGTAATCGCCGCAAAGCATTGCGTACAGACCACGAATGGTTTGATGGCTGTGTAGGACATAGTCGGGTGTAGTCATACCGCGCTCTGCCCAACGACTGAGATTGGGCATGAGATTTTCCTGATAGCTGCTGCGCAGGGCTTCGCGGTTGACGCCTACGTAGGCGCCGGGAATACCTTCAAGTGCGATGATCAACACATTGCGCGCACGCCCCGGTGCGGCAAGCAGTTTCTGTCCGTCCAGATCGAGTTGGGTGAGCCCTGCCATTTGTGGAGGGACATCGGCAACATCACCTGCCAACCATTCTTCCGCGCTTGTCTGTACATCACCAACGCTCGCGACCAGTAACTGATGCGGGAGATTGAACAAGTGCCACTGGTCTTCGTCGGAGGGGTATAGCTGTTGGGCGCCCCCATGGGCGATTAATAGCAGCAGCGGTGCTGCCCACGCGCTTCGTGGTAAGCCCGGAGCGGGATTGGTGCGGCCCATCCACTGCGTTATAAGCCAAATCACCAGTCCAAGGCTCAGGGTGGCGGCTAGCCATGGCTGAGCGAAATCACCACCGGTAGAGTTTTCCAAAAACTGAGGGTCGATCAGGTAGTGAAGGTCTGAGGAGTTTGGAAGCCTACCGACTGCGCTGACCAGTTCGGCAGTCGCCAGCGTCATAAGTCCCCAAGCCAGCAACACTGGAAGTGCTAACCACCAGGGACGGCGATGCAGGAGTACGATGAGCAGGCTCGCGATTCCGAGATCTGAAAGGTAGCCCAGTGGATTCGACCAACCCAGTGCCGCACGCAGGCATAAAGGCACGATCAGAACCAATCCGATCAGAGCGATGAGACGCGCATAGGGTTGTCGTAACCAGTGACGGATAACGTTCACAAAAAGACCTTTCAGACATCAAATCTTCATACAAGTGTGCTGGATGGTATCAAGCGATGGGAAGACTGATCGGGATATTCGAAAAGGGCGTGGGGTATTGAGCCGATAGACGGCATGGGTTTTTTTTGCGTGCCAATAGCTTCTGTTCTTAAACCCCATTCCAGAGCGCTGAGTGGAAGACATTAATGCCTGGTTATGGCCTTGAGCATTAACTGTTTCAGGCTGTTTAACGCCGCCATGTTCGTGGAGGCCAGGTGTTAATATATTACCTTTTTAAGTAATACCAAGGACGTTGATGACCAAGCACCAAGCTTCAGCCGAAACCCCTAGAGCAGCCGCAATTCTGGCCCGCTTTTTGTCGTCGGAATCCGCTGGCGGTCTTGTGCTGATGGGCGCAGCACTGGCCGCACTGATTGTTGCTAACTCGCCTTTATCCCAGAGTTACTTTGCAGCCTTGCACAGTGTCTGGATGGGCATGTCTGTCGAGCATTGGGTGAATGATGGCCTGATGGCGATCTTCTTCCTGATGGTCGGCCTCGAAATCAAAAGAGAAGTGCTGGCAGGTGGACTTTCTACTTGGGGCCAACGCGCCTTACCGGGATTTGGTGCATTGGGCGGCATGGTTGTTCCTGCGTTGATTTACATCGCAATCAACTGGGGGAATCCTGAGACCTTGGGCGGGTGGGCGATCCCAGCTGCCACTGACATCGCATTTGCCTTGGGTGTTTTGTCGCTACTGGGTAAGCGCGTCCCCACTTCGCTGAAGGTATTCCTCGCTGCCCTGGCGATCATTGACGACCTGGGCGCGGTGGTCATCATCGCCTTTTTCTATACCTCGGGCCTTTCCATGCCGATGTTGCTGGCCTCGTTTGCGACCTTGATTATTCTGGTCGCAATGAATCGACTGGGCGTAAGACGGTTGTTTCCGTATCTCCTGGTCGGGGGCGTGCTGTGGTTCTTCGTGCTGCAATCGGGCGTACACGCCACGTTGGCGGGTGTCGCTGTGGCACTGTGCATCCCCATGGGCAGGCCTGAGGAAGAGGCCCGATCTCCGCTGCTCTTTCTCGAAGAGAAACTACATTTATGGGTGGCGTTCGCTGTGGTTCCGATTTTTGGCTTCGCCAACGCAGGTGTTTCATTGGCTGGTATTTCCATGGAGAACTTGGTTGATACGGTTCCCTTGGGTGTAGCGCTGGGGCTGTTGGTGGGTAAGCAAGTCGGCATTTTTCTATTGACTGCTCTGGCCATTCGTATGGGGTTGGCCAAGCTGCCGGAAGGGAGTACCTGGGTGCAGCTGTACGGCGTGGCACTGTTGTGCGGCATTGGCTTCACCATGAGTCTGTTCATTGGCAATCTGGCGTTCGCCGGATCACCTCTTTTGATTGATGAAGTCAAAGTAGGGGTATTGATCGGCTCGATCTTGGCGGCGATGGGTGGAGTCTTAGTCCTACGCCGTAGCAGCGTTCTAGCAGGTGCTGCCGTAGCCAAATAATCTCGCTTGAGATGACCACAGTATTTCTCGAAGCCTAGAAATACTGTGGCATCCAATATTTGAGTGCCCCGCTCTTCATATAGGGCGCTCAACCCTTGAACTGAGCGAATGAAAGTCTGCAGTAGAAAATTTGGGTAGCAACGTGCGACGGGTGTAAGAAGTGCGGCGCTTAACCTCTCAAAAGACGACTGGACGCCAGCAGCTCTGAAGCGACTTTTCTCAGCATAAAAGTCTCGCGCTGAATTGATTGCCCCATCGAAGACTCTTGACGCTGCATAACGGCCTGATTGTGTGCGATGGCTTCATGCAGGTTGATCCAGACAGGCCGCATACCATTAGCGATTTCATGGCTCTCCATTCTCACGGGCTCTAGCTGGAGCGCTACCTCGCATAGATAAAAATGCGAGGTCATGTGCATCAGGTCGTACTGGGACTTCCGGTAGGGCCGGTACTCCTCAATGTAACCGTAGTGCTGGAGCACCTTTATTTCACGAGCACCAGTCTCTTCCTCAAGCTCGCGCTTCAGGCCTGTGACAATGTCCTCGTCAGCATCAAGGCCGCCTCCAGGAAAGCTGAAGTCGTTATAGCGCTCAGTGAACAGCAACAGGATTTGTTTGTCCCGCAACACGATGCCGCGTGCGGCATGACGACGGAACACTCTCCCTTGTATGGATTTCAGTTCTGGATGAATAATTTCGGTTATGAGTTGCATGAGGTCTCAGCCAAGACTTGTTCAGGTAAGCATCATTTAGGATGTCCACAGTATTTCCGAACTCCTGAAAATACTGTGGACAGAAGCGACACTTCAGCGAAGCAGCAATACAGGCATGGTGGCTGTCCGAAGCATCGTAGTAGTCGTGCTTCCTACCAGAAATTGTCTGATGCGCGAGTGCCCATAAGCGCCCATGACTAGCAGATCAATCCCATGCTCGGCTTGATAAACGTGCAAAGCCGCCTCCACTTCTCCTTGTCGGATCTGGGCGTGTACTTCAAAGCCTGCAGTAAGGAGCATGCTTACAGCCTTCGCCAGAACCTCTCTATTGGCTTCTGAGTCTGCTTCTACCATGACGAGATGAATGGGCAGGCCTCCGCAAAGCTGGCTGGCGGCAAGCATCTGAACTGTTTTGTAGGCCGTAGAGCTGCCATCAAACGCAAGCATCACTTTTTCTGGTTTTCTATAGCTGTTGGCTGTGATCAAGATGGGCCGGTGAATTGTCCGCACGACAGCTTCTATCTGGCTACCAAGGGTTCGCATACTGCGTGTGCTGTCTTCGCCCACCCGGCCAATGACCAATAGTCGAATATCGTCCTGAAGGTCGCTCAGGCTCTCTACCAAGTGTCCGTGGCGCTGCTTCAGCTCAGGAAAGGCAGCGCCGGATATGACAGTTCGCTCCCTGGCCTTTTCAAGCATGAGTTTACCCTGCTCCAAAGCGAGCCTGGCACGGCGGGCATCTAACGTAGCCAGTTCCTCCAGTAGATGCTCTCGACTGCCGAGACCAATATTTCCACTCAGGTCAGCTGATGCCGGGTATTTCTCTTCATCCAGTATATGCAGCAAGGTAAGTGGCGCATCTAATTGCTGCGACGCCCATGCTGCGTAATCGCAGACCGCCAATGAGGATTGTGAGTTATCAATGCATGCCATTACGTGGGTCATTGTTGATCTCCTTAGTGGCTCATGAGCTTGTCGATGGCACCGGGTTTGTCATGCACGCCAAAGCGGTCAACGATTGTTGCACTGGCTTCATTGAGACCTAGCACTTCAACCTCAGCGCCTTCACGGCGGAACTTGATCACGACCTTATCCAGCGCTGCGACAGCGGTGATATCCCAGAAATGCGCCTGTGTGAGATCTATGGTGACCTTGTTGAGCGCTTCCTTGAAGTCAAAAACTTCGGTGAACTTGTCTGCCGAACTGAAGAACACCTGGCCCACCACTTGGTAAGTCCGATGCGATTCCGCCTCTTCAAGAGCGCTCTTGATATCCAGGTAGTGCCCGACCTTGTTGGCAAAGAACAGGGAGGCCAGCAGCACGCCTACCAGTACGCCGTATGCCAAGTTGTGAGTGGCCACGACGACCACAACGGTCGCGACCATGACGAGATTGGTCGACAACGGATGCTCTTTCAGATTGCGTAAGGAATCCCAACTGAAGGTGCCGATGGACACCATAATCATCACTGCGACGAGTGCCGCCATTGGAATCTTGGAGAGCCATTCGCCCAGGAACACCACCATAAGCAGCAAGAAGATACCCGCGCACAATGTGGAGAGACGGGTACGGCCACCGGACTTCACGTTGATGATTGACTGGCCGATCATGGCGCAACCTGCCATGCCACCGAGCATCCCGGCAGTTATGTTGGCAATGCCTTGCCCCTTGCATTCTCGATTTTTGTTGCTGGTGGTATCGGTCAGATCATCGACGATTGTTGCGGTCATCATGGACTCAAGCAGACCTACTACGGCCAAGGCAGCTGAGTATGGGAAGATGATCCGCAGGGTTTCAAAGTTCAGCGGGACTTCAGGCCAGAGGAAGATTGGGAGCGTGTCCGGCAGTTGGCCCATGTCACCCACGGTGCGGATATCCAGACCGAGATAAATAGCAATCGCGGTTAGAGTCAGGATGCACACCAGTGGCGAGGGGATCACCTTGCCGATCTTAGGTACATAGGGAAATAGATAGATGATTCCAAGGCCCGCTGCCGTCATCGCGTAGACGTGCCAAGTGACATTCGTAAGCTCAGGCAACTGCGCCATGAAAATTAGGATTGCCAAGGCGTTTACAAAACCAGTGACGACTGAGCGAGAGACAAAACGCATCAGCGAGCCAAGCTTCAGGTAACCGGCAAGGATTTGGAGAACACCACATAGAAGAGTCGCGGCAAGTAGGTATTGAAGCCCGTGGTCTTTAACCAGCGTGACCATGAGCAGTGCCATGGCACCGGTTGCCGCGGAGATCATGCCAGGACGACCGCCGACAAATGCGATAACAGCACAGATACAGAAGGAGGCATAAAGACCGACCTTGGGGTCGACGCCGGCGATGATGGAAAAAGCGATGGCTTCCGGGATCAGCGCGAGTGCGACCACGAGCCCCGCGAGCACATCTCCACGGACGTTGGAAAGCCACGTTTGTCTGAGTTTTTGCAGCATAGAAAATATCCAAGGCAAAGCATCGCGCACGCCAAATGGATGGCGAGCGAATCGATACAAATTCAAATTTTGAGGATTTTTTGCTGTGTGCTTAAGGTGTAAAACCAGGCGTACAGCAGTGCGCGCCCGCGAGCGAAGCTAGCGGAAGCAAGGTGTTGCGAGGGGGCGTAGCGCTAAGGCGGCGTAGGCTGCCAGTAAATCGTTTGGAGTACAGTCATGCTGGTGTTCCTGTAGCTCAAGGGTAAGGCTGAACGATAAGTATACAGTCAAGTTATCGTCGATTGCGACCCGCTACCTCGCCTTGGGCGGTTTGCGTTGAGTAATGCCTTTTGGCAATATCTCTCGCCTGCGCTTTTTTGTCAGTTCTCCATCCCTCTCAGTTGGGAGCTGCGTAGTTGAGACGCGCAGGTAAAACCCGGCCAAGTGCCGGGTTTTTGATTTTTCTGGTCAAATTTTGATCAGTGTGACTCGGAGAGATTTTTGAGCGGATGAAGGCGAGCTAGCGTCTGCTACATACTGGCGAACCTTGGCTCACTGATTGCCTGAAGAAATTTTACGCAAAATTTACGGGGCTTAAAGATTGGGCATCCGATACTGCGCGGCGCTAATTCGGCAGGCTAGTTCTATGTCCCACGCAGCACTGCGGCTTATCGGCTTCATCTTAGGCATTTTTCTGATCACGCTGGCCATAAGCATGGCTATTCCCATGATCACGCTGGTGGTCTATGAGCGTAGTAGTGACGATCTCTCGGCCTTTCTCTGGTCGAGTTTGATCACCTTCATCTGTGGGCTCCTGTTGATCGTGCGGGGACGTCCCGACAATGCTCAGCTTCGTCCGAGGGATATGTATCTACTGACGACTGGCAGTTGGGTGGTGGTGTGTACCTTCGCGGCGTTGCCTATGGTGTTCATCAGCCACATCAGTTACACCGACGCTTTTTTTGAAACGATGTCCGGCATTACAACCACGGGCTCAACTGTCTTGAGTGGTTTGGATACGGCTTCACCTGGATTGTTGATCTGGCGCTCGATGCTGCACTGGCTGGGTGGTATCGGCTTCATCGGCATGGCTGTGGCGATCCTTCCACTGTTGCGAGTGGGTGGCATGCGTCTTTTCCAGACAGAATCCTCAGACTGGTCGGAGAAAGTGACACCTCGCTCCCATGTGGCCGCCAAGTACATCCTCTTTCTCTATCTGGGACTCACGGGCCTCGGAGCACTAGCTCTCTGGATCGCTGGAATGACGCCGTTTGAAGCGATCAACCACGCCATGTCCTTGATCTCAACTGGCGGATTCTCTACTTCGGACGCCTCACTGGGGCATTGGACGCAGCCAGCGATTCACTGGGTAGCGGTGGTCATCATGATTCTGGGTAGCCTGCCGTTCACTTTGTACGTTGCGACATTGCGCGGCCATCGGCGTGCGCTGATCAAGGATCACCAGGTACGCGGATTTATTGGTTTCTTGATTGTCACCTGGCTGGCTGTCGGGACATGGCTGTGTTTCCACAGCGACTACGGATGGTGGGATGCGTTTCGTATCGTGGCGGTCAATGTGACCTCGGTAGTCACGACTACCGGAGTAGCAGTTGGCGACTACACGCTATGGGGGAGTTTTGCCGTTCTTTTGTTCTTCTATTTGACCTTTGTCGGTGGGTGTTCGGGCTCCACGGCTGGAAGCCTCAAAATTTTCCGCTTTCAGGTTGCTGCCGCTCTATTGGTCAGTAGTTTGAAGCAGTTGATCCATCCTCGAGCCGTGATTCAGAAGAAGTACAACGGTCATCCCATTGACGAGGAGATCTTGCGTTCGCTTTTGACCTTCTCGTTTTTCTTCACCATCACTATTGCCGCTATCGCCTTGGGCTTGGCTCTCATTGGACTTGATTGGACAACAGCATTGAGCGGCGCAGCTACTGCGGTGTGTAACGTCGGGCCAGGACTGGGCACGATTATCGGGCCAGCAGGAAATTTCTCATCATTACCTGATGCCGCCAAATGGCTACTGACCGTTGGGATGCTACTAGGGAGGCTGGAAATCCTAACGGTGCTGGTGCTCGTAACTCCAGTTTTCTGGAGATATTGACCCTCACAACTATTGAGCGGTTTCGCCCACTTTGTCGGAGCTCCGTAGGCCAGTTTAAAAAGGGCATGGGTGACGAAAATCAAATCATCACTTAGCATGGGAAATGTGCATTCCGCGCAGCCCTAAACCTTAAGGAAAGTTTCCCATGTCTCGTTTGGCTGAATTTCGCAAGCTTGAACAACAACTGGCCGAACAGCTCGCAGAGCTCGAGTCGATGAAAAGTGATTCTGGCCTCAAGGCCGAAATGGAATTTGAGAGCAAACTCCGCGCATTGCTTGGTGAGTACGGCTTCAGTCTACAAAACGTCATCAGCCTGCTTGACCCTCATGCAGGTCGTCGCTCGCCAGTCGCTACCGCACCGAAAACAGTCCGTAAGGCGCGCGACGTGAAGATTTACAAGAACCCGAATTCGGGTGAGCTGATTGAAACAAAGGGTGGTAACCACCGTCATCTGAAAGAATGGAAAGCCGAGTTTGGTGCAGACATTGTCGAGTCGTGGCGCATTCAGTAAGTTTGTTTTGGTTGCCAAGGGGCCTGCATGGACCCTTTTATGTTGGTGCGCCAGGCATGGCGCATAGCGCCGTAACTGGCGCTATTCAGTTCATTATGGTGATGAGTCGGACGACTTGGAGGTGGAAGTCCTCTACACACCCGGCAAGTGGAAGTGTTAGCCAGAGGCAAGGATGCCGCGGGTGACTGCAAATCTGAAGGAAACCCGAGGCAAAATGCTGGCCTGACGAACAGGAAGCGAATTAGGCGGCGTAGCTGGGTAAGAAGGCCAACATCTTCGGAGTCCAATACTTGCATGGAACGCTACGACGTATATCCGACAGGCATAAGCAGGAAGGTCACGCGAATTACCCTGGGAGATCTGTACGCTTGCCATTGTGCTACCGAGCGTCGTGAGGCGACGGGATGAGCGTGCAAAAGCCAGCCGAGGCCGTAGTAAGTGGCGAATAACCACGCCTCCAAGGGCCGAACAGGTTATGCCGCCAGTAGGCGCCAGAGTCTCGTCGAATGCTGAACCGCAGAATATTCTCCAAGAGAAGACTGTCACCTCAAGTCCCGGACGGTATCCGAGGATGACGGCTTACAGGGCGCAAGCATCGACGGCGTCTGTGACGTGGACGAACGCGGAGCCGGACACGCTGATGGAGCGGGTGCTTGCACCGGCCAACCTCAAGCGTGCGTATCAACGCGTGGTCAGCAACAAGGGAGCGCCGGGTGCCGATGGTATGACAGTCGACCAGTTGGCGGGCTACGTGAAACAGTATTGGCCGATCTTCAAGACTCGGTTGCTGGCCGGTGAGTAGCACCCGCAAGGTGTGCGCGCCGTCGACATCCCCAAACCCAAAGGCGGAACCCGTCAGTTGGGTATCCCTAATGTGATGGATCGCCTGATCCAGCAGGCTCTGCTGCAACAACTCACGCCGATCTTTGACCCGCTGTTCTCGGACTATAGCTCAAGCGCCCACCAAGCCCTCGAAACAGCCCGTGCCCATGTGGTGGCGGGTCACCGCTGGTGCGTGGAACTTGATCTGGAAAAGCTCATTGATCTAGTCAACCACGATGTGCTGATGGCCCATGTGCAGCCCCAGGCCGAAGATAAGCTGGTACTCAAGCTGATCCGTCGCTATCTCGAGGCCGGAGTGATGTCGGGCGGGATCGCCAGTCGACGGCAGGAAGGGACGCCGCAAGGCGGCCCGCTGTCGCACAGCCTGCTCAACGAACTCGACTGCGAGCTGGAGCGTCGGGGCCATCGCTTTGTGCGTTATGCCAATGATGTGAACACTTATGTGCACAGTCATCGTGCTGGAGAGCGCGTGATGGCAGGCGTCGAGCGGTTCCTGAGGCAGCGTTTGAAACTGACGCTGAACCGGGAAAAGAGCCGCGTGGCACGACCTTGGGTCTGCGACTATCTGGGTTATGGGACGAACTGGCATCAACAGCCGAGTCTGAGAGTGGCGACTATGAGTCTGGGTCGCTTTCGTGACCGGCTCAGAGACCTGCTGCGTCGATTACGGGGCTGCAAGATGGCGACTGTCATCGAGCGAATAAACCTGTACTGCGTGGTTGGGCAGGCTATTTCAAGCTAAGTCAGAGCAAGCGGCCACTTGGGGAGCTGGACGGCTGGGTGCGTCACAAACTTCGCTGTGTCATGCCTAATACGCGGGCAAACGTAAGCAGATGCGCCGCTAGCGTTTCCTGATTGAGATGGATCAGATCGTGCCCTGGAAAGGCCTGATTGCGTAGATCGAACCGCATTATCTGAAGGGTGAAGGCGGTCGTCCGGCGTATCCGTTGATGCTCATGTTGCGGGCAACATCTGATGCAAAGCTGGTTCGGCTACAGCGACCCGGCGAGGGAAGAGGCCCTCTATGAAACCGCAATTCTGTGCCAGTTTGCCCAGCTTCATTTGGATCGGATTCCGGATGAAACCGAGATCTTCAACTTCCGCCGATTGTTGTAAAAGCATGAACTGGCCGACGTGATTTTGCAGGTCATCAACGGCTCTTTTGGCGACCGCGGTTTGCTGCTACGCCAAAGTACTGTGGTCGATGCGACGATCATTCATGCGCCAAGTTCGACCAAGAACAAGGACGGCAAACGCGTCCCCTAAATGCATCAGACGAATGAAAAATGTATTTCTTCGGGTTGAAAGTGCACATCGGTGTCGAGGCCGAATCCGACTTGGTACATAACCTGGTGGGTACGGCGGCGAATGTGGCGCACGTTACACAGGTCAATCAATTGTTGCACGGCGAGGAAACTAACGTCTCTGGCGATGCCAGTTACACCGGCGTAGAGAGGCGTGTGGAGCATCAACATCGCTAGATGAACGGGTCGATTGCAGCGCGGCCCAGCAGCTATAAGAAGCGTGAAAAAAAAGAACCTAACAGGTCGTATGCGACGCGTATATCGAATACGCGAAAGCTCAAGTCCAGGCCAAGGTGCGCATCCATTCCTGGTGATCAAGCGCCAGTTTTGTTATACGAAAGTCCGCTTCCGAGGCTTGGTTAAAAATACCCCGCAGCAGACCACACTGCTTTCCTTGTCGGGCCTGTGGATGATGCGAAAGGCTGTTGAATGCAGGCGAGGCGTGCCTGTGACGCGGACAATGAGCCCTGAAAAGGCGCTACTCCGCAAAAAACAGCGCATTGAGAGGAGGAAAGGTCTGATTTTCGATTAAGTCGGCATTTTTAAATCTCAAACAGCGAGGCCGTTAAAAACTGCTATTTACTTCAGACCGATAGTCCCCGTCCATTTGCTCAATGCTATCTACATAGAACGGAGCATGTGTGTAACCTTAAGATTCTACTATGAATTATAGACGGCTTTGTGATCGTGCTTTTTGTTCGTGTCGAGCCGCACTGTAACTCGATACTGTAAAGGGTACAGCGTAATTTAGCAGCAAATTCCACCAGGAAATATTTTGGTTGTTCCAAATTGCATCGCTTTGGTTAATAAGATTGAGCACTGTACCGACAGCCAGTGCGACCCAAGCTGCCCCACTTAAAATAGCTAGTTTGCACCATATGCTAAAAAAAACGGCCATTCACTATCTTCCTATATGTAGTACAAATTCTTGGGTTTGGCTTAAGCGCACGCTACAAATTTGGTTGGCACGTCCCTGTGCCTAGGGCGGAGATGCCTGCGTTGTCGGAACCTCCTCTCATTCTTGAAATTCATACAATCAATTAGCATTACCGCATTTCTGTTATTTAGAGACATTCAGGGGTGGTTTGTTACAAAAAAAGATATGTATTTGTGCGGGTAAATATCAGGTCGAATACTTATCTGTTGCAACAGTGGCATAGAGCATGTCGTAAACTGGGGTACATTGGTGGAGTAGACATGCTAGCTACTTTTCCATTGCCGCTTATCAACATGAGCTCATGAAATTAGTAACTGCACAGTATTTTTAAGTGAACGCCATGGCATATATTTGGTAACGGCGACTACCCAAATACGCTGAGTTAGTGTGACATTACCTTCAGTGGGAGCGGGAAGGTCTGCGGATCTCGCTGCCACGCTCAAAGACCGATCAGGAGGGCGAGGGACTGGACAAGGCGATCCCGTTCGGCGACAGCGTCTGCTGCCCGGCAAAGGCACTACGGTGTTGGTGGATGCCGCTCCGATCGAGCAAGGGCCACTGTTCCGGCGCATCAGTCGCTGGGGAGTACTCGGTGAGGTGGCACTGCACGAGGGTAGCGTGAATACCATCCTGGCGGCACGTGCCAAAGCAGCAGGGCTGTTGTATGTGCCAGAGATGAGTAGCCACAGCCTGCGACGTGGACTGGCCACCAGCGCCCATCGGGCTGGGGCGGACTTTCTCGAGATCAAACGGCAGGGCGGTTGACGTCACGATGGCACCGTACACGGCTATATCGAAGAGGCTAGTGTGCTGTTTTCGAAATAACTTGCCCTTCCATCTACGTCTCCATCGCCTCGCGTGCTCGCGATATCTTGCTCAAAATTTCCTCGCCCTTTGCGTTCCAAACGTACCGGGTCGGTCGTGCGTGCCGTAATGCCAGGAAGGCGGTAATCGAGCTTTCCAATTCACGTACGGAGCCGAAGCTGCCCTCGCACAAGAACACGGCAATATCCCTGAAAAACCGCTTGACCATGTTCATCCACGAGCTGGAGGTCGGTGTGAAATGCACATGGAAGCGCTGATGTTTCGCCAGCCAAGCCTTCACCTTTGCGTGCTTGTGTGTCGCATAGTTATCCACGATCAGATGCAGCTGGAGGTGCTTGGGCGTTTCCTTGTCGATTTTCTTGAGGAAAGCCAACCACTCCTGATGGCGGTGCTGGCGCTCGATGCTACTGATCAGTTTGCCCTGGAGATAATCCAGCGCTGCGAACAGCGTGACCGTGCCGTGGCGAGTGTAATCATGAGATTTTGTTTGGATATGACCGATCCCCAGAGGTAGGCCAGGCTGCGTGCATTACAAGGCTTGCACCTGACTTTTCTCGTCGCAGCAGAGCACCAACGCCCTGTCTGGCGGGGCCAGGTACAGGCCGATGACATCCCAGAATTTCTCCTCGAACTGCGGGTCGTTCGACAGCGTGAAGGTACGTGTCAGATGAGGCTTCAAGTCATTGGCCGCCCAAAGTTTATGCAAGGTGGTCGCTGATATGCCGGCGGCACGGGCCATGCTTCGGCAGCTCCAGCGGGGCTCGCCGATACGAGGTTGAGTGACCTGTTCGAGCACGCGGCGTATCGTGTCGGCAGGCAGAGGGGATTTGCGTCCTCGGCCAGGCTTGTCGAGCAGGCCTTCCAATCTGAGCGCCTGAAAACGCTGGCACCAGTCGGTGACCGTAGGGCGAAAGAAACCTGTCAATCGTACGATTTCTTCTCGCGTTGATCCTTGCGCTGCCAGCAAGATGACGCGAGCTCGACGGCCATCACGCTGACTGATGGTGGCGGAACGTACGCGACGGCTCAGTTCGGCAAATTCTTCGGGGCTAAGCGTAATGTCCAGAGCGCTCACCAGGAACTATCCAAGGTAGGAATGGCATCTGAAGTGTAGTGCAAACATGGAGAAATTTATTTCGCGAACAGCACACTAGAGCCTTCGAGGAAAACGCCGCCGGCTCGCTCTTACGACGTAATCCATTAATCTAGATCCTCGATCTTGAGGGCACCGGGTTGGATGCTCTACTAGGCGGCTAAATATGGGTTTTCTAAAGTCACATGCTCGAAGCGTGGTTTACCTATACCGCCAAAACCTTGAACTCAGTCCATGCCAATTTTGGTGTAGGTAAACCAGCTCCAGGCCTATGCTGACTACGTCAGGGAGTAGCATCCGGAAAACTTATGCATTGACGACGGGCCTCAAGAAGGGCCTATAACCATTGCAGAAGAGGCCGAATCATGTTTTTTGTTTGTGTGAAATGACGACAGAAAAACTAATAAGATCATGTAGTTACAGATATATTGTCCTAATTTTCCCTTATCTCGACATGACCTCATCACCATCAAGTCAAGGCCGCCCAGGTTTCTTCCTTGTGCAACGGCACTTGGATCCATTACTGCGAACGAAGCTACTGCAGCCGATTGAACCTGCGGAACGCCGGTGGATGGTTGCCTCGCATACCCACCAGCCCCAAGTTTAAGGGCCTGGCTCAAGTTTGTTGCCGCTGTGACTCGCACTGGTACCAACTTCCGGTACCCACAGTGGGCTGCCGTCAGTACTGCGTTCGTACCTACAAGCACACCGGAACAATACGCTTGTTCCGAGGCGCTTTTGAATTCCACCACGACGGTCTCAGTGAATTCGCTGGGGCTGGCCTGGTCGCCACCTCTAACCAGAATATCAGCCCCTCTGTCGACCGTTGCCCAACCCATCACAGTCGCCTGGCCGTTGGCAGTCAGAATCACCCCCATAGTACCGAGAGCGATCCATTTCAAAGCGTTCATGGCAGCACCTTGCATCTACCAGGATCGTTGAGGAATTCAGCTGGTACGCCCATTTGAGAAAACAATGGTTCAGCTGCTGATACCGATGCAGCCGCTGTGACCCTTGCTGATGCGAAAGCCAGAACCGCGTCTCTCTTATCATTGGAGGAAGCACCTGGCGCATCCATAGTGGTGATACATGCATCATGGGCATTCTGAGCAGCCTTAACATCGGCAATAGCTTTCACAACTGCGACGGCAGCGTTGGTTTTCGCCGTATTTTCCGCGGTTCTCGCTGTTTCCTCTGCAGTAGCCCGTTGAGCAGGGTCCAAAGAGTCAACGTAACTTTTTGCTGTGGTGTCAGCGGTTCCCTCGAGCGCCGTTCCCAATACACCCAAGAGCTTACTACCTGCAGTGGTTTCAAGAAGTCCGGTCACAAGAGTAGTAGGCGTTGTCTTGTCCGGCGGCAGGGTATACCAAGGGCTATCCCAAGCATTCCGCCCCCCGTCTTCGCCATTTGGAGAGAGTAAGTCAGAACTCACCCAAGTCTGGCCAACGGGGACGTCCGATTGGAGAACTGAATAACCATTCTTAAGATTTTCGACTAACGACTTTGATACATCGAATCCGGAAACAGTTAGAACAACTGCTTTGGATTTTGATCGCGGCCACCACCCCTTGTCCAAGCGCTCGCCGTAGTAGAAAGCCCTCAAACGGAAGGCCACCTTTGAGGCGTCAGGAGATCGGATAATTTTCAATTCAGCGAAGAAGCTTGGCTTCTCTGCAAGCATTGCCCCGCTGTTAGCGAGTGTCGTCTTCGCAGCGAGCAAAACTTGCGGCAACCTGCCAACGGTGGCATCGGCCGATTCCCCGGTTGTACCGTTAGCCCGTGCTACGGCCAGCCATGGCAACGGCAGAATATTCTCCAGCTTCACCGATGGATCAAGGAAGTCTGCTGAATCGGTGAATACGCTGCCGTAGACTACATGCAAGCAACCCCTCACATCCTCGCCACTATTAAAATTCAGCGTGGAGGCAAACTTGGCATCGGAGTCTTCACCATACTTCTTCAGACCGGCGCCGAGGGCCTTGAGGCCACCGGAAATAACGGTCGCGGTAGGAATGGCAGTCACCTGCCACCCCCCGCACAGATCCGTACGTGCGGAATTACCGCATACGGCTCCTGCCTTGGGTTTTGACGCCGAAGCGAGTTATGGGATAAGGATGCATCGGTAACTCACGCGGATAGGGGATGAATAGTCTTGCCAGAGCAGTCATGCGCTCCCAATTCAGACGGTGTCGCTGACTCCGCCGTTTAAGAGCATGCCGCCATGCACTGATAATTTCACGGCGAAAAGTATCCAGCCGCCGTCGATTACCCGGTACATGGTAATAATTGCAATACCCTCTAAACAGCCGACTCAACCACTGCCCGATCACTGGGACTGGCTCGTGCCTGCGTTTATGCAACTGCGCCCGTATTTCCTTGAGCGTTGCCCTTATACGCTTGCTGATAGTGACCCGTCCTACCTCGAACATGCCGTTCTTGGATCGGCTACAGAAATGCGTGAACCCGAGAAAATCGAAAGTCTCCGGTTTCCCCAACCCATGATTCCTGCGGTCTTCGGCCGCATACCAACCGAAGCGCAGAAGGCGTGTTTTCTCTGGGTGTAACGTCAGGTTGAACTGGGCAAGTCTGGCAGCCAAAGCATCCTGAAAAACCAGTGCTTCACCAAGCCTTTCAAACCCCAGCACGCTGTCGTCTGCATACCGCACGACGATCATCTCGCCTTGTGCTGTACGCGCACGCCATTGCCTGACCCACAGGTCCATCACGTAGTGCAGATAGATATTGGCCAGCAGCGGTGAGAGAGGCGCGCCTTGCGGTGTGCCCTGCTTCGCCGGGATTCGCTGTCCATTCTCAATAACTCCGACACGGAGCCATCGAGCTATCAATCCAAGCACTCGCTTATCTGCGATTCGGTGCTGCAAGAAGCACATCATCCACTCGTGATCAATGGTGTCAAAGAACGCACGAATATCTACGTCCAGTATCCATCGAACGCGAGTTTTCTGTATTCCCACCGATAAAGCATCCAGTGCATCATGTTGCCCTCGACCAGGGCGAAACCCATACGAGAATCCGAGAAAGCTCTCTTCGTAGATCGCTTCAAGCACTTTCACCACCGCTGTCTGGACAATCTTGTCTTCCAGCGCTGTGACACCCAGCGGTCGCTCACTGCCATCTGCCTTCGGGATGTACACCCGCCGAACAGGTTTGGCTCGATAGCGACCACTGTGCACTTTTCCGTGTAAGGCTTTCAGCTTCGCGAGAAGATCCTGCTCGTACTCTCGCCACAATATTCCATCCACGCCACTAGCCGCGTCTCGCTTGAGATTGTAGAAACTCTCGTGCAAAAGCTCGACCGTTACGTGGTGCAACAAGCTCGTGAACTTGACCCGGCGATCCTGCCGGGCTGCTTGACGTACAGCGGGCAACCCTGACAACGCGCTTGTTCGGCTCTGCGTCCGGGGCGCGGAAAGTTGCTCACTGTTCCCCTTGGCTAGCCCCCTTTCCTCCATCACCTCCGCCGGGCCAGGCCCATTGTTCGGCAACTTCTCAGGTACTACGGGGCTATCCGACTTCTCATTCGCGTAGACGGCAGACGCTCGGCTTGTGGCCTTTCCTGCCCCGTCTGGCTTGTCAGCACCAGACACGAATGAGATCTCCCAGCTTCCGTACAGTTGACTTCCCAGCATGCTCAGGGTCTACGACCGCGCAGGGCGTGACACATGACTTGCGATTATCGTCATGCGCACTATGGCCTTCCGCTTCGCTTAACAGCGTCGGCGCCCCGGACTCATGATTTCGCGGCTCAATGGCTGGCCTGCTGGTTTCCCCTGCCAACGCTTCGCCGTACACCTCACGGTGCACAACGCATGACTCGGGGTCGAGGTGTTCCGCCATAACTTCTCTCGTAGGGACTTTCACCCTTTATCAACTGCCAGCTTGGCTGGCGCACTAAGCGCTCCATGAACCCCACATTCAAAGCGCTTAGCTGATGCCGGATGCTGTGCTCCCGATTCTCTCAGGAGGCCAGCTCGTCATGATGCGACCCGACGCCAAAGTTGAAAAAGTTTATCTCTACCCCAAGCCCGTGGACTTCAGAAAGTCCATTGATGGCCTCGCTGCGCTGGTCGAGCTGGACATAAAAGTGGCGGTGTTCGATCCCGTGCTCTTCGTTTTTCTCAACAAGCCCCGTAACCGCGTGAAGATTTTGTACTGGGAGCGCAACGGCTTCTGCCTTTGGCTTAAGCGCTTGGAGTCCGAGCGATTCAAAACATCGCCTGATCTCAGCGATGAAGTGATCGTTCTGACCGTCCAGGAACTGAACTGGCTGCTCGACGGTTTTGACCTGTGGCGCAACCGTCCTCACCAGGTTTTGACTCCACGCTACGTAGCCTGACCCGGTATAATCCGGGCCATGATTTCTCTGCCCGACGATCCCTGATGACCCCGTTTTGCTCAAGCAGATGCTGCTTGAGGTACTCAATCGCCAGGAAGAAGTTGCCCAGTCTTATCAGGCTCACATCGTCGACCTGAAAGGACAGATTAAGCTGTTGCGCGACCGCTTGTTCGGGCGTAAGTCCGAGCAGACAGCGCAGCCCAATACGCCGCAACTTGCACTGTTCAATGAGCCTGAAAGCGAGCCGATGCCATTGATCGGCGATGCTGAAGAGGAAGTCGTTTCCCCGGGGCCGCGCCGAGGAAAACGTAAGGCATTGTCGGCTGAGCTGCCGCGTGTCGAGGTCATCCACGAACTGCCCGAGCACGAACTGACCTGTGCCTGCGGTTGCCGCAAGCACGTGATCAGCGAAGAAATCAGCGAACAGCTGGATATCGTGCCGATGCAGATCCGTGTCATCAAACATATCCGCAAGGTTTACGGTTGCCGTGGCTGCGAAACGGCACCGGTCACCGCCGACAAACCGGCTCAACTGATCGAAAAGAGCATGGCCAGCCCAAGCGTTCTGGCCATGTTGCTGACCACCAAGTACGTCGATGGCTTGCCGCTGCATCGTTTCGAGACGGTGTTAAGTCGACACGGTATCGATATACCAAGGCAAACACTGGCGCGCTGGGTGATGCAGTGCAGCGAACACTTTCAGCCACTGCTGAACCTAATGCGCGACCGATTACTGGAAAGCCCGGTGATCCACTGCGATGAAACCCGTGTTCAAGTATTGAAAGAGCCAGGTCGAGACCCGACCAGCCAATCCTGGATGTGGGTACAAGCCAGCGGCCCGCCAGATCGCAAAGTCGTGTTGTTCGAGTACACGTCCAGCCGTGCGCAGGAGGTTCCGTTGCGTCTGCTGGAAAGTTATCGCGGCTATGTTATGACCGATGATTACGCGGGCTATAACGCCTTGGCGTTGCAACCGGGGGTTGAACGGACTATGAAGCACTGCTGCCGTGGAACTGTTCGCCAGAGATACGACGTTAAGCCTGACCCTATCGTGGGTGGTTGGATCGTACGCTATCGAGACCTTTCGATACCCTTTGCTGTACCGACAAATCCACCCAACACGTAATAGACTCGGTACGTTTTTTGGGCCTCCAAAGCCCTGTAAAAACGGAAAATCCTACCCCCGGTACAAAAATAGTCCTACCCCCGGTACAGGTCCAAAATGGCTCACATGAGCACAGATAGGGCGTACTTCTCCATTTTCGTGGCATTTATGTGGCATTTGAATGGCATTTAAATACCACAGAAATAGGGCCCATCTTTTGTACCACCTGAAATACCTGGCCTTGGCATTTTTGTGCCACTGAAATAACCAAACTTTGGCATTTTTGTGCCACTAAAATAGCCAAACATTGGCATTCTTATGCCAGCAAAATAGTAAGTGAGCTATTTATGTGCCACAGGTAGAGAAATATGGGGCACCGCGTCTGGGACAGGTGGTGACTTTGAATGTGGGGTTCATGGAGCGCTTACGAAATAACATTGGTCAGCAGTGGAAGCAGCAGAGGGTTAACATTATCAGCATCGGTGTTGAAGCATTCGCCACGAAACACCCGAAAACCTGAGGTGGTACCCGCACTGATCTTAATGGGATCAGGACTTACTGAAACCTGGCTTTGAGAGCTTGTACATCCCGCCAGCAATCCTGACAGCAGCACGCAATGAACCCATGAGCGTTTTAGATCCATCGTCGCACTCTCCGTTTCATGATCGAGCCAAGGGCTCCGGTCACCGCTTCGGAGCGCTGATGTCAGATTAGCTTGCGCATATAATTCTGCTGCTCAAATCGTTCTGACGCAGAGGAGTCAACCTCTCTGGCCTCAACCTGACAGGTCGAATGCTTAGCGTACGATTTTTTCCGTGTTCTCTATCGTCCCCTTGTGGGGCTAAAAGTATAACTGCTGAGCAGCCCGACGCCTCAAAGCTGTGGCCCAGTTGATGAAGGTGGGAGGCTGGCTCAAGGAGCGTGTTATCCCGGGCGCTAACTTTAGCCAATGGGAATGCTAGGCCGAAGCCGAGAGCGAGTTCGGATCAAAACCGTTTGGTGAGCCGACGCCATTGGCGTAAGAGTTCTACTGTTAGCGTTTTCCTTGGTCACAGCACCGTGACGATGTTTTATCGATCCTCGATGCTGAGATTTTTGTTAGATCGATGTCGCTCCTCATCCCGGCTGTTGTAGTACGTATCGACCGTGGTTGCCAAGCTTTGGTGGCGCAGGTCAGCCTGGAGATCCTTGTGATCCCGCACCTTGGCGTCAGCTGTTGCCGAGGTGTGACGGAGCCAGTGGAGTGATGCTGAACGGAGGTTTTTAATGTCGTCATCAGGAAAACCTTCCGCACGCATTCGTTCCAGTGCGTAATCGAAGACCTCCTGAACAAGGCTCCTGATATGACCCTCTGACAAACCTGCCCGGCCTTTGAGGGACTGTAGGAGCGGTGCAGAATCATTAGGGTAGGGCGCCGGTGTTAGTTTCAAGAACGTCCTATATCGAGCCATCCAAACGTTCATGTACTCGTCTTTAACACTGATCTTGGCAGACTTATTTCCTTTGCCTATTACATGGAACCACCAGTTGCCATGATCATCCTTACGAAAGTCGCTCATCATGGGTTGCCAGTTGTCCCGACCAACAATATCTGAAACGCGGAGATACATTGAATAGATGGTGGCGACGATGAAAAGCGTGCGCTCGTAAAATTTGCGTTTCGTCTTAAGTGCTTCTTTTTCCGCATCGTCCAATTCGTTGTCCGGTTCGGCTGGTACTTGATCAGCCATTAATTTAGCTGTCTCTAATACAAAACTCCACTGCAACACGGTCAAAGCCTTCGCTTTTTCGTCCGCCACAACCCTCTGCTTGTAGTTTGATTTCTGTTTGATTGCGCGGATTGGATTGGCGTTATTTGAGAGACCTTCGTCAGCTGCCCATTGAAAGAAGCTACCGCATACGGCAAAGATCTGAGCGATTGAGTCCTGTTTCATCTTGTAAGGTTTAACCTCAGGCTCTCTGTTTTGCTCCATGGCGAGTTTGAGATCAG
Source organism: Pseudomonas sp. MT92 (assembly GCF_058792515.1). Taxonomy (NCBI): domain Bacteria; kingdom Pseudomonadati; phylum Pseudomonadota; class Gammaproteobacteria; order Pseudomonadales; family Pseudomonadaceae; genus Pseudomonas; species Pseudomonas sp. MT92. The sequence continues at coordinate 98,037 of NZ_JBXAFA010000019.1, forward strand.
GTTTTTTTACTGTCAGGAAGAATGGCCGCCACTGAGTGTTGATTGTGTAGGTGTCAGTAGGTTTGGGGGTGCGTCCGCCAACACGGTGATAGCGAGCCTTTACCACCGGGCCGATCCAGTCTACAGGTGGCTTAATGCAAAACTCCATGAATCGTTCGCCATCCTGACGGGTCATTTCCAATAGTGGCTTTTTGCAAACCAGAAGCGTCCAGAGCAGCAAACGCTCAACGTGAGTACGATAGGAATTGAAGGTTGCCGAATTGCGTTCATAAGAGCGCAGGAAGCTCCTGACAGCTCGATAGCCATCGATGGCACAGAGATCACCTGGGAAGGACTCCAGGTAGCTGATGACCACCGGCTGCTCTTGAGAAAGGTTGTTGTGGTTAAGCTCAAGGAATCGGTCGTGCGATTCGAACAACGGGATCAGGTTTGCCATGAAATTTCCATTCGCGGATGGTGGTCACGCCGATAATCTATCCATGTTCCGCGAGGAATGCAAAATACGGTTCTACCCATTATCGAATATTGCATTATCTAAGTACGCCCTTTTAGCGGATTTGCGGTTGGTTAGCTGCAATGCATATACAAACTGGAATCCTTTGCAAATCAACAAGATTGGCATCTCCATGTTCTCGGTCCGTGAATTTTTCCAGCAGCAGCTTGGTGCCAACAGATTTAGCGCTTTCATCGATTACATTTGTTGTTTACCACTGGACGCGCCTAAAGCAACCGTCTTCGATTCGCCAGCAGTCAGTTGAACGCCAACATTTAAAAGTTAGACTGGATCGCGAGTCGACATCTAAAAATTATAGTGGGCTACAGATCGCATGGCAGCTCTAGCACGATACTTTCAGAAATCAGCGTCCATGCCGCGACATTCGAAAATCATTTACGTTAAAAGTCAGAATCACTCAGATTTTTGAGAAATTTGGGAGATCTTGCAAAGCATCCTCTAATCTCAATACCTAACCCGACTAATCTCTGCGAGCTCATTATGATCATTCTCACGCCCAACCCGACTGACCCGGGATCAGATGTCCTTGCAGATTCGGTTTCCCCACAGCAGCACATCGTTGGTTTGAAAAATCACTTCAAGTCGAGCCCTCGTGTCACGGTGAAGCTTGATCTCAAGGATTTGCTAATTGAACAGGTATTGCTGGATTTAATGAAAAAAGAGATGGGTAATCAATCGTTTCGCATGGACAACCAGGGATCATTCAACGGAAAAGTCGTAGACGTTTTGAGACTATTCAAGGAGTTTCCTGCTGGCGGCGCCAAAATCACGTTTCCACAATATCAATACTGCGAAGAGTCGTGCAGAGTAACCCTAGTTGTAGATCCCTATGACAGTGGCATTGTCATGGAACGGATTATAGGCCACTACAAAGAATGCAACTTGGGAACACCTATCTCGCTGAATCACCTTGCAGCAAACCTAGAGTTCTCGAAAAAAGACACGCAGTATTTTCCCAGAGCATCACCCTATCAATTCTTCAGGCGAGACACTATTACACTGACATGGCCATGGGACGTCACGGCAAAACATCCCGGAGAACTGATTTGTAACGTTCTGCTATACAAGGCCGGTCAAGACAATTCATTGCACCAGAGAGAAACCGCTTGGCCTACATTCAAACCGCCATCAATCAGAATGGACGTACGCCCAAAGCGATTGAGCGTTTTGGAACATTTTTCGGCTCTGATCATGCACCCCTATGCCCTAGGGATTTTTACGGCCGTTGTAGGTGGTCTGATTCTTCATTTTGGGTTTGGTATTGGATGATTTGCTATGAGCTTAAATGCTGAATTTTTAAAGCTCTAACAAATCTAAAATTTCAGATCCGAGGATTTGAAGCCCGGTTTCCATGCTGGTGAACTCATCGATCCTGCCGATAACTCTGGCAGAAGCGTTATCGAGTCCATTTTTGACGCCGATCAGTCCAACCGTCAGCGGCAAACCACGTTCGTCGAAGGACACCTGGCACCGAATCAGCCGGTAAACCTCGCCGTCGCGCGCGCATTGAAGGTAAGCCCCTTCCCCGAACCCGGCCTCTCCCAAGATCTGGTATGAGATTCCTTGCATGATATGGGGTCTTGAGACCAGGAAGCTAACGACGTCCTCCCGGGAAAGATTCTTTGCTTGCTCCCACCCTTCTGGATCTACTGATCTCAACAGCGCCAGAAGCTCAGCTCTCAACCGCTCCACGTACGCCATTACCCTCTCCATCGCGAACTCATTACTCGACTCGCTGAAAAACCGTCATAGCAATAAGGCCCTTCCCGTCGGCGGTCGGTCGAGTGGTTATATGCCAGCCCGACGCCGTGCCAAGATTTCTCACACCCTTTTGCTGCTCACCATACCGGCGAACCTTGTCTTTCTCCTGCTTCGCAGTCAGCACTTTTACCCTATCCGCCTCCCGAACAATCCGTGTCAGCCTCGAAAAAACGTTGTCGAGCTTACACTCGCCTTTCGTTTCATCCAGGTACTCGATAACGGCATGGTACGTAAGGTAGATGCGGCCAAAGGTAGGATTATCGACGAAAGGTTGTGGCGGTGGCTCCCCGTCCCATTTCACGCAGATACCTGGATGCTCCTCCAACACCCACGCCTCCCCTTTCTCGACAGAGATGTTGTCCAAGCCGAGGAGTTGTGTCCGGAGAGCGTACGCGTATTGGTAGAGCTCTTCTTTTGAGCTGGTCACAAGCAGGAGACGCTTTACAGCGCCACGGGAAACCACGAGCTTCAAATTACGTGAGGTTCGATTTGACCCAGCGAGCTCCAGCCAGATCAGGCAGCACCAGGCGCCGTACAGTTCTACAAAGTCCAGGGCATTTGGCCCGAGGTCTTTTGAGACATGGACATCCACAGTGCGGAAAAAACGATCGTCGCCATTGAACTTGACCTGGTACAGGCCTGGCGTATCGGTTGTTGAGGTGCTGAGCTTGACCACTTTGAATGTCATTGTTCGGATCTCGATTGCGATGCTTGAAGACTCGCACGTCTTACTGGAATGCAAGCGGACGATTCTACCCGACTCCTGATCGATCTCATGGCCATAAAAAAAGGGCCAGCTAAATTAGCCGGCCCTTTTGGTTTCTTGCGCGCGGTCGCTAGCGACAATCTTTTCGAGAATGTCGGCAGCCTCCATTATGTATGGCCCTTCAAAGATGACGTTGAGTCCATCTTGAAGGGCCTTTGCATGGGCCATGATGTACCGACGCGACGCCGGTACCCGGTACCGGCTTACCAACAGCAATCGGTAATCCCCTGCGCTCCCACTAAAACCGCTGGGCGGTGAGAATGGATCGAGGGCATTAGCGCCTGGCGAGGTGACAACACGCACTGGGTCATACAGATAAGAGGTGACGCTCATCAAGCCGCCCTCCTCATCTGTGGAAACCCCATGCATCCAAGCTGCACCAGCACATCATTCCAGTCGACCGACTTTTCGCCTTCCAGCAGCGGCAATGACGGAGTCAGTATCTGAGCTTGGATACCCTTCTCCCAGAGACGCTTTTTCAGGTTCATGCCCGCCTCTTCGCCGCGGCCGGAACGGTCTTTGTCGATCCAGATCCTGACGCGTTTAGTGCGAGGGCCAGGCTCGAAACCCTCCAACAGCGTTGCATTCACCAGCGAGTGAACCTGCACTGCGAAGTTGGTACCGGTTTCTATAGCCCAAGCTGTTTCCAGCCCCTCACAAACATCAATTTCCTCCTTGTCCCAGGCCCCAACGAAAATGCCACCGCCAGTAACCAGCCTATCGGTAGGATACATGCACATTTTCTTGGCACTTTGGACGGGAGCTTTCAGCCCCTTCGGGGTTAGAAAGTACCGGTGGAGCGTGATGGGAAGCCCTGCCTTTGTAACTTTCGCGACAATGCCGGGAAAATCACCTTCGAACTCACCATCCTCGTTGTAGCTCGAGAGGCTCGGATGAAACCGAACCACCCTTTCGACGCCCTCACGATCCCAACAGAGAATCTTGCGGCTGGCCAAGTACAGACGGGCCGGCTCAGCATCTGGGTGCGTAAGTGGAAGGCTGCCCTTCCATAGCTCATTGAGTTTCTTGCTGTGATAGAGGTTTGAAGCAGCCTCTTTTTCCTCAAGCTCTTTGCGACGAGCTGCGAGCGCCTGCTCGTTGGCCCGGTTTACCTTCTCCTGCTGATTCTCATCTTCAGTCGAGCGGATCCCCAGAAAGTCACCAACGTCGGCCACAGCATCTGCAAATCCGTAGTTCTTCACCCACATCAGCAAGCTGAATCCATCGGGGTACGTTCCACAGGTGTTGCACATGCCGCCGCCGGAGTCTTGAAAGTCCTTACGGAAGAACTTGAATCCATCGCCGCCACGACCAGCCACCCCATGGACAGGGCACTTCGTGTGTCGACCTGGCTTATCAAACGCTCTGGAATCGATCTCAGGGCACAAGTCCCTCAAAATCACATCCCAGCCTTTAAGCTTCGCCGCATTTCGTACAACTTCGGCTTTCAAATTTCTCATAGTGCACCTCCAGGTAAGCCCAACTCGGGACTTCCCCAAGCCACCGAAACGGGAGCTTGGGGAAGCCCCGAGCCGGGGGAATAGGACACCTGAAGGAACTCCACCCCTTGAAGGGGGCAAAGCCCCCCAGGGGATGGTTAAGCTGCTAACCGCAACCGCGGTTTCATCAGCTTCAAATAGGTATCGCGCGCTTCAGCAATCGCCTCGCGCACAACATCACGTGTGTCTGTACAGAGCCCCTTGATCGAGGGATTACGACTGAACCCGTAGATATCAAGCTCAGCCAGTTCAGCGATATCGTCGCCATCATCAAGCATGGTGACAGTGACTTTGAGGCTGAAACATTCGATCTCCCCATCCATGATTTGCTGGATAGTTTGGTCTAGGTATACGAGCTCCTCCTCCGTTTCAAAGACATCGAAGTCATCCGGGCACTTAAAAACATCAACCCGGAAGTTGGCAGTTTGAAAGGTCCGCAGCTTTGTCTTCTCTGAGACGTACGCATCGAGGAGCTTGTACCCTCGGTGCGCAAGTTCCGCGCCGGTGGCGACAACATCATCGGCAAGCGCAGAAACCAGTCGATGAAGAGCAACTTTTTGAGCGGGTCCACCTAGTTCATCAGCCGGAGTGAGCTCGACGTAAACTGGATCGATGCTCAGGGAGGTCGATCGCTCATGTACATAGCGCATTCCAGAGTCCCGAGTAATCTCCAGCTTTTCGGGTAGCACCAGGCCATCCCAAACAGTCGAAGAAACATCCGGCACAAGACGCGAAGCAAGACGCTTCACATCCAACTCACCAGTGAAGCTGGCACCATCGCCCTGACAACAGCTCAGCGAAAAATGGACGTCTTCAGCTGGGTAGCCGTTTAACACCAAGTGGCGCTGCATCAGGGTTGTGATTGCACGGTTAGTAGACATATATGGACTCCAGTAATTGGAGCCCACCGCCCCTAATGGGGCATGTAGGCCCCGATAGGGTTAGGTGAATCAGTGGGGTTGCTTCGTTCGAATTCGAGTGAGAAAGACATCCCAGGCCAGATGGCCGTGGGAAACCACCTTCCCATCATCCACCAGCACACGGCGCTTGCCGGTGAAGCCGGTGTCGATGGCGAAAGCAGTCTTGTCTTGAGCATTCGGGTAACGAGCGAGCAGTACACGCAGCGCTGCATAGTGTCGAAGTGCAAAGGCACGGCGAACAACGTTCGCGATACCTCCACAGCGGGACACGGCTTCAGCTTCGACGCCACGTGTCAATGCTTCAGCCTCACCGGTAGTGAGGGTCATCGTTTCACGGAGTAGCGCGACCAGACGGGGGTAGGACTTCATTTCTTGGTCCCATCCTTCTGTTTGATCGGCAAGCCGCAAATGCTGCTCATCATGCTGACAAAGCTTTCATCACTGAGAGCCTCTTGATAATGAGCAACCCGATTTTGGGCGTGGGGCTTTGCAGGTGTTGGAACGGGCTTCTGTGCATTACTCATACACGTTGCTCCATCTTCACAACCAGGTCACCCCGCGTCACATACGACCAGCTACAGCCGAAGGATGATGACGCTCCAATCAGCTTTGCAGGCGAAAAAATCATAGATGTACCTCCAGAATGGAGGTGAGATGCCAACCCCTAGTGGGGAAGGACCCCACCAGAAAGGTTGGAACAACGGTGTTACGACAGGCTTAGACCCAATGTCCGGCGAGAGCCAAGCACAGGGCCGTGTGAATCAAATTACGTCAAACACGAAGTCGACGATGATGATCACGAGATTCAGTAAGTCAGACATGTTGCACCTCAATTTTAGTTTTAGTGCAAGGTCTCCCCTACAGGGAGAAATCCCTGCAGGGAGTGAAAGCCAGAGTGGCCAAGTTGATGCTGCTTTAGGGACGCGCAGCTAACGCCATCTCCGATCGCAACAGAGCGATTGGAAGAATCTTTGCTTGGGAAAACTGGAGCTTTCCGAAACAACCCTTGAGGTCGGTCGGTGGCCTGGTGGCCGAGAGGATGCTGATAACAGCTGGTTGAAATATAGCACCCGGAATTTTGAGATGGAAGCAGGGAGGTGTCCCCCCCCTGCTCCAATCACCTACGCACGTTTCTGAACCATCTCGTCCCTCATCGCCCGGAGCAAGTCCAGGTGATAGGAGCGAAGCTCTGAAGCAGCAATCGTTGAGCATGCCGCCGAGATTTCGTGAACCAGTTGAATGAATTCACGAAGATGCGCCGTGGTGGTGATCCCGCGCTCACAGTAGCTGGCTTCTATCTCTTGCTGAGTAACGTCAACTTGAGACGCCAGGTAGAGAGGACGGTCCCTCCTATCCAGTCGCAGAACTTCCGTAACCCCATCATGGCCACCTTTAGGAAAGAGAGCCGCTTTTCTGCGTTCGATGATCTCGTTGAAATGCGAGAGCACCAGCGCTGGGTTACTGGAAATATGAGAAACCGGAAAATTGTTCATGAAGCCTCCAACACGAAAGTCGAGGCCTCTCCCCTATCGGGAAAAGGACCCGACGGGGTTTGCTGCTTACGCAGCGTTACGCCACAGATGTGGCATGTAGGATCACCAGGATGCTTCGACTGCGTCCATCATGATTTGCAGTCGCACCAGCGGCAGCTTCATCAGCCACGCCCTGGATTCAGTAGTGTAATTCGCCAGCAAATTCACCAGTCGACCATGCTCCTCGAGCTCAGCGTACGTGGCGACCTTTGCCAGGCGCATCCTGCATTTAATTGAACGGAACTCGTCGCGCTCAATCGTCGTCAATAACGTCACCTCATCACATTCAATACCGTTTGAGCGCATGCGCTCCATACGCAAAGGAAGTGACTGAGCGACCTTATCGAACCCAGCTGCTACGAGCTGTTGGGAAATGTTCATGTTGCCTCCGATGATTAGAGACAACATTCCCGATCGGGAGCGATTGTCCCAATGGGTTGAATGGCGAGTGCCAAGTTGATGCTGCATAGAGTTGCAGCTGACTATCGTCCTGGAAACGCATTGTTCACAGGTGGATTCGGTTGAGAGACTCGCCTCGTTAGAGGAGGTTCTCCAAACCGAACACTCTCCCCAGACCGGGAGAGATTCGGAAGTGCCCCTCTTGCGTTATTCCCCCCAGTCTGCAATACATAATTAGGGCTTTACAGGCGATTTCCTCTATCGATACCCCTCTATTGAGGGG
>NZ_JBXAFA010000020.1:0-103116 GCF_058792515.1 Pseudomonas sp. MT92
GCTTTCGATCTCTCGTCAGCGGGAGGCGAATTCTACAGCGTTACTCGCCGCTGTCAACACCTCTTTTTCAACTTCCTATCGACTTCGATGACCTGAAGCAATCTGCTGTCGAAAACTGCATAACTCATTGTTTACCAAGGAGTTTTCCGTTTCGACTGCGCCGGAAGTGGGGCGAATTATAGGCTTCCAGAATCTGCCGTCAACCACTGATTTGGGTTTTCTATCAATTACTTACGAAAGGCAGGAAAACAGCCGCCCCCCCCCATGCAAAGGAGGAGCAAACCATCCCTCTATATAGAAGATGTCCCTAGAGCACGCCGGACTTTTTAAACGACGCCACCACATCCGCACCCAGCCCCAACACCCGCTGCAGAACCTCCAACGTATGCTCTCCCAGCAGCGGAGGCGCATAACGGTACTCCACGGGCGTCTCGGACAACCGGATAGGGCTTGCCACTTGCGGCACCATCCCGGCCAACGCATGCGGCAACTCAATCGACAACCCTCGCGCCTTGACCTGAGGATCAGCAAACATCTGCGCAAGATCGTTGATAGGCCCGCACGGCACTCCCGCCTGCTCCAGCTGTGCCACCCATTCAGCGGTGGTCTTGAACACCGTCGCCTGACGAATCAGCGGAATGAGCACTGCACGGTTAGCCACCCGCAGCTTATTGGTAACGAATCGCGGATCGTCTGCCCATTGTGGTTGACCGGCCACTTCGGCAAATTTTCGGAATTGTCCGTCGTTCCCTACTGTAAGAATGAAGTCGCCATCCGCCGTAGGAAAATCCTGATAAGGCACGATGTTCGGATGAGCATTGCCCAGGCGTTTGGGTGCATTGCCGGTAGTCAGGTAGTTCATCGCCTGGTTGGCCAGGCAGGCCACCTGAACATCCAGTAACGCCATATCAATATGCTGACCGCCACCGCCCTGACCCCGATGCGCAAGCGCCGCCAGGATCGCCACCGTCGAATAAAGCCCGGTCAAAATATCCGTCAACGCGACGCCGACCTTGACCGGCCCCGCACCCTCTTCACCTTCAGGTCGCCCCGTCAGACTCATGAGCCCGCCAAGCCCCTGGATCATGAAGTCATAACCCGCACGCTTGGCATAAGGCCCGGTCTGGCCAAACCCGGTGATCGAGCAATAAATCAGGTCTGGATTGATAGTCTTCAGCGACGCGTAGTCCAGCCCATAGGCGGCCAGTCCACCGACCTTGAAGTTCTCGATCAGGATGTCCGATTTAGCCGCCAGCTCACGCACCAGCTTTTGCCCCTCCGGACGCGTGAAGTCGATGGTGACCGACTGCTTGTTGCGATTGGCCGCCAAATAATAGGCGGCCTCGCTGGTGTTCTCGCCATCAGCGTCTTTAAGGAACGGCGGGCCCCAGGCACGCGTGTCATCGCCATTGCCCGGACGCTCGACCTTGATCACCTCAGCGCCAAGGTCCGCAAGAATCTGTCCGGCCCACGGCCCGGCCAGCACCCGCGATAAATCCAGAACCCGTAGATGCGAAAGCGCGCCCATGGCCGTTCTCCTATTAATAGAACGCCTGGATGCCGGTTTGCGCACGACCAAGGATCAGCGCATGGACGTCATGCGTACCTTCGTAGGTATTCACCACTTCCAGATTGACCAGATGGCGAGCGACGCCAAACTCATCGGAGATGCCGTTGCCGCCGAGCATATCGCGAGCCATGCGAGCGATGTCCAAAGACTTGCCGCAGGAGTTGCGCTTCATCATCGAAGTGATTTCGACCGCCGCAGTGCCTTCGTCTTTCATGCGACCCAGACGCAGGCAGCCTTGCAGCGCCATGGTGATTTCGGTCTGCATGTCAGCCAGCTTCTTCTGAATCAGTTGAGTGGCGGCCAATGGGCGACCGAACTGCTGACGATCCAGCGTGTATTGGCGAGCGGTGTGCCAGCAGAACTCGGCAGCCCCCAGCGCACCCCAGGCAATCCCATAACGAGCCGAGTTGAGGCAAGTAAAAGGACCCTTAAGGCCACGGATATCGGGGAAGATGTTCTCTTCCGGCACAAATACGTTGTCCATGACGATTTCACCGGTGATCGACGCACGCAGGCCGACCTTGCCGTGAATGGCAGGAGCGCTCAGGCCCTTCCAGCCTTTCTCCAGAACGAAACCGCGGATATCACCCGCATCGTCTTTGCCCCAAACGACAAACACATCAGCGATTGGGCTGTTGGTAATCCACATTTTGTTACCGGTCAGGCTGTAGCCACCTTCCACTTTGCGCGCACGGGTAATCATCGCGCCCGGGTCGGAACCATGGTTGGGCTCGGTCAGACCAAAGCAGCCGATCCATTCACCCGAGGCCAGTTTCGGCAAGTACTTCTGCTTCTGCGCTTCGGTACCAAATTCATTGATTGGCACCATCACCAGCGAGGACTGCACACTCATCATCGAACGATAGCCGGAGTCGACACGCTCGACTTCACGGGCAATCAGGCCATAGCTGACATAGTTGAGGCCGCTGCCACCGTACTGCTCAGGGATGGTCGCGCCCAGCAGGCCCACTTCACCCATCTCGCGGAAGATCGCCGGATCGGTCTTTTCATGACGGAAAGCTTCGAGAACGCGCGGCGCGAGGCTCTGCTGAGCGAACTGCGCAGCGGTGTCGCGGATCATGCGCTCTTCTTCAGTGAGCTGTTGATCCAGCAGCAAGGGATCGATCCAGTTGAAGCTAGCTTTACCGGCCATGAGTATGTCCTCTCGAAACAGGTCTAATAACGTGGACTGATGCTAGGCCGGGTTGGACCTCCCGACAAACGAGGATTTTGCATACTGTTGTGCTAATTTCTCACTCCGAAACGTCGCAAAACCCATTTAATGCAATGAATTAGTGAGGTTGGCGTACATGCGCAGAAAAATACCCAGCACAACCGCCCTGATCAGTTTCGAAGCGGCAGCGCGCAACGAGAGCTTTACCAAGGCAGCACTGGAGCTTTCGCTGACACAGGGCGCCATTTGCCGCCAGATTGCCAGCCTCGAAGACTTCCTCGGCGTAGAGCTGTTCCGACGCTCGCGACGCGGAGTCAAACTGACCGAAGCCGGACTTTCTTACAGCCGCCGAGTCGCCACTCAACTGGACGCGGTGGAGCGCGACACCTTGTCCGTGATGGGACAGCAGGGTGCCAACGTGATCGAGCTGGCCGTGGTGCCGACCTTCGGCACCCAATGGCTGCTACCTCGATTGAAGGATTTTCAGAAAAAGCACCCGGAAGTGACGGTCAACCTGACTAACCGCACACGCCCCTTCCTGTTTGCCGACACCGACTTTGATGCCGCGATTTACTTTGGTGACGCGGACTGGTCGGGTACAGAATCCCACCGACTGATGGGCGAGCATCCGCTCCCGGTATGTAGCCCTGCCCTACTGGGAAACAAGACCGTTCTGACAGCCGATGAACTCGCGGAACTGCCCCTCCTGCAGCAGACCACCCGACCCTATGCCTGGCGGCAGTGGTTCGACTCCCAGCACCTGAATGTACCTCGCGACATGACAGGGCCACGCTACGAGCTATTCTCCATGCTGGCTCAGGCAGCCATGCACGACATGGGAATTGCCCTGATACCGCCATTCCTGATTCAGCGCGAACTGACCGAGAAACGCTTGGTGATCGCCAACCCTCAGGCCCTCTCGAGCATCAAGGCCTATTACCTGATGATTCCTGAGCGAAAGGTCGAATCTGCGTCATTAAGGGCTTTTCGAGACTGGCTGGTGAATCAAGCACACAGCTACAGCCTAGAGAAATGAAGGCTTAGAGGCATTAGCTGACCCCGTAGTCAGCAAAATAAAAACCCTACAGATATAAGTATTTGTCGCATTTTCGCAGACTGTAGACAAAGGTAGTACAGACGTCCTACAAGCGCCTGAAGACGTGGCTTTGAGCTTCTATCTGAAAGCAATGCCGCATCATTCATATGGCCGATGCATAAATGGCTGAAAATCCGCCAAACTCCTTGCAAGGCACGGGTTATAAGGGATTGAGCCGATTAGTTGCGACATTCGGTCACGGGGTGACTTGTAGTTAATTTTCCGTCACCCGTCATAATTCCTTGAAGGGCACAAAGTTCGCCTGCAAAATGCCGCGCCCCGCCCTGATTTGGCGGGATCGTGCTGATCAGCCGCCCCAGTCGCACCATCCGTAGTGCATGGGTTTACTCAATAAGATCACGCAGGAGATTTGACGTGCACATTGGTGTTCCTCTCGAAACCCAGACGGGTGAAACACGGGTTGCTGCAACCCCGGAAACCATCAAGAAGCTGATCGGCCAGGGTCATAAGGTCACTGTACAAAGCGGCGCCGGCATTAACGCCAGTGTTGTCGACAGTGCTTATGAAGCGGCAGGCGCGATCATTGGCAGCGCCAACGATGCGTTTGGTGCGGAGCTGATTCTTAAGGTGGTCGCGCCCAGCGACAGCGAGCTGGCGCTGATCAAGCGCGGCACCGTTGTGGTGGGCATGCTCAACCCGTTCAGCAATGAAACCATCGCCAAAATGGCTGAGTGCGGCATGACCGCGTTCGCGCTCGAGGCCGCACCGCGTACCTCCCGCGCCCAAAGCCTGGATGTGCTGTCCTCGCAAGCCAACATTGCCGGCTATAAAGCCGTGCTGCTGGCCGCTCATTACTATCCGCGCTTCATGCCGATGCTGATGACCGCTGCAGGTACCGTGAAAGCGGCGCGCGTGCTGATTCTCGGCGCCGGCGTGGCCGGGCTTCAGGCAATCGCCACGGCGAAACGTCTGGGTGCCGTGATCGAAGCGTCTGACGTGCGCCCCGCGGTAAAAGAGCAGATCGAATCCCTCGGCGCCAAGTTCGTCGACGTGCCCTACGAGACCGACGAAGAGCGTGAATGCGCCGTCGGTGTCGGCGGTTACGCGCGGCCCATGCCGGCCAGCTGGATGCAGCGCCAGGCGGTGGCCGTGCACGAGCGCGCCAAGCAGGCAGATATCGTCATCACCACCGCGCTGATTCCGGGCCGCAAGGCGCCGACGCTGTTGAGCGCCGAAACCGTGGCACAGATGAAACCGGGCTCGGTGGTCATCGACCTTGCCGCCGCCCAGGGCGGCAACTGCCCGCTGACCGTGGCCGATCAGGTGGTCGTCGAAAATGGCGTGACCATTGTCGGTCCGACCAACCTCGCCGGTGCGGTCGCGGCAGATGCTTCAGCGCTGTATGCCCGCAACTTGCTGGACTTCCTGAAACTGGTCTTCACCAAGGAAGGCCAGTTCGAGATCAACCTCGAAGACGACATCGTCGCCGCGTGCCTGATGTGCCGCGACGGCCAAGTCATCCGCAAAAACGCCTAAGCAGGGATTCAGACGATGGAAGAGCTTATCTCCCCCGGTATCTACAACCTGATCATCTTCGTGCTGGCGATTTATGTCGGTTATCACGTGGTCTGGAACGTTACACCTGCGCTGCACACGCCTTTGATGGCCGTGACCAACGCCATTTCGGCGATCGTGATCGTCGGCGCCATGCTGGCAGCGGCTTTGACCGTGACGCCACTGGGCAAGACCATGGGCACCCTCGCGGTCGCGCTGGCGGCGGTCAACGTGTTCGGTGGCTTCCTGGTCACCCGCCGCATGCTTGAGATGTTCAAGAAAAAAGCCCCGAAAGCCGTAAAAGAAGAGGCGCCGAAGTAATGAGCATGAACCTCGTAACGACGCTCTACCTGATCGCGTCGATCTGCTTCATCCAGGCCCTCAAAGGCCTGTCGCACCCCACCACGTCGCGTCGCGGCAACCTGTTCGGCATGCTCGGCATGGCGTTGGCGATCCTCACCACCGTGGGCCTCATCTATAAGCTGGGCGCACTCTCTTTTGGACAAGGCGGGGCGACAGCGGGCATTGGTTACGTGATTGTCGGCCTGCTGATCGGCGGCACGGCCGGTTCGATCATGGCCAAGCGCGTTGAAATGACCAAGATGCCGGAACTGGTCGCGTTCATGCACAGCATGATCGGTCTGGCCGCGGTGTTCATCGCCATTGCTGCCGTCGTCGAGCCGCAGTCCCTGGGCATCGTCAAGCACCTGGGTGATTCGATTCCGGCGGGTAACCGTCTGGAACTGTTCCTCGGCGCCGCCATCGGTGCCATCACGTTCTCCGGTTCGGTGATCGCGTTCGGCAAACTGTCCGGCAAGTACAAGTTCCGCCTGTTCCAGGGCGCACCGGTACAGTTCGCCGGCCAGCACAAACTGAACCTGCTGTTGGGCCTGGCCACACTGGCGCTGGGCGTGACCTTCATGCTGACCGGCAACCTCAGCGCCTTCGCCCTGATGCTGGCCCTGGCGTTCGTCATGGGCGTGCTGATCATCATCCCGATCGGTGGCGCCGACATGCCGGTGGTGGTGTCGATGCTCAACAGCTACTCCGGCTGGGCGGCGGCGGGTATCGGCTTCTCGCTGAACAACTCGATGCTGATCATTGCCGGCTCCCTGGTGGGCTCGTCCGGTGCGATCCTCTCGTACATCATGTGCAAGGCGATGAATCGCTCCTTCTTTAATGTGTTGCTCGGCGGTTTCGGCAACACAGCCGACGCAGGCCCGGCAGGATCCAAGGAAGCCCGTCCGGTGAAATCCGGCTCGGCTGACGACGCGACCTTCCTGCTGACCAACGCCGACACCGTGATCATCGTTCCGGGCTACGGCCTGGCGGTGGCCCGCGCCCAGCACGCGCTGAAGGAACTGACCGAGAAGCTGACCCACCGTGGCGTGACCGTGAAGTACGCGATCCACCCGGTGGCAGGGCGGATGCCTGGCCACATGAACGTATTGCTGGCCGAGGCCGAGGTGCCTTACGACCAGGTGTTCGAGATGGAAGACATCAACTCCGAGTTCGGTCAGGCCGACGTGGTCCTGGTGTTGGGCGCCAACGACGTGGTCAACCCGGCCGCGAAGAACGATCCGAAATCGCCGATTGCCGGCATGCCGATTCTCGAAGCGTTCAAGGCCAAGACCATCATCGTCAACAAACGCTCGATGGCCAGCGGCTATGCCGGCCTGGACAACGAACTGTTCTACCTGGACAAGACCATGATGGTGTTCGGCGACGCCAAGAAGGTCATCGAGGACATGGTGAAGGCTGTCGAGTAATTCTCGCTGGCACCGAAAACGCCCCGACTTGTCGGGGCGTTTTTATTGGTGAAGACCGTCGGACAAACCGCCGCTTTGTTACCGATTCAGTAACAGTGTTTTGTTTAAAACATCAGGAATTGACGGCCCTTTTGCGACCTTGGTAGCGGGACGTGAACCTTCAAAATTCACTAGACTGCACATCCTGCTACCCGTTTCCCGAGATAACAATCCATGTACCGTGACCGTATTCGCCTGCCTTCGTTGTTGGATAAAGTGATGAGCGCCGCCGACGCCGCCGCTCTGATTCAGGACGGCATGACCGTCGGCATGAGCGGCTTCACCCGCGCCGGCGAAGCCAAAGCCGTACCCCACGCATTGGCCGAACGGGCCAAGGTCACGCCGCTGAAGATCAGCCTGATGACCGGCGCCAGCCTGGGCAACGACCTCGACAAACAGCTCACCGAAGCCGGCGTATTGGCGCGGCGCATGCCGTTTCAGGTGGACAGCACCCTGCGCAAGGCGATCAACGCCGGCGAAGTGATGTTCATTGACCAACACCTCTCGGAAACCGTCGAACAGCTGCGCAACCAGCAACTGAAGCTGCCGGACATCGCCGTGATCGAGGCGGTGGCGATCACTGAACAAGGGCATATCGTGCCAACCACCTCGGTGGGCAACTCGGCCAGCTTCGCGATTTTCGCCAAACACGTGATCGTCGAGATCAACATGGCGCACAACTCGAATCTCGAAGGCCTGCACGACATCTATATCCCGACTTATCGTCCGACCCGTACGCCGATTCCGCTGGTCAAGGTCGACGATCGCATTGGCAGCACCGCCATCCCGATCCCGCCGGAAAAAATCGTCGCGATCGTGATCACCAACCAACCCGACTCGCCATCCACCGTGCTGGCGCCGGACGCTGAAACCCAGGCCATCGCCGACCACCTGATCAGCTTCTTCAAGCAGGAAGTCGACGCCGGGCGCATGACCAACAAGCTCGGCCCGCTGCAGGCCGGCATCGGCACCATCGCCAACTCGGTGATGTGTGGCCTGATCGACTCGCCCTTCGAAGACCTGACGATGTACTCCGAAGTGCTGCAGGATTCGACGTTCGACCTGATCGATGCCGGCAAACTGAGCTTTGCTTCGGGCAGCTCGATCACCTTGTCGAGCCGTCGCAACGCCGATGTGTTCGGCAATCTGGAACGCTACAAGGACAAACTGGTGCTGCGCCCCCAGGAGATCTCCAACCACCCGGAAGTGGTGCGTCGACTCGGCATCATCGGTATCAACACCGCGCTCGAATTCGACATCTACGGCAACGTCAACTCCACCCACGTCTGCGGCACGCGGATGATGAACGGCATTGGCGGCTCGGGCGATTTCGCGCGCAACGCGCACCTGGCCATCTTCGTGACCAAGTCGATTGCCAAGGGCGGAGCCATTTCCAGCGTGGTGCCGATGGTCAGCCACGTTGACCACACCGAGCATGACGTCGACATTCTCGTTACCGAAGTTGGCCTGGCGGACTTGCGTGGCCTGGCGCCTCGGGAGCGAGCTCGCGTGATCATCGATAACTGTGTGCATCCGGACTATCGCGAAGCGCTCAATAACTACTTCTCGGCCGCTTGCGCCCTTGGCGGCCATACGCCACACATCCTGCGTGATGCCCTGAGCTGGCACATCAACCTGGAAGAAACCGGGAAAATGCTCCTGGCGTAACGGGTACAGATAGCCGCTGACGCAAACACAGTTTCGTCAGCGGGCTACCTTCAAACACTATCCCCTCAAAAACTGTACTGCTGTACCGGTCATTTCCTACCGAATCTGCCTACACTCCCGTTCAAAATCAGCAAAATCGCGCCATAATGGTGCAGACAAGTACAGTTGCCTCAATTTCGACCAGTACACCCCCCATAAACAGTTAACTGAGCCCTCACAATACAGGTGAACTGTATCTACAGAGACTAGGCAAACGAGAGGATCATGGGCACCAGTTAAACCACTACCTAATGCCGCCACAAGCGGAAGGATGACCACCATGGAACGTACAATCAGTTCCGATATGTTTCTCGAAAACACTGCTGCAAAAACCCAGGCTTCCATGCCTCTGCGCGTTATCGCCAACCTGATGCTGTGGCAGCGCCGCATCTCCAGCCGCCATCAACTGGCTCGTCTGGATTCGCGTCTGCTGGCCGATGCCGGGATCAGCGAAGCACAACGCTACGAAGAGCTGAGCAAGCCGTTCTGGCGCTAAGTTAGCGTCGCTGGCTCTGACCTGTAGGGTCCACCGCCAGCAACCCGAATTGAAAAAACAAAACCCGTCGTGGGAAACCACGACGGGTTTTGTCGTTTAGGGTCACTAAATATGGCCACACAGTAGAGGTAGCGCCAGACAGGTACAGTTAAGTAAAAATTAGAACTGAACCAGTACAATTTAGGCGCATTGTGTCTGTCATGGAAAGAGCCTCGGTATCACGATAGGACCTCTAGTCAGCACAAGGGACTGCGCCATGAATCACTTGGTAGATGCGCCTGCTTCCACGCTCCAATCAAACCCACGCTCACACTGGTTTCGCAGGCTCTTGAGAGGGCTCTGCAACAGCCTTGAAAGGGCAAGAACCCGGCGAATACTCGGCCAACTCGATGATCGGCAACTCTCGGACATGGGCATCAGCCATGCCGATCGTGTCAGCGAACTGGACAAACCGTTCTGGCGCTAATGCTCCACTCGAACAGACAGCACTGTGCTAATTGCCACGCGCAGGCCTAATATCGACCAGAACGTGGCGAACGCCGAATGCCTGGCGTCTGACTATTCAGGCACCGCGCCCTCTTTCAATCGATACCCAAAGGAGTTACACCATGCCCCGTCTTCGTCTGCTCAGCGCTGCAGCCCTGCTTGCCGTGGCTGCCAATTCCCACGCCAGCAGCTTCATCGTGACCACCGATGCGGTCGTCAACGCCCTCAAGGCCACATCCGATGCGACCACCGATGTCGTCTCGTCGTCGTTCAAGGACAACAAGATCGTCCTCGCTGCCCGTGACGACGCGGCGAGCTTTGTTGCCACTGAAGGCGCGATCCGCGGCGTAAAACTGGAAAGTGCACTCGACTACATTCGTCATCAGGCGCCACAACTGAATGCAACCGACGCGCAACTGGCGCAAGCGATTCTGACCATCTAAGCGGCTGGCCTGGAGCGGGACACGCCAGTCGTGTCCCAATGTTGCGATGCTGGCTCTAGACCGGTGCTTGCGCTAGCCTTGGGACTCACCTTCAACTGTCGAGTCTCATGCGCTTTCATTCAAATCTGTTGATCTCTACGGTGTTTTTCGCGGCCATCCACTCGGGTTCGGCCCACGCTTTTGATGCCTTCAACCTCTCTACACAAGGCACTGTCGCCAGCGGTTACGCCACAAGCATGGTGACCTCGGCGCCCTTCGACCATAAACTGCTGCTCGCCGCCCGGGATGACGCTGCAGCATTCATCGCCAGTGACGGCCAACTGAGAGGCGCACAGCTGGAATCGGCCCTGAATTACCTGCGCCGGACCCAGCCAAAACTTCATGCCAGCGACCTTGAACTGGCACAAGCAATTCTCGTCCAATAGCTATCCCAAGTTTCTCCGGAGTCGTTCCATGCGTAACCCGCTGATTGCCGCCACCCTTGGCCTGCTGCTGCTCGCCGACGTGGCCCAGGCCCATACCCTGGTTGCCACCAGTAACATGCTGATTCGTGCCACCCAGCGCACACTTGATTTCACATCCGATACCACCACCTCCATCCGGGATTCGAAAATCGTCCGCGATGCCCAGGACGATGCCGCCAGTTTCGTTGCCAGCAACGGCGACATTCGTGGTGCACACCTGGAAGCAGCCCTGGGAATGTTGCGCACCCGCGTACCGGAGGCCCGTGACGCCAGTGATCAGGTTCTCGCCGAAGCCATTCTCGCGCTGTGAGGTTTCCAGCTGCCTGGCTGTGGGCCGGGGCGTTGTTGCTGTTCGGTAACACAGCCCATGCCGGCCTTGAATTACATCTCAAGAGCGACGGTCTGAATCCCGCCCAACAGCAAGCCAGCCAAGCCTTGCTCGATGAAGCCATGCAGGCTCTGCCGCCGCGCTTCATCGAGCAACTCGACCGGCGCATCGACGTCGGCTGGACCGACGACATGCCAGGCAACGCCTACGGCCAGGCGTCGCTGGTGTCGGAACTCGACCTGAATCGCAACCTGCTGGCCAGCCTCACCGACGGCAGCGCCGCAAGCAAAAAGACCTATCGCCCCCATGGCACCGTGCGCCGCGAGATGCTGGCGACGGTGCTGCACGAACTGACTCACATCTACGACCGTTCACGCCTGTGGTCGAAAGCGGAACGCCAACTGATTCAGCGCTGCACCCGGCACCAAAACAGTTCGGGGCTGATCGGTATCCCGGACGAATGCCGCGGTCAGTCCGATCGCCGCTTCACCCTCAGCGATGACCCACGCCTGCTCGACCTCGCCGGATGGCAGCAATACGTCGGCCGTCGTGGCGAACGCGAACAGCACAACCGCCAGATCGCCCGCAGCCCGGATATTTACGAGACAACCAGCCCCTTGGAGTTCGTCGCGGTCAACATGGAGTACTTCCTCCTTGACCCGGGCTATGCCTGTCGCCGCCCATCGCTGTACCGCTACTACAAAGAGCACTTCGGCTGGGCGCCCGCCGCCAAGGATGCTTGCGGCAAAACCTTCGCGTTCCTGAATGCCGGTAACGACTTCGCCAAAACACCCCTGGGGCAGGTCGATCCGGAACGGGTCTACGCCGTCGACTATCTGCTGGCGGAGGCCAACCAGAACTGGGTGAGCCGCTGGGGCCATAGCATGTTGCGGCTGGTGATCTGTGCACCAGGCCGACCGCGCGGGCCGGATTGTCGACTGGACCTGGATCAGCACCTGGTACTGTCCTACCGCGCCTTCGTCGGCGACGTTCAGCTGTCGAGTTGGGATGGCTTGGTCGGTAAATACCCGTCGCGCCTGTTCGTCCTGCCGTTGGCCCAAGTGATCGACGAATACACCAAGACCGAATTGCGCAGCCTGGCCTCGGTGCCACTGAATCTGTCGCGCCGCGAGATTGAAGATGTCGTGGAACGCGCCGCCGAAATGCACTGGAGCTACGACGGCAACTATTTCTTCCTGTCAAACAACTGCGCGGTGGAAGAGTTGAAGTTGCTGCGTGGCGGCACCAACAATCCCAAGTTGGTCGCTCTGGACAACATCATGCCAAACGGTCTGCTGGAAGTGCTCAAAGGTCGCGGACTGGCGGATACCAGCGTGCTCGACGACCCTCGTGAAGCCCTGCGCCTGGGCTATCGCTTCGACTCCTTCCGCGATCGTTATCAAGCCATGTTCGACGTGTTGAAAAAACACTTGCCGGTCAAGCAGGAAACCGTAGAGGACTGGCTGGACTTGAAAGCCGAAGAGCGCCGCAAATGGTTCGAACAGGCTGATTTGCGTACGAGCGCAGCGTTGCTCCTGCTGGAACAAGCGAGCTTTCGCCGCCAGTTGCTGTTGGCCCAGGACGAGGTCAAACAGCGTTATCTGGGCGCCAGAGAATTGAAAAACGGTGGAATGGACAAGGCGAACGAGACACTGAGGCAGATTCTCGATAACAGCGGCTTTCTAAGCCGACCGGCAGAATTGCTCGGCACCGGCGGATATGGCTTGCCACAGCCCAGTGAATCGCAACATCTGGAATCGGAAAGCAGCCAGCGACAGAAACAACTGCTGGCACTGTCCGGCGACCTGGATAAGGAAGTCAGAGCGCTGCTTGAACCGAGCCGTGCAGCCGAAATGGCGGCCAATGAAGCCAACGTGAAACAAATCGGAGAGCACCTGCGCAAGTTGCACAAGGCAGCGGGCGGCTTGGAGTTACCTTAAGATCAGAACCTGTAGGAGCGAGGTTGCTCGCGGTGAGGCCGGCACATCCAGCATATAGACTGGCGGGCCTGCCGCCATCGCGAGCAAGCTCGCTCCAACAAGGGTCAGGACGTTCGCCCATCAGCCTGCAAACCTGTCAGTACAGAACCCCCTGCAAGACCTCATAGACAATCCCCGTTCCTACAGCGATCAGCACAACATCCGCACCCGCCCGGCGCCATTCGTAACCGGGGTAATACGGCAAGTGGTTCAACGCCCGGTTATCCAGGCGCTCGCCGTAATAACCTCGGGGCAGCGGTCGCCCACGCACCACAATGACACCTGGCGGCGGCGGTGCACCCCGTACGAAGAAACCGTGATTGTCATGGATTGTCTGGCGCACCGGTCCGAAGTCCCGTGGTGGTGGACCGCCACGATGGTTGTCATGGTCGCGATGATCATCGCCATGATAGTCACCACGGTTATCGTAATGACCGCGATCGTCGTGCTGATCTGCACTGGCCGGCAACAACGGAGTGGCACTGAGCATCAGAACGCCCAGGCTGGCAATCAGACGCTTCGACATTTTCATCAGGTTTTTCCTCACGGCACACGCAGCAAAAAGGGCTTCAGAACGAGGTCCTGAAGCCCTGGGTCTTGCTCATTAGTCTGTGCCGGAGGGCGCTAATTCCTCTGTATCAGGAACTTTACCCTCAGCTGACGCGCGCTTTACGCACACCTTCGGCCAGCGCCGAACAAAGGCTCAGCACGCCATCCACCGCCTGCTCCGGCGTCGTGGCATTGGCGATGTGATCGATCAACGCCGACCCCACCACCACACCGTCAGCCAGACGCGCGATATTCGCGGCCTGTTCCGGGGTGCGGATGCCGAAACCGATGCTGATCGGCAGATCGGTATGACGACGCAGACGCGCGACCGCTGCTTCGACGTGCTCCAGAGTTGCCGCACCGGCACCGGTCACACCGGCCACCGACACGTAATACACAAAACCGGAGCTGCCATTGAGCACGGTTGGCAGACGCACATCGTCAGTGGTCGGCGTGGTCAGACGGATGAAGTCAATGCCCGCGGCCTGCGCCGGGTCGCACAATTCGCCGTTATGCTCGGGCGGAATGTCGACCACGATCAGACCATCGACGCCGGCCTCTTTCGCTTCCGCAATGAAACGCGGCACGCCGTACTTGTGGATAGGGTTGAAGTAGCCCATCAACACCAGCGGCGTTTCGTTGTTGTCCTTGCGGAACTCACGAACCATTTCCAGGGTTTTCGCCAGGTTTTGCTTGGCAGCCAACGCACGGATGTTGGCCAGCTGGATCGCCGGGCCGTCGGCCATCGGATCGGTGAAGGGCATGCCCAATTCGATCACATCGGCGCCAGCCGCCGGCAGGCCCTTGAGGATCGCCAGGGAGGTGTCGTAGCTCGGGTCGCCTGCGGTCACGAAGGTCACCAGGGCGGCGCGGTTCTGTTCCTTGAGTTCGGCAAAGCGCGTTTGCAGGCGGCTCATCAGTGTTTCTCCTGCTTCGATTGTTCCATGTGGTGCATAACGGTTTGCATGTCTTTGTCGCCACGGCCCGACAGGTTGACCACCATCAGGTGATCTTTCGGCAGGTTCGGTGCGCGCTTGAACACTTCAGCCAGGGCATGGGCGCTTTCCAGGGCAGGAATAATCCCTTCCAGGCGGCAGCATTGGTGGAACGCCGCAAGGGCTTCGTCGTCGGTCACCGAGGTGTACTGAACGCGACCGATGTCATGCAACCAGGCGTGTTCCGGGCCAATACCCGGGTAGTCCAGGCCAGCGGAGATCGAGTGAGCGTCGATGATCTGGCCATCGTCGTCCTGCAGCAAGAAGGTGCGGTTGCCGTGCAGCACGCCCGGTACGCCGCCGTTCAGGCTAGCCGCATGCTTGCCGGTTTCGATGCCATAACCGGCCGCTTCGACACCGATGATCTCGATGCTCTTGTCGTCGAGGAACGGATGGAACAGGCCCATGGCGTTGGAGCCACCGCCGATGCACGCCACCAGACTGTCCGGCAGACGGCCTTCATGGGCCTGCATCTGCTCACGGGTTTCCTTGCCGATCACGGACTGGAAGTCGCGAACCATCGCGGGATAAGGATGCGGACCGGCCACGGTGCCGATCAGGTAGAAGGTATTGTCGACGTTGGTCACCCAGTCACGCAGGGCTTCGTTCATGGCGTCTTTCAATGTACCGGTGCCGGATACCACCGGAATCACTTCGGCGCCCAACAGCTTCATGCGGAACACGTTGGCTTGCTGACGTTCGATGTCAGTGGTGCCCATGTAGATCACGCAATCCAGACCAAAACGCGCAGCCACGGTGGCGGTCGCCACGCCGTGCATACCGGCGCCGGTTTCGGCGATGATGCGTTTTTTACCCATGCGTCGAGCCAACAGGATCTGGCCGATGCAGTTGTTGATCTTGTGAGCGCCAGTGTGGTTCAGCTCTTCACGTTTGAGATAGATCTTCGCGCCGCCGCAGAACTCTGTCAGACGCTCAGCGTAATAGAGCGGACTTGGACGTCCGACATAGTCACGCTGGAAGTAGGCCAATTCTTCTTTGAATGCAGGATCTTCCTTGGCAACTTCGTACTCGCGGGCCAGATCGAGGATCAACGGCATCAGGGTTTCGGCGACGTAACGGCCGCCAAACGTACCGAACAGGCCGTTGGCGTCAGGGCCGTTGCGCAGATTTGTCTGAGTCATTTGGCGCTCCAGTTGAATGCGTGAAGTGACGTGTAAAGAGAGAGTGGATTCACTCTACCCCTGACGCCCCGGACTGAAAACCGATAAGATCGCCACAACCTGTCAGGAAAACTCACAGATCATGAGCCACGACCTCCCACCGCTCAACGCCCTGCGCGCCTTTGAAGCCACTGCTCGCTTGAACAGCGTGAGTCAGGCGGCCGAACAGCTGCACGTCACACATGGCGCGGTCAGCCGACAACTGAAGGTGCTCGAAGAACACCTTGGCGTGAGCCTGTTCATCAAGGACGGACGTGGCCTGAAACTCACAGATGCCGGTATACGTTTACGCGACGCCAGTACTGAGGCCTTTGAGCGCCTGCGTACGGTGTGCGCCGAACTCACGCAGAGCACGGCCGATGCACCGTTCGTCCTTGGCTGCTCGGGAAGCCTGCTGGCGCGCTGGTTCATTCCGCGGCTGGGGCGGTTGAATGCCGATCTGCCGGACCTGCGCCTGCATTTGTCTGCCGGGGAAGGCGATCTTGATCCCCGTCGCCCGGGCCTGGATGCCTTACTGGTATTTGCCGAACCGCCATGGCCGGCGGACATGCAGGTGTTCGAACTGGCCAGCGAGCGGATAGGGCCGGTCTTGAGCCCGCGATTCGTCGGCTATGAACGGCTGAAAGATGCACCGGCCACATCGTTGCTGCAGGAATCCGTGCTGCACACCACCTCGCGCCCACAAGCCTGGCCCAGCTGGGCAGAGCAAAGCGGCCTCGACGTGAAGGCGTTGAAATACGGGCAGGGGTTCGAGCATTTGTATTACTTGCTGGAAGCAGCCGTGGCCGGATTGGGCGTGGCGATTGCCCCGCAGCCATTGGTCGCCGAGGACGTGAAGGCTGGTCGCTTGGTCGCACCCTGGGGTTTCAGCGAAACCCCGGCACAACTGGCATTGTGGCTGCCCAAGCGCGCTGCGGACGGGCGCGCCCGGCAACTGGCGCAATGGCTCAAAAACGAGCTGCGCCAGACAAATTAGTCACCGCGTTTGCACAACAGATAGGCCGCCAACAGACCCAGCGCCCCCACGGCGACACCGGCTGTAGTCCAAGGGTGTTCCTGGGCGTAGTCCCGGGTAGCGATCCCCGTTTCCCGGGTTTTGACCTTGACCTCTTCATAGGCATCGGCCAGTAGATGGCGCGAATGCCTCAATGCGTTCTCGGCGTTGCCTTTGAGCACCTTGAGGGTTTTACGCGACTCGTCCGAGGCATCGTCCTTCAGGTTTTCCAGGGATTTGAGCAGACTCTCGATTTCCGCTTCCATGCTTTGCAATGAGGCTTTGCGTAACGAGCTGTTGGCCATGGTGGCTCTCCTGCATTGTTGATGAGTGGCGTGTGTTGGTTGGGACTCCAGAGGCTCGAGAAAGTGCAGTAAATGTGAACCTCTCTGTCAAACCGAGCGACAAAAGTAAGACAGAAAATCACTGCTAGGCTGTATTTCACACCCTAAGGAGAACGCCATGACTGACCATCACACCTATAAAAAAGTCGAACTGGTAGGCTCGTCCACCAGCAGTATCGAAGATGCGATCAACAACGCATTGACCGAGGCCAGTAAAAGTCTCAAGTACATGGAATGGTTTGAAGTGACGGAAACCCGTGGGCACATCAAGGACGGCAAGGCTGCGCATTTCCAGGTGACACTCAAAGTCGGGTTCCGGATCGCCAGTAGCTGAGTTTTTATCCTGGCTTCTGAACTCGTGCGCTGGCCGAGTGCCACATGAAGTAGCAAAACGCTACATCACTGCGTCCGGCGGCTGGCTGGACGCTCCTTTGATCCGACCAGGGAATGCGACCAATGAAGAAGTTTATTTTGGCGGTAGGTTTATTGAGCCTTGCAGGCAGCGCATTGGCGGCCGGCAAACCGTGTGAAGAGCTCAAAGCCGAAATCGCCGCAAAACTCGATGCCAAGGGCGTTTCCGGGTATTCACTGGAGATCGTCGATAAAGGCGCTGCGGCCGGCGGGAAAATCGTCGGTAAATGTGAAGGCGGCGCCAAGGTCATTGTCTACAAAAAGTAGGCGATTCCTTTGCTCATTAAAAAGCCGACGCCATGGCGTCGGCTTTTTTGTAGCGTTAAACCTCAGCCCTTCATGACTTGCGCCAGCAATTCATAGGAATGCACACGATCGGAATGTTCATACAGGTCGCAGGTAAAAATCAGCTCATCGGCTTGAGTCTGCTCGATCAGCACCTCCAGCCTGGCGCGGATCTTCTGCGGGCTGCCGATCATTGCCAGGCCCAGGAAATCACTGACGGCTTCTCTCTCATGGGGCAGCCACAGACCGTCCATGGTTTTCACCGGTGGGCGCTGCACCAGGCTCTGGCCACGCATCAGGGCAAGAATGCGCTGGAACACCGACGTAGCCAGATAGTCGGCCTGCTCATCCGTATCGGCCGCCACCAGTGGCACACCGAGCATCACGTAGGGCTTGTCCAGCACCGCTGAAGGCTTGAAATGGTTGCGATAGACGCGAATCGCCTCATGCATGTAACGCGGTGCGAAATGTGAGGCGAACGCATAGGGCAAACCACGCTCACCGGCCAGTTGCGCACTGAACAGGCTGGAGCCCAGCAGCCAGACCGGCACCTGGGTACCGGTGCCCGGCATCGCGATGACTCGCTGATCCGGAGTGCGCGGCCCGAGATAACGCATCAGCTCTGCGACGTCTTCGGGGAAATCATCAGCGCTGCCGGAGCGTTCACGGCGCAACGCGCGAGCAGTCATCTGATCGGAACCGGGAGCACGCCCCAGGCCCAGGTCGATCCGGCCGGGATACAGACTTTCAAGGGTGCCGAACTGCTCGGCGATCACCAGCGGTGCGTGGTTGGGCAGCATCACCCCGCCCGAACCGACGCGAATGGTCGAAGTACCGCCGGCCAGATAACCGAGCAATACCGAGGTGGCAGAACTGGCGATGCCGTCCATGTTGTGGTGTTCAGCGACCCAGAAGCGGTTATAGCCGAACTTTTCGACGTGCTGCGCCAGGTCCAGCGAGTTGCGCAACGACTGGGCTGCGCTGCCGTTCTCCCGTACAGGCACCAGATCGAGGGTCGAAAACTTGATATCGGACAGTCGTTTCATAAACCTGCTTCTCCAATTGAGGGCGCAGGTTTTTTCTTGCGAACGAAAACCTGCCGAATCCAACAGCGTGTTTCATGCAATGAGGGCATATACCCGAGTTTCAATGGCACAGCGAAAATTACTGCCGAATAGGCGGCGTGATCAGATCAGGTGAACTTTGCACCGCGGTCTATCCTCAGAACCCTAGCGAGGCAAATCACGTAGGCGCGACGCTCCGCGCCGGCTCTTGAGGAGACAAGCATGGCTATCATCAAAAAAGCATCGGCCCATTGGGAAGGTGATCTGAAAACCGGCATCGGTTCGATATCCACGGAAACCGGCGTTCTCAGGGAAGCGCCCTACGGCTTCAAGGCACGTTTCGAAGGCGGCAAGGGCACCAACCCCGAGGAACTGATTGGCGCGGCCCACGCCGGTTGTTTCTCCATGGCGTTTTCCATGATTCTCGGTGACGCCGGCCTCAAAGCCGACAGCATCGATACCAACGCCGAAGTGACCCTGGACCAAGTGGACGGCGGCTTTGCGATCACGGCGGTGAAACTGATCCTCAAGGCGAAAATCCCCGGAGCGAGCCAGGCTCAGTTCGAGGAGTTGAGCAACAAGGCCAAAGAAGGTTGCCCGGTGTCCAAAGTGTTGAATGCCAGGATCAGTCTGGATGCGACTTTGGTCAGCTAGCGCATAAAACATCGCCGCTTCGGCAGCTCAAAGAACCTGCCGAAGCGGCGATCTTTTTTTGCATGGCCAGAGATTTGCCAGATAAAACTGTGGTCGAATAAATGACAGCAGCCGAATCGCATGATCATCCGCGCTGCCTCAAGGGAGCTTCAACCATGAAACGTTTTACCTTGGCGGTTATCTGTTGCGCACTGGCCACTTCAGCCCTGGCGGCACCGAAACCTTGCGAAGAACTCAAGGCCGAAATCGAAGCCAAGATCCAGGCCCGAGGGGTTACGTCCTACACACTGGAAATCGTCAAAAACGAAGAAGTCCACGATCAGAATATGGTCGTTGGCTCATGCGAATACGGCACCAAGAAAATCATCTACCAGAAGAACGATCGCTGATCGGCCTCACGGTATACAGTTGATCTGCCTGGCTTCGGCGACGATTTCACGTTTGGCGTTGAACAAACGTGCTTCGGGAGTAAACGCCATGGAACGGGCTTCCAGCAGATAGCGCTGACCGGCCTCGAAATGATCGTACTTGATGATCATGTAGCACAGCCGTTCCGTACCTCCGTCGAACAAGTCAGAGCCCCCGCCGGGCACCTCGAAATCAAAGCGCACAGTCAGCTCGTGACTACCGGGCGTCACCTGGAAAAAACGCCCGTCGCGTGATCGCACGTTGTCCAGCCGTTCGGCCATCAGCAATTTGTCATTGGGGAATGGCGTAGAGAAATCGACCCACGCCATCTGCGGGTTGACCGCCGGCATAGGACTCGAACAACCGGCGACCACACTTGCAGCGAGTAATAGCATCAACCTGCGCATGATGAATGTCCCGAATATCAGGTATTCAGCATAGCGCCGATCAGGTGCGTTGGCAGCCCGCCGGTGTGCCCTTGCCGATCACTTTTCGCTGTTGATCGTAAAGCCTGGCCCACGGCCTGAAACCAATATTCCCCGCTTGCAGCTGATAACGCTCACCCGCATTGAAGTCATCGAATTTCACGTTTATCTGGCAATCACGCCACAGTGTCTCCGCGTTGGGGCCGATATTGCTGGGTTGAACCGGAAACTGGTAGCGAACCTTCAGCTCATGACTGCCAGGTTGCACCTCGAAATAGCGTTTATCGTTGGCCGCCTGTTTATCCACTGCCAACGCTTGCAACGCCGTATCTTCCTGCTGCGAATCCAGATCGATCCACGCCTGTGAAGGATCCTGGCGTGGTATTCCGAATCCAGCACAACCGGCCAGCATCAGCAGGCCTCCCGTCAGCATCAACTTGCGCATAGCGGAGCTCCAGTCAAGCGGGATAGTCTTGCGAGCAGACTTTCCAGGGATTTTTTATTTTGATCAGGCCGCGTCCAAGCCTTGGGTTACTTGATCGCGTTTTGCGCGTTTTGTTTCCGGGCATGTTGTTTTTGTTGCTCAACGGTTGTGCCAGCGTCAGCTACTACAGCCAGCTGGCCAGCGGTCAACTGCAGTTGCTGCGGGCACGGGAGCCGGTTTCCAGTGTGATTGCCGACCCCGATCGCGATCAAAAACTGCGTGCACACCTGATCCAATCACAAAAAGCCCGCACATTTGCCAGCCAACAGCTGCATCTGCCGGATAACCAGAGCTACCGCTTGTATGCCGACATCGGTCGGCCCTATGTGGTCTGGAATGTATTCGTCACACCGGAATTTTCCCTGAAGCCTCAGAACCATTGCTTCCCCATCGCCGGTTGCGTGGCCTACCGCGGTTACTACAACCAGAGTGCTGCCCGGGGCGAGGCGGCGCTGCAACGCCTGCAAGGCATGGACGTGTCGATCGGCGGTGTCGAGGCTTACTCGACCCTGGGCTGGTTCAACGATCCGATCATGAATTCGATGATGGGCTGGGGCGATGAGCGCCTGGCCACGCTGATCTTTCACGAACTGGCGCATCAACGTGTGTATGTGAAAGACGACACGGAGTTCAACGAGTCGTTCGCCACCTTCGTCGAACAGGAAGGCACCCGCCAATGGCGCGCATTCCGTAGCCTTCCACCGGACGATAATAAACAGGCACGACATCGGGACCAGTTCATTCAATTGGTTCTGAACACCCGGACACAACTGGAAGCGCTCTACGCCCTGCCGCTGCCGCCCGAGCAAATGCGCCAGCGTAAAGTCGCAGCGTTCGAGCGGTTACGCGCCGAATACCGTCAGTTGCGCGATGACCAATGGGCTGGAGACAAACGTTATGACGCCTGGATCAACGCACCGTTGAACAACGCACGGTTGCTGCCGTTTGGCCTGTACGACCAGTGGGTGCCGGCGTTTGCGGCGCTGTTCAAGCAACAGGGAGGCGATTGGGTGAGGTTTTATGCGCAGGTCGAGAAGCTTGGGGCTTTGCCGGTTGAGCAGCGCAAGGCGGTGCTCAAGGCAATGGCGGAACCCAAGAGTACCGATGGCTGAACAGGCCTCTACGCGGGCAAGCCCGCGAAGGCCGTTTGCCTAACGCCGCAAAAACGCCTGATGCATGTCATCCAGGGTTTCAAAATGATAGGTCGGCGCCTCGGCGCTCAGTTCTTCCCGACTGCCAAAGCCATAACCGACAGCCGCCGCGTCCATCCCATTGCTCCGCGCACCGATCAAATCGTGCTTGCGGTCGCCGATCATCAGGGTATTGGCCGGGTCCAGGCCTTCTTCGGCGATCAAGTGAGCGATCAGCTCGACTTTGTTGGTACGGGTGCCATCCAGTTCGCTGCCGTAAATCACCTTGAAGTGCCTGGCGAAATCGAAATGCCGGGCGATTTCCCGGGCGAACACCCAGGGTTTGGACGTCGCAATGTAAAGCTGTCTCCCTTGTCCGCCGAGGGTTTCCAGTAGCGGCGTGACACCGTCGAAAACGCGATTCTCGTAGAGCCCGGTCACTTTGAAGCGCTCCCGGTAAAAATTGACCGCTTCCCAGGCCCTGGCCTCATCGAAGTCGTAGAACTGCATGAACGCTTGTAACAACGGCGGGCCGATGAAGTGTTCGAGTTTGCTCAGGTCGGGCTCATCGATGCCCAGTTTGCCCAGGGCAAACTGAATTGAACGGGTGATGCCCTCACGGGGGTCGGTCAAGGTGCCATCGAGGTCGAACAAAACGGTCTGGTAATGCATGAAAATTCCTGGGCAATCGTGGGAGGCTGTCCGTTATCCGGGGCTCAAAGCTGGTCGTAGCCTTCGGCCAGATGCAGATCCTTGAGCTTCACGTAGTTCGCCGCGCTGTAGGTGAAAAAGGCTTGCTCCTTGTCAGTCAGCGGCCGGACTTGCTTCACCGGGCTGCCCACATAAAGGAAACCGCTTTCCAGGCGTTTGCCCGGTGGCACCAGGCTGCCGGCGCCGATGATCACATCGTCGGCGACCACCGCACCGTCCATGACAATACTGCCCATGCCGATCAACACCCGGCTGCCCACGCTGCAGCCGTGCAGCATGACCTTGTGGGCGATGGTCACGTCATCGCCGATCAGCAATGGGAAACCCTCGGGGTTGAACGGCCCGGCATGGGTGATGTGCAGTACGCAGCCGTCCTGCACGCTGGTGCGCGCACCGATGCGGATGCGGTGCATGTCGCCACGGATCACCGTCAGTGGCCAGACGGAGCTGTCTTCACCGATTTCGACGTCGCCAATCACCACCGCCGAACGGTCGACAAAAGCGCCTTTGCCAAGCAGCGGCGTGTGGTTCTGATACTTGCGAAGGGACACGATAGGTTCTCTCTCTGTCGCTGATAGCTGCGGTGAGTGTCGATTGTAATTAAGATGGCTGCATGTTTCTCCAGCCAAGGTATCAACCGTGAGCGTGAACAACCCTCTCTTGCAGCCCTACGACCTGCCGCCGTTCTCCACGATCCGTGCCGAACACGTGCAACCGGCCATTGAACAGATCCTGGCTGACAACCGTGCCGCCATTATCGAGATCCTCAAAACCCAGGGCAAACAGCCGATCTGGGCTGGGCTGGTACTGGCAATGGACGAGCTCAACGACCGCCTCGGCGCTGCCTGGAGCCCGGTCAGCCACCTCAATGCCGTGTGCAACAGCGCCGAACTGCGCGAGGCCTACGAGTCCTGCCTGCCGGCCCTGAGCGCCTACGCCACCGAATTGGGCCAGAACCGCGAACTGTTCCAGGCCTTCGAAGCCCTGGCCAACAGCCCGGAAGCCGCCGGTTTCGACGTGGCGCAGAAAACCATTCTGGAACACTCCCTGCGCGATTTCCGCCTGTCGGGTATCGACCTGCCGGAAGCCGAGCAAAAGCGTTATGCCGAAGTGCAGAGCAAGCTGTCCGAACTGGGCAGCCGCTTCTCCAACCAGTTGCTCGACGCCACTCAGGCCTGGACCAAGCACATCACCGATGAAGCCGCCCTCGCCGGCCTGACCGACTCGGCCAAGGCGCAAATGGCTGCTGCAGCCCAGGCCAAAGACCTGGATGGCTGGCTGATCACCCTGGAGTTCCCGAGCTACTACGCGGTAATGACCTACGCCCAAGACCGAAAATTGCGCGAAGAAGTCTACGCCGCCTACTGCACACGTGCGTCGGACCAAGGCCCGAACGCCGGTCAGAACGATAACGGCCCGGTGATGGAACAAATCCTCGATCTGCGTCAGGAGCTGGCAAAACTGCTGGGCTTCACCAGTTACTCCGAGCTGAGCCTGGCCACCAAAATGGCCGAATCCAGCGATCAGGTCCTGAGCTTCCTGCGTGATCTGGCCAAGCGCAGCAAACCGTTTGCCGTCCAGGACCTGGAGCAGCTCAAGGCTTACGCGGCGGAACAAGGCTGCCCGGACCTGCAAAGCTGGGACAGCGGTTTCTACGGCGAAAAACTCCGCGAACAGCGCTACAGCGTGGCCCAGGAAGCCCTGCGTGCCTACTTCCCGATCGATAAAGTGCTGAGCGGGCTGTTCGCTATCGTGCAACGCCTGTACGGCATCGAAATCGCCGAACTCAAAGGCTTCGACACCTGGCACCCGGACGTGCGCCTGTTCGAGATCAAGGAAAATGGTCAGCATGTCGGCCGCTTCTTCTTCGACCTCTATGCCCGTGCCAACAAGCGCGGCGGTGCCTGGATGGATGGTGCGCGCGACCGTCGTCGTACCGCTGGCGGCGTTCTGCAAAGCCCGGTGGCCAACCTGGTGTGCAACTTCACCCCGGCCGACAGCGGCAAACCTGCCCTGCTGACCCACGATGAAGTGACCACCCTGTTCCACGAATTCGGTCATGGCCTGCATCACCTGCTGACCCGGGTCGAGCACGCTGGCGTGTCCGGCATCAATGGCGTGGCGTGGGATGCAGTCGAGTTGCCAAGTCAGTTCATGGAAAACTGGTGCTGGGAACCTGAAGGCCTGGCGTTGATTTCCGGCCACTATGAAACCGGCGAGCCACTGCCTCAGGACCTGCTGGGCAAAATGCTCGCAGCGAAAAACTTCCAGTCCGGCCTGATGATGGTGCGTCAACTGGAGTTCTCGCTGTTCGACTTCGAACTGCACGCCACCCACGGCGACGGTCGTGGCGTGCTGCAAGTGCTCGAAGGCGTGCGCGACGAGGTGTCAGTCATGCGTCCACCCGCCTACAACCGCTTTCCCAACAGCTTTGCGCACATCTTTGCCGGGGGTTACGCAGCGGGGTACTACAGCTACAAGTGGGCTGAAGTGCTCTCGGCCGACGCCTTCTCGAAATTTGAAGAAGAAGGCGTGCTCAACGCCGACACCGGTCGCGCGTTCCGCGAGGCCATACTGGCGCGTGGAGGATCCCAGGAGCCGATGGTGTTGTTCATCGATTTCCGTGGTCGTGAGCCATCGATTGACGCACTCTTGCGTCACAGCGGCTTGAGTGAGGACGCAGCAGCATGAGTGAGGGTCCAGTGGTAACAAAACGACGCTTTATCGCCGGTGCGGTTTGCCCGGCTTGCAGCGAGCCGGACAAATTGATGATGTGGAACGAGGATGGCGTGCCGCACCGCGAATGCGTGGCCTGCGGTTACTCCGACACACTGAATGAACAAGGCTTGTCGGTACCCAAGGAGTTGGGCACCCGGGTCAACACCCCCGCCTTGAAAGCACCGGATGCCAAGGTTCAGGCAGTGCAGTTCTTCCCGAACCCGAAGCTGAAGAAAAAGTCAGACGAGCAACACTGAGTGACATGAACCGCCTTCCACTGCGCAATGCAGTGGAGGGCAGGGTTACTCGACATGTGCCGACTTGAACCAACTTTTCATCGAACACGCCGCGAACGGGCTAGTGCTGCAATCGCCGTTGGCCAGCGCGGTGCGAAGTTTGTCGACATCGGCCTGCATCATGTAACGAATACCGTCCTTGAAGTGGGTGCTGTCACCAAAGCCACCATGGGTCATTTCGTTCAGTGCGTCTTCCTTGCTCCAGCCCTGCACCACAACCCGATACATGGCCGCGATCAAACCGGTTCGGTCAGATCCATGCTTGCAGTGCATCAAAACCGGGCCTTTGGCTTCGGCGGTTTGAATGGTGCGCAGGGCCTTGATGATGTCTGCGTCATCCACATGGTTTGTGCGATAGGGCAGTTGTACCTGGGCGATACCGGGTGTCGACAACCAGCTTGAATCCGGCTCCGGAAGAAAACTGATCACGGTGCCGATCTTGAGTTTTTCCAGAAGCGAAACAGCGCCACTGTCGGGCAGTGCGCTGCGATAGAGCGTCGGGCTCATCTGAAAGAGGTTGTACTGCACCTCGACCGGTTGCGCCCACTCTGGCGGACGAGGCAAAGCCGTGTCATCCGCGAAGACCGGTGTAAGGTTGAAAAGTGCAACAAGCGATAGGCACATCGCCGGAAAAATGCGCGGTAGGGGCATGCTCGGTTGACCGTTCAGGGAGAGACTGGATGTTGATGTCTTATGTTCAGCCCTGAGCGGTCAAAGGCCCGTGAGGCAGGTGTCAATGAAACGTGAAATATGCGCGGATCAGCTGAATTTACAATCTCAATTTGATGAACGCTTTTATCAGGTTTTCCAGGCCGAGGGTTTCATTGACAGCTGGGCCGGAATCGGGATTGATCCTTCTTACGGAGAAACTTTCACCCTTATCAGAAGAAGTGGCGTTCAAAAGATAATTGAATTCCGGTTGCTCAAAATCTTCCAGGTCCAACACACTAACTAGCACCAGAAGTCTTTTATCCTCGACAGGAGTGACTTCAAGAAAAACTCCACTATCGGAGCTGATTGCTGTCTGATCACGAAACTCCAGCGCGAGCCGAGTAATCACATTTATATCTTTCTCATCAATGCTGCCATCCGCAACAACATTTATGTCGGACCAGGGATCAAACTGCAGAGAGTATTCTTCTGTATCGTTCGGATTAAAATTCAAAACCGTGACTGTTTCTTCAGCAAGATCTGCGTAATCAGCACCAGATGGCTTCCTCAGAATTTTTAGAACTATTTTATTACTTTCCGGTGTTTCTATTCGCTGTAAGAACACACCCGTGCTTGCGGGATTCCACATGATGGACTTCCTTATCTGCAGCTGCGCACAGCTCGTGTGCGCAGCATGCCACTCCACCTTCGGCAACTGAACGTGCCGACAGTGACTGGCAATCATGAATCAGGGACGAACGATATTTGCATAGGCTTTGGCGAGTGCCAGCAATCTGGCCCTGTCGTCATTATCGATATCGCCATCACCATCTACATCTTTGGCGTTGCCAATACTGAAAGATTGACCGCCGTCAGTAGAGGATGCAATGAAAATGGTGGAATCAAGCAACTTTTCAGTGATCGCTCCTTCTTCATCCTGTGCAGGCTCTTTCAGAGCGAATTGCATGGAAACCAGCACTTCATCCGGATCGACTACGGTCGGGCCAAGTTTCTGAAGAAAAATACCACGACGATTGAAATACGACATTATTAAATCCTTTTAAGCGATATTCATAATTAGGGTTTGCTGCAAAAAAATAATACCGATACTTATTGCCTGCAAACCAGACTACATATGTATCTATTAATTACCACACTCTGGCTTATATAATTAAAACAGAAAAATGCCGAACGGCACTGGTCGACCACGGCGCAGCGATATACTGTATGTGCGTACAGCTAACAGGATGCCCCCATGCAAACGCCATTGCCCCCCCGTGGCCGCGGCACCGCGACCAACCCGCACAATCGCTTCGCCCCCAATCGTTCGGTGGCCGAGGACGACGGCTGGTATCAGGAAGTGCCGATCACGCAAGGCACCGAGGTGCGCATCGAGACGGCGAAAACCATCATCACCCGCAACAATTCGCCAGATCTGCCCTTTGATCGTTCGATCAATCCTTACCGCGGATGCGAGCACGGTTGCATTTATTGCTATGCACGACCGAGCCATGCCTATTGGGACATGTCCCCGGGACTGGATTTCGAAACGCGCCTGATCGCCAAGACCAACGCCGCTCAGGTGCTGGAGGAACAACTCTCCAAGCGTGGCTATCAATGCGCGCCGATCAATCTTGGCTCCAACACCGACCCGTATCAGCCGATCGAGCGCGAACACAAAATCACCCGCCAAACCCTGGAAGTGCTGCTGCGTTATCGCCACCCGGTGACCATCATCACAAAAGGTTCGTTGATCCTGCGCGATCTGGACCTGTTGGCCGAACTCGCCCGGCAGAGACTGGTGGCGGTGATGATCAGCCTGACCACCCTGGATGACGAACTCAAACGCATCCTTGAACCCCGAGCGGCGGCGCCCAAGGCCCGGCTTCGCGCGATCAGGGTCATGCGTGAGGCGGGAATTCCGGTGGGAGTGCTGTGCTCACCGATGATTCCCATGATCAACGACAGCGAACTCGAAAGCCTGCTGACCGAGGCCCATGCGGCCGGAGCACAGAGTGCGGCGTATATGATGCTGCGCTTGCCGCTGGAGGTTGCACCGCTGTTCGAGGAATGGCTGGGCGCTCATTACCCGCAACGGGCGGCTCATGTCCTGAGCCTGATTCGCCAGAGCCGTGGTGGTGAGTTGTACGACAGCCGTTTTGGCGCACGGATGCGCGGCGAAGGTCCCTTTGCCGACCTGTTGGCACAGCGCTTTTCCAAAACCATCAGGCGCCTGGGGCTTGATCAACGGGGAGGGTTTAACCTGGATTGCGAATCCTTTTGCCCGCCAGGTCGCCAAATGTCATTGATTTAAGGACGATTGACCTATTGCTGAGTATTGGGAAAGCGCTCGCCGGCATCGGGGTATTGATCGTCCTGTCACAGGTGCATGTGATGCTCGATGCCGCGCCCAAGCCTTCGGGACTGGATAACCTGGCTGATCCCGCCCTGCCGATCGCCGCGTTTGCCGTGGCCTTTATCGCCAGCGCCGAAACCCTGCTGTCCGCCGCCGCAGTAGACCGCATGCACAGTGGTCAGCGTTCGGATTTCGATCGCGAACTGTCGGCACAAGGAATCGGCAACACGCTCTGCGGACTGCTTGGCGCGTTGCCGATGACCGGCGTGATCGTTCGCAGCTCAGCCAATGTACAAGCCGGAGCCACCACTCGGTACTCGACGATTTTCCACGGACTGTGGCTGCTGGCGTTCGTGATGCTGCTGTCGAGCGTGCTGCAAAGCATTCCCGTGGCAAGTCTGGCCGGCGTGCTGATCGGCTTTGGCTTGACCATGGCCAAACTGGCCTGGAAAGCCTCACGCTTGAAGGTCAGCCTGATCGACCTGCCCAAAGAGGGAAAAATGGAGTTGCGGCTGGTGGGCGCGGCCACCTTTCTCAAAGTGCCGGCGCTGGCCCGGATACTCGCCAGCATTCCTGACGGCGCGACGGTGCATGTGCCGCTCAATAATCTGAGCTACATCGATCATGCGTGCCTGGAGCTATTGGAGGAATGGGGTCGGGCGAATGCGGCGAAGGGCTCGAAGTTCTTGATCGAGTCCCGGGGACTGAAGCGCCGGTTGGAGGGACGGGTACGGACCAACACCGGCATAGGTGCATCGGGCTGAATACCCCTGCAGGAGCGAGCTCGCGATGGGCAAAAGAATACCGCGGGGTGTCAGGATGCCCGCGTAACCGTTGTCGACCATCGCGAGCAGGCTCGCTCCTACAGTGGACGGAGGTGGATCAGGCTTCCAGCTCCAGGCCCACGCCCAGGCGGCGGGACATGCACGGCCAACGCTTCCACGCGGCGCCGGTGTCCGGGCTGCTGAGCTTCTCGCGGTAGGCCTCTACCGACTCCAGAGCGAAACTCTCTTCGTTGAGCATCTCGTCGAAAGCGTGATGCACCGCCTCGTCCAGTTGGTTGGCGAACTCCTCACCGATCAATTGGTGAGCAATCAGGTTGGCGACAGTCATGTCCAGGGGGATCAGTGGCTGGCCAAAATGCTTGATGTACAGGTCATTGACCTCTTCGACAAACCGATGCGCCAGGTAGGCCTCGTCCAGCAGGCTGTCGAGCCCGACGTGCCCGGCCATGATCGCCGGTGGCTGGAGGAAATACTGCTCGGCGATTTTCAGCACCGGTTTGATCTGTGACTCGATACCCGCTTCCCTGGCGACTTCATTGGCTGCGTCCAGCAGATCGGGCACTTCGTCGATGTAGGCGGCGACAAAACGTGTCAGTACCCCATTGGCATCCGCCTCCGGCAATTGGATCGCCGGATGCAAGCGAGGCAGTTTGCTTTCCAGCTGACGCGTCAGCAGGCCGGTTTCGGATTCGTGTTGTTGGGCTTTTTGGATCTGCTCGCGCAATGCGGCGGTGTTCATGAAAACTCCAGGAAACAAGGCAATGAAATAGGGAAGACATAACTTAGCTGGCTTACGAAAAATGCTAAGACGCATTTGTCATAATTATTTCATCCTTGAGACACCTGCGTTATATCGATTTGCCACCACTCGTCTGCATCCTTCTCCTTTCGTGGCCTGCAATGCAAGTTAATGCTGTTTCAGATCATTTACGCCTTCGCATTGCGAGGTGAGAGTCGCTGTCTATACTCGGACTTGAATGGAGTTAGCTGATGACGCCCGACTGCAAATGCAGCAAGGCCCGGCGATTCAAGTTCGTAGTCTGATGCAGCCGCTCCCTTGCCGCAGGTGAAAGCCGGCGGGATAACAAGAACGATAAGGGGAACCCGCAATGATGCGACATCCACATGTCTGGATGGGCCTCCTGTTGTGGTCGATTTTCAGCCAGGCGCAAGCCGCCTGGACTGTGAATATGGCGCCTGGAGCGACTGAAATCAGTCACGCTGTATTTGACCTGCACATGACCATTTTCTGGATCTGTGTGGTGATCGGCATCATCGTCTTTGGCGCCATGTTCTGGTCGATGATTCTGCACCGCCGCTCGACCGGGCAGGTGGCCGCAAAATTCCATGAAAGCACCACCGTCGAAATCCTCTGGACCATCGTGCCCTTCATCATTCTGGTGGCCATGGCGGTTCCCGCGACGGCGACCCTGATCAAGATGTACGACCCCAGTGAGCCGGATATCGATATCCAGATCACCGGTTATCAGTGGAAGTGGCATTACAAATACCTGGGCCAGGACGTCGAGTTTTTCAGCAACCTGGCCACCCCCGCCAACCAGATCCACAACAAGGAAGCCAAGGGCGAGCATTACCTGCTTGAGGTCGACAAGCCGTTGGTGCTGCCGATTGGCGCCAAGGTGCGCTTCCTGGTGACATCCGCCGACGTGATCCACTCCTGGTGGGTGCCGGCCTTTGCGGTCAAGCGCGATGCGATCCCGGGGTTCGTCAACGAAGCCTGGACCCGCGTCGACAAACCCGGCATCTACCGTGGCCAGTGCGCCGAGCTGTGCGGCAAGGATCACGGCTTCATGCCGATCGTGGTCGAGGTCAAGGAAAAGGCCGATTACGACAAGTGGCTGGCCGACCGCAAAGCCGAAGCCGCCCAGCTTAAAGAACTGACCAGCAAGGAATGGACCCTCGACGAGCTCAAGGAGCGCGGCGACAAGATCTATCACACCACGTGCGTAGCCTGTCACCAGGCCGAAGGCCAGGGACTGCCGCCCATGTTCCCGGCGCTCAAGGGCTCGAAAATCGCCACCGGACCGAAAGAGGCTCACCTGAGCCTGGTCTTCCACGGCAAGCCAGGCACCGCCATGGCGGCGTTCGGCAAGCAGCTCTCGGAAGTCGATATCGCGGCGGTCGTGACCTACGAACGTAACGCCTGGGGCAACAACAAGGGCGACATGGTCACTCCTAAAGAAGTGCTGGAGCTGAAACAGGCGGAAAGCAAATGACCCGGTCTATTGCGCATGTAAGGAACCGGTCGGGGCACAGCGCCCCGGCCTGCCCAGCCCATCTGTTGACAGGAGACAGGCCATGAGCGCCGTTATCGATGACCACGGTCATGCCGACCACGCCCACGGCCCCGCCAAAGGCCTGATGCGCTGGGTGCTGACCACCAACCACAAGGACATCGGCACGCTGTACCTGTGGTTTGCCTTCACCATGTTTCTGTTGGGTGGTTCGTTCGCGATGGTGATTCGCGCCGAATTGTTCCAGCCAGGCCTGCAAATCGTCGAACCGGCGTTCTTCAACCAGATGACCACCATGCACGGTCTGGTGATGGTGTTCGGTGCGGTGATGCCGGCGTTCGTCGGCCTCGCCAACTGGATGATCCCGCTGATGATCGGCGCACCGGACATGGCCCTGCCACGGATGAACAACTTCAGCTTCTGGCTGCTGCCGGCGGCGTTCATCCTGCTGGTCTCGACCCTGTTCACCCCCGGTGGCGGACCGAACTTCGGCTGGACCTTCTACGCCCCGCTGTCAACGACCTATGCACCGGAAAGCGTGACGTTCTTCATCTTCGCCATCCACTTGATGGGGATCAGTTCGATCATGGGCGCGATCAACGTGATCGCCACCATCCTCAACCTGCGCGCCCCCGGCATGACGTTGATGAAAATGCCGCTGTTCGTCTGGACCTGGCTGATCACCGCCTTTCTGCTGATTGCGGTGATGCCGGTACTGGCCGGGTGCGTGACGATGATGCTGATGGACATCCACTTCGGCACCAGCTTCTTCAGCGCCGCCGGTGGCGGTGACCCGGTACTGTTCCAGCACGTGTTCTGGTTCTTCGGCCACCCCGAGGTGTACATCATGATTCTGCCGGCCTTCGGCGCCGTCAGTTCGATCATCCCGACCTTCTCGCGCAAGCCGCTGTTCGGCTACACCTCGATGGTCTACGCCACCGCAAGCATCGCGTTCCTGTCGTTCATCGTCTGGGCGCACCACATGTTCGTGGTCGGCATTCCGCTGGTGGGCGAGCTGTTCTTCATGTACGCCACGCTGTTGATTGCGGTGCCGACGGGCGTGAAGGTGTTCAACTGGGCCAGCACCATGTGGCAGGGCTCGCTGACCTTCGAGACACCCATGCTGTTCGCCGTGGCGTTCGTGATCCTGTTCACCATCGGCGGTTTTTCCGGGTTGATGCTGGCCATCGCCCCGGCGGACTTCCAGTACCAGGACACCTACTTCGTGGTCGCGCACTTCCACTATGTGCTGGTGCCAGGGGCGATCTTCGGGATCTTCGCCTCGGCCTACTACTGGATGCCGAAATGGACCGGCCACATGTACGACGAAACCCTCGGCAAGCTGCATTTCTGGCTGTCGTTCATCGGCATGAACATGGCCTTCTTCCCGATGCACTTCGTAGGGCTGGCCGGCATGCCGCGCCGGATTCCGGACTACAACCTGCAATTCGCCGACTTCAACATGGTGTCGTCGATCGGCGCATTCATGTTCGGAGCCACGCAGATCTTCTTCCTGTTCATCGTGATCAAGACCATTCGCGGCGGCCCGCCGGCACCGGCCAAACCGTGGGATGGGGCCGAAGGCCTGGAGTGGAGCATCCCGTCGCCGGCGCCGTATCACACCTTCACCACGCCGCCGGAAGTGAAATGAACGTAACCCCTGTAGGAGCGAGCCTGCTCGCGAAAAACCTGAGAGCGCCGCGGAGCATCAGGCTTGCAGCGTTATCGTTGACGACCATCGCGAGCAGGCTCGCGCCTACAGGGGGCCCGGTTGCGGGTTGGAACCATGGCTGACTCGATTTCGATGAAGAAACTGGTCACCCGCCTGCTATTGGTGGTGGTAGCGATGTTTGTCTTCGGCTTTGCCCTGGTGCCCATCTACGACGTGATGTGCAAGGCATTCGGCATCAATGGCAAGACCGCCGGGCAGTATGAGGGCGAGCAAACGGTCGACACCTCGCGGCAGGTTCGCGTGCAGTTTCTGTCGATGAACAACGCCGACATGCCGTGGGAGTTCTATCCCAAGGGTGATGATCTGGTGGCCCATCCGGGGGCGGTGAACGAGATGATCTTCATCGCGCATAACCCCACCGACCGCCCGATGAGCGCCCAGGCCGTCCCGAGCATCGCGCCCAGCACTGCGGCGGCGTATTTCCACAAGACCGAATGTTTTTGCTTTACCCAGCAAGTGCTGCAGCCCGGTCAACGGATCGAGATGCCGGTACGTTTCATCGTTGACCGTGACATGCCCAAGGATGTGAAGCACCTGACGCTGTCCTACACGCTGTTCGATATCACCGCCCGACATCCACCGGTAGTCGTTGCAAACACTGGCGGTTGAGCGTGCCCGATAAGGAGAACAATCAATGGCAACTCATGAACATTATTACGTTCCCGCCCAGAGCAAGTGGCCGATCATTGCCACGCTCGGCATGCTCACCACCGTGTTCGGCCTGGCCACCTGGTTCAACGACCTGAAAGCTGCGCGGCCGGAATCACATGGTCCGCTGATCTTTTTCGTCGGTGGCCTGCTGTTGGCCTACATGTTGTTCGGCTGGTTCGGCGCGGTGATCAAGGAAAGTCGCGGCGGTCTGTACAGCCCGCAGATGGATCGCTCGTTCCGCTGGGGCATGAGCTGGTTCATTTTCTCGGAAGTGATGTTCTTCATCGCCTTTTTCGGCGCGCTGTTTTATGTGCGCCACGTCTCCGGCCCGGCTCTGGGTGGCGAAGGCGCCAAAGGCATCGCCCATATGCTGTGGCCGAACTTCCAGTTCACCTGGCCACTGCTGAACAATCCGGACTCCAAACTCTTCCCGCCGCCCAAGGAGGTCATCAGCCCCTGGGGCCTGCCGCTGCTCAATACCGTATTGCTGGTGAGCTCCAGCGTGACGGTGACCATCGCCCACCACGCCTTGAAGAAAGGCCATCGCGGCGCGCTGAAACTCTGGCTGGCGATCACCGTGCTGCTCGGTTGCGCGTTCCTGACCTTCCAGGCCGAAGAATACATGCACGCCTACCACGAACTGGGCCTGACCCTGGGCTCGGGCATCTATGGCGCCACGTTCTTCATGCTCACCGGCTTCCACGGTGCCCACGTGACCATCGGCACCATCATCCTGTTCGTGATGTTGATGCGGATCATGCGCGGGCACTTCGACGCCGATCACCAGTTCGGCTTCGAGGCGGCGAGTTGGTATTGGCACTTCGTGGACGTGGTGTGGATCGGACTGTTTGTTTTCGTCTACGTGCTTTAAGAGCAGCTATAAGCCGCA
This sequence comes from Pseudomonas sp. MT92, assembly GCF_058792515.1. Classification (NCBI taxonomy): domain Bacteria; kingdom Pseudomonadati; phylum Pseudomonadota; class Gammaproteobacteria; order Pseudomonadales; family Pseudomonadaceae; genus Pseudomonas; species Pseudomonas sp. MT92. The sequence continues at coordinate 35,035 of NZ_JBXAFA010000020.1, forward strand.
AGCTGCAAGCCTCAAGTTGGAAGCGCTTGAAGCTACCACGGAACGTGGGACACCAACTGGCCGCTGAAGAAGCCCCAGGCGATCAAGCCGACGGTGGTGGCGGCCAGTGCAACACGGACACTCAAGGCAATGACGAGGCGGTTCGAGCTGCTGTCGTCCTTGACCAGAAAAAACAGGCCGCTGAACAGGCTGACAACCGTGGCAATCAGCATCAGGACGATGGCTGCTTTGAGCATGGGTAAGACTCCGGGGGGACAAGCGATGCACTTGAGTATAGCTATCGCGATGACCGACTTTCTGGCGACGCCATGAAGCGCTTCCGGCCGGGCATCGTGCCGACACTGGTGGTGGCGCTGTTGCTGCCGCTGCTGGTGTCCTTGGGGTTCTGGCAATTGAGCCGGGGCGCCGAGAAAAGCGCACTGCTGCAAAGCTATACCGAACGCCGGGCCGCCGAGCCGATGGCCAGCACCGAGCTGCAACACACCGCAGACCCGGCCTTTCGCCGCGTGCGCCTGCACGGCCAGTTCGATGCCGCCCACAGCCTGCTGCTGGACAACCGCCAGCGCGACGGCAAAGTCGGGGTCGAGCTGCTGCAACCGTTTCAGGATCAGGCAACAGGGCTCTGGCTGCTGGTCAACCGCGGCTGGCTGCCATGGCCGGACCGGCGCACACCGCCTCAATTCACCACCCCTGCCGAGGCCTTGAGTCTCGACGCGTGGGTCTACGTCTCCCCCGGCGCGACCTTCCAGCTCCATGCCGATCCCAACTCAACGACCTGGCCTCAACTGGTCACGGCGGTTGACCCGGCAAAACTCTGGTCAGCGCTCGAGCGCGAAGGGTTCGCCTTCGAATTACGCGAGGAAAGCGGCCCCGCGTCCTACCAGGCTGACTGGCCGGTGGTCGCCATGGGCCCGGAAAAACACATCGCTTACGCCGTGCAGTGGTTCGCCATGGCGATCGCCCTGTTCGGCCTTTATCTCTACCTCGGCTGGCACAACGCAAAGGAGAAACACCATGGGAGCGGCCATGAATCCACCCAGCATGTCTGAGGCGAAAACGCCGGCGAGTCGGCGCAAGGGTCGCTTGCAGTTGCTGTTGATCCTGCTCGGGGTGATCGGTCCGATGATCCTCGCCACCGGCATGTACAAACTGCAGTTCTGGGTGCCGGAGGGCCGCAGTTATCACGGCGAACTGATCGGCAACGGCCAGACCCGCGCCGACATCGGCGTGCAGGCGCAGGAGGACCGCTGGCAGATGCTGGTCACCGCGCCGAAGGATTGCGCATTGGACTGCCAGCAGTTGGTGTATCTGGCACGGCAAATCCAGATCGGCCTCGGTCGCGATGCCTCTCGCGCCAGCCATGCACTCGCGGCCGCCCAACCGTTGACGTCCGAGTACGACGCCAAACTGACTCGGGAATATCCGCAGCTGCAGCGCTATCCGCTGGATTTGAGCACTTTCAGTCATTCGAACGGCGACAAGACCACGCCGCAACTGTGGATCATCGATCCACACGGCAATCTGGTGCTGCGCTACGACCCGTCGGTCAAGGGCAAGGACTTGCTCAACGACCTGCGCCACCTGCTGAAACTGTCGAACATCGGATAAGGGCATCGTCATGGCCAAACCTGGATTTCGCCTCGCGCTGTTTGCCACCCTGCTGGCACTGATTGTGGTGTTGCTCGGCGCCTATACCCGCCTGACTCACGCCGGCCTCGGCTGCCCGGACTGGCCCGGCTGCTACGGCTTTATCAGTGTGCCGAAAAGCGAAGCCCAACTGGCCCATGCCGAATTGCATTTCCCTGACGCTCCAGTCGAGGCCCACAAGGGCTGGAACGAGATGATCCATCGCTACTTTGCCGGCACCCTCGGCATGCTGATCTCGGTACTGGCCGGACGTGCCTGGATCAATCGCCGGCATCCGGGACAACCGCTGAAGCTGCCGTTGTTCCTGCTGGCGGTGGTGTTTGGCCAAGCGGCGTTCGGCATGTGGACGGTGACGCTCAAGCTCTGGCCGCAAGTCGTCACCGGACATTTGCTGGGCGGCTTTGCCACGCTGAGCCTGTTGTTTCTGCTGACCTTGCGCCTGTCCGGCGTACTGCCGGCGCTGACCGTGCCACGACGCTTGCAACACTGGGCGACGGCCGGGTTGCTGCTGGTGATCCTGCAAATTGCCCTCGGCGGCTGGGTCAGTTCCAACTACGCCGCCGTGGCCTGCATCGACTTCCCGACCTGCCACGGTCAATGGCTGCCCCCGGCCGACTTCGCCAACGGCTTTCACCTGACCCAACACATCGGCCCGAATTACCTCGGCGGGCAACTGGACAGCGATGCCCGCACCGCGATTCACCTGACGCACCGCATCGGCGCGTTGCTGGTGACCCTCGTACTACTGGGTCTGGCGTGGCAACTGAAGGCGGTCGGCATGACGCGCCTGGCGGGCCTGGTACTGATCGCTCTCGCCGCACAAATCACCCTCGGTATCAGCAACGTGCTGTTTCATCTGCCCCTGCCAGTGGCCGTCGCGCACAACGCCGGGGGCGCTGCGCTGCTGCTGACGATGGTGTTGGTCAATTATCACGCCCGCACCAGCCTGATTCGGGTCAAGCAACCGGCTCGCTGGCGCTTCAGTCCGCGTAAACAAACAGCCGGGCCCATAACAATAAAAGGAGAGATGCCATGGCGATTCTGATCGGCGAACGTCCCAGTCAGGCGATCTGGCGTGACTACCTGGAGCTGACCAAACCGAAAGTAGTGGTGCTGATGCTCATCACCTCGCTGGTGGGGATGTTCCTCGCGACCCGCGCCGGCGTGCCGTGGACCGTGTTGCTGTTCGGCAATCTGGGGATCGCCCTGTGCGCGGGCGGTGCGGCAGCGGTCAACCATGTGGTGGACCGGCGCATCGATGCGGTGATGGCCCGCACGCACAAACGGCCACTGGCTGAAGGCCGGGTGACACCGGCCGCCGCGCTGACCTTTGCCCTGGTGCTGGCGGTGCTCGGCCAGGCCTTGCTGCTGGCCTTTACCAATCCGCTGACGGCCTGGCTGACCCTCGCCTCCCTGCTCGGCTATGCCGTGGTGTACACCGGTTTCCTCAAGCGCGCGACGCCGCAGAACATCGTCATTGGCGGGCTGGCCGGTGCCGCTCCGCCCTTGCTCGGCTGGACCGCCGCCACCGGTCATGTCAGCGCCGAACCGCTGTTGTTGGTCCTGATCATCTTCGCCTGGACCCCGCCACACTTCTGGGCCCTGGCCATTCACCGCAAAGAGGAATACGCCAAGGCTGATATTCCGATGCTGCCGGTGACCCATGGCGAGCATTACACCAAGGTGCATATCCTGCTTTATACCGGCGCGCTGCTGGCCGTCAGCCTGATGCCCTACGTGATTCACATGAGTGGCCTGCTCTACCTGATTTGCGCCATCGGACTGGGCGCCCGATTTCTGCAATGGGCGGTGGTGCTGTACCGTGGCACTCGGCCGCACGCGGCGATCAACACCTTCAAGTACTCTATTTACTACTTGTTCCTGCTGTTCATCGCCCTGCTCGTTGACCACTACTTATTGTTGAATCTATGACTCGAACCCAGAAAACCGTCTTCATCCTCGTCGCCCTGATCGCGCTGGTCCTGGGCCTGACCATCAACAAAGTGCTGTCGGGCAAAGGCCAGGGCGACCCGACGGCGCTGATCGATGCGGGAATCATCCTGCTGCCGCAAAGCCGCAGTCTGCCGAGCGTGACGATGACCAATCAGGACGGCCAACCGGTCACGATCAACGAGTTGAAAGGCAAATGGAGCCTGCTGTTCTTCGGCTACACCTTCTGCCCGGACATCTGCCCGACCACCCTCGCCCAACTGCGCCAGATCAAAAGCGAACTGCCACCCGAAGCGGTGGACAAGTTGCAGATCATACTGGTCAGCGTCGACCCGAATCGCGACACGCCCAAGCAGCTCAAGCAGTACCTGGGCTACTTCGATCCACAGTTCATCGGCCTGGCCCCGGCATCGGTCGAAGAACTGCAAAAAGTCGCCAATGCCGTGAGCATCCCGTTCATTCCGGCGGACACCAGCAAACCGAACTACACCGTCGACCACAGCGGCAACCTGGCGGTGATCGGACCGGACGGGACACAGCGCGGTTTTATCCGGGCGCCGTTGAACAACCAGAAACTGGTGGCGCAATTGCCGGTGATGTTGAAGCGTCAGTGAGAACACCACGGAACCGGTAGGAGCGGGCTTGCTTCCACAGAGTCCGTTTTTCAGGCATAAAAAATGGGGCGCATTCAATGCGCCCCATTTTTTGTTAACACTTCAGATCAGAACGCCGGCACTACCGCGCCTTTGTACTTCTCGAGAATGAACGCTTTCACTTCCGGGCTGTGCAGCGCAGCAACCAGTTTCTTCATCGCATCGCTGTCCTTGTCGTCCGGACGGGCCACGAGGATGTTCACGTAAGGCGAGTCGCTGCCTTCGATGACCAGAGCATCCTTGGCCGGATCGAGTTTGGCTTCCAGGGCGTAGTTGGTGTTGATCAGGGCCAGGTCGACCTGGGTCAGCACGCGCGGGATGGTCGCGGCTTCCAGTTCACGGATTTTCAGGTCCTTGGGGTTCTCGGTGATGTCCTTGACGGTCGACAGGATGTTGTTCGAATCCTTCAACTTGATCAGGCCAGCCTTCGCCAGCAGCAGCAAGGCGCGACCGCCGTTGGTGGCGTCGTTCGGGATCACCACGTTTGCGCCGCCCGGCAGGTCTTCCAGTTTTTTATGCTTGCTGGAGTAGGCGCCCAGCGGCTCCAGGTGTACACCGGCTACCGAAACCAGGTGAGTGCCCTTGGCCTTGTTGAATTCATCGAGGTACGGCTGGTGCTGGAAGAAGTTGGCATCCAGGCGTTTTTCCGCAACCTGCACGTTCGGCTGGATGTAGTCGGTGAAGACCTTGACCTTCAGGTCCACGCCTTCTTTGGCCAGGGCCGGTTTAACGAATTCGAGGATTTCCGCGTGTGGAACCGGGGTCGCCGCAACCGTCAGGGTGTCGGCAGCGTGAGCGGAAAAAGCTGCAACGGCAGCGAAGGCGACGAGTAGTTTTTTCATTCAGCTAACTCCTTGTGGGTACTCGCTGGCGACGCCTGAAACCAGCGCCTGCCAGCCAATGGCCAGTTCATTGATCATTTACGGGAAAAGTGGACAACCAGTTTGTCGCCGACGGTTTGCAGTACCTGAACCAGTACCAACAGTAAAATCACGGTGACCACCATCACATCAGTTTGAAAACGCTGGTAACCGAAACGAATCGCCAGGTCACCCAGCCCACCCGCACCGACCACACCCGCCATCGCCGTGTAGGACACCAGTGTAATCGCTGTCACCGTAATCGCCGCGAAGATGCCCGGACGGGCTTCAGGCAGCAACGCATTGGTGATGATCTGCCGCGTCGTCGCGCCCATGGATTGGGTCGCTTCGATGATGCCGCGATCCACTTCACGCAACGCGGTTTCCACCAGTCGCGCGAAGAACGGCGTGGCGCCCACCACCAGTGGCGGAATCGCACCGGCGACACCCAGGGAGGTACCGGTGATCAACACGGTGAACGGGATCATCACGATCAGCAAAATGATGAACGGCAGCGAGCGCAGGATGTTCACCACCAGCGACAACATCGCGTAGATGCCTTTGGCTTCCAGCAACTGACGCGGGCTGCAGAGGAACAACAACACACCCAGCGGCAGACCCAACAATACGGTGAACAACAGCGAACCACCGAGCATCAGCAAGGTGTCACCGGTGGCCAGCCAGATTTCGAACCAGTCGATATTGGCGAAGAAACTTGTCAGGGCTTCCATTAACGCAGCACCTCCATGTGGACGTCGGCGGCGCTGAAGCGGGCGAAGGCCGCCTCCATGTCACCACCGGTCACGGCCAGGGTCAGTTGCCCGTAGGGAATGTCTTTGATGCGATCGATACGACCGGCGAGGATGCTGTAGTCCACCCCCGTTTCCCGCGCGACGGTACCCAGCAGCGGCGCGTAGGTCGCTTCGCCCTGGAAGGTCAGACGCAGGATGCGCCCCGGTACGTGAGCGAAATCATCGCGCTGTTCGCTTTCGTCGATTTGCTCGTCTTCTTGCACGAAGCGCTTGGTGGTCGGGTGCTTCGGATGCAGGAACACCTCGGCCACCGAGCCTTGCTCGACGATCACGCCAGCGTCCATCACCGCCACCTGGTCACAGACACGACGGATCACATCCATCTCATGGGTAATCAGCACAATGGTCAGCTTCAGCTCGCGATTGATTTCGGCCAGCAATTGCAGAACCGAGGCCGTGGTCTGTGGGTCCAGGGCACTGGTGGCTTCGTCGCACAGCAGGATTTTCGGCTTGGTCGCCAGGGCGCGGGCAATGCCGACACGCTGCTTTTGACCGCCAGACAATTGCGCCGGGTACTTTTTGGCGTGGTCGGACAAACCGACCCGAGCCAGCAATTCGGCCACACGCCGATCAATGTCAGCACGCGACAGCTCACCGGCCAGGGTCAGTGGCAGCGCGACGTTGTCGGCAACGGTCTTGGACGCCAGCAAATTGAAATGCTGGAAGATCATCCCGACCTGTTGACGGAAACGGCGCAAACCGTTGGCGTCGAGCGCCGTGACTTCTTCGCCGTCGACGATGATCTTGCCGCCACTGGAGTTTTCCAGGCGATTGATCAGGCGCAGCAGGGTACTTTTTCCCGCACCGGAATGGCCGATCAGGCCAAAGACCTGACCGTTCTCAATCGTCAGACTGGTCGGGTGCAGGGCGGGAATTTCCTTACCGGCGACGCGGTAGGTTTTATGGACGTTTTGAAACTCGATCACGTAGCGAACCTTGTGGGGCGCGTTAGAAAAGGATCAGCGGTTAGCCGGGCGCGCATTTTAGCCTGTCCGTATAGAGGTTCTTAGCATTTATTTCGCATTCAACCAGCCATTTGGCAATAACGCGATCAAAGGTCAGATAAAAGGAACGGTCAAAAACGTCATCAGTCACTACTAAGGCCACTCGAAAATAGCCCGAGGAGTTATGCCTGATGAGTACCAAGAAGCCTGCCGCCCCCAAGAGCGCACTGGCCGGGACCGATACCCTGGACCGCAGCAATACCAACGCCAAACTCGATAGCCTGGAAAAATTCCGCTCCGACGCCACCGATCAGGCCTTGCGCACCAATCAGGGCGTGAAGGTGGCGGATAATCAAAACACCCTGAAGGCCGGGGCCCGCGGGCCTTCGCTGCTGGAAGACTTCATCATGCGTGAAAAAATCACGCACTTTGACCATGAACGCATTCCCGAGCGCATCGTTCACGCTAGGGGCACGGGTGCCCATGGCTACTTTCAGTCCTACGAGAACCATAGCGTGCTGACCAAGGCGGGTTTCCTGCAGGACCCAAGCCAAAAAACGCCGGTATTCGTTCGTTTTTCCACCGTGCAAGGCCCTCGTGGATCGGGCGACACGGTCCGGGACGTACGAGGCTTCGCGGTGAAGTTTTTCACCGACGAAGGCAACTTCGATCTGGTGGGCAACAACATGCCGGTGTTTTTCATTCAGGACGCCATCAAGTTTCCTGACTTCGTGCACGCGGTGAAACCCGAACCTCACAATGAGATACCCACCGGCGGCTCGGCCCACGATACGTTCTGGGACTTTGTCTCGTTGCAACCGGAATCGGCGCACATGGTGATCTGGGCCATGTCCGACCGGGCGATCCCGAAAAGCCTGCGCAGCATGCAGGGGTTCGGCGTTCACACTTTTCGCCTGATCAATGCCGAAGGAAAATCACGCTTCGTCAAATTCCACTGGCGTCCTACGGCCGGGACTTGTTCGCTGGTGTGGGATGAAGCGCAGAAACTGGCGGGCAAGGACACCGACTACCACCGTCGCGACCTCTGGGAATCCATCGAGATGGGGGACTACCCGGAATGGGAGCTCGGCGTACAGGTGATCGAAGAGGAAAACGAACACGCTTTTGACTTCGATATCCTCGACCCCACCAAACTGATTCCGGAAGAGCTGGTACCCATCACACCGCTGGGCAAAATGGTGCTCAATCGCAACCCCGATAACTTCTTTGCCGAAACCGAGCAGGTCGCTTTCTGTCCGGGCCACATTGTGCCGGGAATCGATTTCTCCAACGATCCGCTGCTGCAAGGACGGCTGTTTTCCTACACCGATACGCAGATCAGCCGACTCGGCGGACCGAACTTTCACGAGATTCCCATCAACCGTCCGGTCACGCCGTTCCACAACGGCCAGCGGGATGCGCTACACCGCACCACGATTGATAAGGGCCGCGCCTCCTACGAACCAAACTCAATCGACGGCGGCTGGCCGAAAGAAACACCACCCGCCGCGCAGGATGGCGGTTTCGAGACGTATGCCGAACGCATCGACGCCAACAAGATTCGTCAGCGCAGCGAGTCGTTCAGCGACCACTTCTCCCAGGCACGGCTGTTTTTCCACAGCATGAGCCAGCATGAGCAGGAGCACATCATCTCGGCGTACAGCTTCGAGCTGGGCAAGGTTGAACGGGAGTTCATCCGCGCACGGCAAGTGAACGAAATCCTCGCCAACATCGACCTGGAACTGGCCAAGCGTGTGGCGCAGAACCTCGGCTTGCCGGCACCGAAGGCCGGAACGGTCGCTGTGCCGAAGATTTCTCTGGAGCGTTCGCCTGCCCTGAGCCAGGCCAATCTGCTACCGGGCCATATCAAGACGCGAAAAGTCGCCATCCTTGCAGCCAACGGTGTCGATGGTGCGGCCATTGATGCCATGAAGAAAGCGCTGGAAGCCGAAGGTGCGCACGCCAAACTGCTTGGCCCGACTTCCGCCCCCGTGACGACCGCCGATGGCAAGGCATTGCCAGTGGATGCATCCATGGAAGGTTTGCCTTCCGTAGCGTTCGACGCCGTTTTCGTGCCCGGCGGTGCAGCGTCGATCAAGGCCTTGAGCGCGGACGGCGTAGCCCTGCATTACCTGTTGGAGGCTTACAAACACTTGAAGGCGATTGCGCTGCAGGGCGAGGCGAAGCAGTTACTGGATGTGTTGAAACTGGAAGCCGACGCGGGGTTGATCGTCGGCGTGGATGCCAAGCTGATCAAGCCGTTTTTTGCGGCCATCGGGCAGCATCGGGTTTGGGACAGGGAGCCGAAGGCCAAGGCTGTTCCGGCCTGAAAATTTATAGCGATTGAAAGGCCGTCATCGAGAGCAAGCTCGCTCCTACCGTTGATTTGCAATGAACACAAATCAAACGTGGGAGCGAGCCTGCTCGCGATGCTTTTAAGGTTTTTTGCGAGGGCTGAGCACCATCTGCGCCGGAACGCTGCGCAGGATCTGCCGCTCCAGCTTCAGGTCGAACTCCGGATCGAGTTTCTTCACCCGCTTGCTCAGCAAATTCGCCAACCAGGGGTAATCATCAGTACGCGGAGCCTGAATGCTCACATCACACTGAAAATTCACCACATCGGCGGCGATAGCGTCCAGTTGTCGACGTAATTTGCCCATATCGTTGATATTCAGCGCAACCGTGGTGCTTTCAGCCGTGGGGTCTATGACCTTGGCTTTTGGCTGGGCTTCGGCCGCCTTGAGAGCAGCTTCGGCCTTTTCCAGTTCAGCCTTGCGCGCCTGGGCGATGGCGCCATTGACCCCACCGGTCAGCGCTGGGGCCTTGGGCATCAGCGCTCGAGCGCGACTCAGAGCAGTGGCTGCGGCGTTTACATCACCTTTTTGCAACACGATCTGACTGCGCATCAAATAGGCTTCAGCCAGTTGACGCTGATATTGCTCAAGGGATTGATCGTTGGGCGATTCGGCCTGCAAGGCAGCCAGTTGATCTTCCGCCGTGGCCAGTTCGCTGCTGGCCAGACTTTGCTCAAGCTGTGCAATGGCGGCGGCCCGCGCATCGGGGGCTTCGGTGGCCGCCGGTGGCGTGCTTTGGCAAGCGCCCAGCAGCACGGAAAATGCGACAAGGAGCAGATAACGGGAGGCGAACGACTTCATTCCTGCGACTCTCTATTTGCGCAAAAAACGAGCAAGTCTACACCCCTCGACGGGGCAGAACAAAACTCAGCAGAAACAGCGCGGCGGCCGCCACCACAATTGACGGGCCGGCCGGGGTGTCCTTGAACCAGGACAACGCCAATCCGCCACACACGGCGAGTATGCCCAGCAGGCTCGCACCCAGTGCCATCTGCTCCGGTGAGCGGGCGTGACGCTGTGCCGCAGCCGCCGGGATGATCAGCAACGAAGTGATCAACAACACACCGACGATTTTCATCGCCACGGCAATCACCACGGCGATCAACAGCATCAGCGCCATGCGTAATCCGGCTACGGGTAAGCCCTCGACCCTGGCCAGCTCCTCGTGCACGGTAATGGCCAACAACGGCCGCCACAAGGCTACCAGCAGCGCCAGAACGGCCGCGCTACCACCCAGGATCCAGGCCAGATCGGTCGGGCTGATCGCCAGCAGGTCGCCGAACAAATACGCCATCAGGTCGATCCGCACTTCGTGCATGAAGCTTAGTACCACCAGGCCCAGAGAGAGCGTGCTGGGTGCAAGAATTCCCAAAAGCGTGTCAGACGCCAGCGGCTGACGCTGTTGCAAAGTCACCAGCAACACCGCCAACAGCAAGCAGCCCACGGTCACCGCAACCGTCGGACTGACATCCAGCAAAAAACCCAACGCCACGCCCAGCAGGGCCGCGTGGGACAAGGTGTCGCCAAAATAAGCCATGCGCCGCCAGACCACGAAGGAACCCAGAGGCCCCGCGACTACCGCCAGGGCCAGACCTGCAAGCAGGGCGTAGAGCAGAAAATCAGCCATGCTTGCAGCTATCTCCATGGACATGGGTGTGGCCCGATCCGGGCGCCTTGACCACCGAGCCATGCAGATCGTGGGCGTGGTCGTGATGGTGGTGATAAATCGCCAGGCTTTGTGCGTTTTTTCCGAACAGCTCGACGAAGGCCGGATCGCCGCTGACCTGCTCAGGGTGACCGGAACAGCAAACGTGGCGATTGAGGCAAACCACCTGGTCAGTGGTGCTCATCACCAGGTGCAGGTCGTGCGACACCATCAACACCCCGCAACCGTGGCGGTCACGCAATCGGGTAATCAAACTGTAGAGTTCGGCCTGACCGGCCACATCGACACCTTGCACCGGTTCGTCGAGCACCAGCAGTTCCGGCTCGCGCAACAAGGCCCTTGCCAACAAGACACGCTGCATTTCACCGCCGGAAACACTTTGCACCGGGCTGTCGATCACCTGCCCGGCACCGACTTCCTTGAGGGCCGCCAGGGCCATCGCGCGGTCCACGCCCGGCACCAGACGCAAGAAGCGCAGAACCGAGAGTGGCAGTGTCGGATCGACGTGAAGTTTTTGCGGCATGTAACCGATGCGCAGTTTCGGCTTGCGCCAGACGCTGCCACTGTCCGGTTTCAACAGACCGAGCACAGCGCGCACCAACGTCGTCTTGCCTGCGCCATTGGGGCCGATCAATGTGACGATCTGGCCCGGTTCGACGCTCAACTCGATGTTATCCAGCACACTTTGCCCGGCAAACGTGACGGCAACCTGCTCGAGGCGGATCAGCGCGTTGCTCATCAAGCCCCCTGACAACCTGAGCAAAGACCAATCACTTCGACGGTCTGGCCTTCGACGACGAACCCGACATCCTGGGCGCTGGCGATGATCGCGTCGCTGATGGACTTCTGTTCGAGCTCGATCGCCGCGTGACAGGCGCGGCAAATCAGGAACTGGCCCTGATGCGCGTGCTCCGGGTGATTGCAGCCGATGAAGGCGTTGAGCGAGGAGATCCGGTGAACCAGGCCGTTCTCCAATAGAAAATCCAGCGCCCGGTACACGGTCGGTGGCGCGGCGCGGCGGCCGTCCTGCTCACTCAGCACCGCGAGAATGTCGTACGCGCCCAGCGGTTTGTGGCTTTGCCACACCAGTTCCAGCACCCGCCGGCGCAAGGCGGTCAAGCGCAGGCCCTGGCGCGCGCACAGCGCATCGGCCTCGGACAAAGCGCTGTGAACGCAATGAGAGTGGTCGTGGGGACGGCTGGCAATCGGTGTTTTAGGCATGAGCGGCGACGCGTATGGTGAGAGACGTTATTATGTTACCCGTTCTCGCCTCTTCGAGTGGTCATCGTGTCCCGACTTTTTTCTGTTTTTGTCGCATTTATCGCCAGTTTTCTGCTGATCGGTTCGGCCCACGCCGAAGTCAAAGTCCTCACCAGCATCAAGCCGCTGCAATTGATTGCCACTGCGGTGCAGGACGGCGTGGCGATTCCGGAAGTACTGCTGCCGCCGGGAGCCTCACCGCATAACTATGCCTTGCGCCCTTCCGACGTACGAAAAGTGCAATCGGTGGATCTGCTGTACTGGATCGGTCCGGACATGGAAGGTTTCCTGCCACGCGTGCTGAACGGTCGTACGCTGCCGAGCGTCGCCGTTCAGGATCTGCCGGGCATGAAGCTGCGCCGTTTCGCCGAAGATAGCCACTCGCATGCCGAAGATGCCGACGAACATGATCACGATCACCGACCCGGCAGCCTGGACGCACATTTGTGGCTATCGCCAACCAACGCCCGTGTCATCGCGGCGAAAATGGCGGCTGACCTCAGTGCAGCCGATCCTGCCAACGCCACGCGCTATCAAAGCAATCTCAAGGCGTTCGATGAACGTCTCGATGCGCTGGATCTGCGCCTGAAGAAACGTCTGGCCGGCATTGAAGGCAAGCCTTACTTCGTGTTCCACGAAGCCTTCGATTACTTCGAGGACGCTTATGGGCTCAAGCACACCGGTGTTTTCAGTGTTGCAGCCGAAGTGCAGCCCGGCGCCCAGCATGTCGCGGCGATGCGCGCGCGGCTGCAGGAAGTGGGCAAGACCTGCGTGTTCAGCGAACCGCCGCTGCGTCCGCGCCTGGCGGAAACCCTGGTGGCCGGGCTGCCGGTGAAACTGGCGGAACTGGATGCGCTGGGCGGATACACGCCCGCGACTGCCCAGGGGTATGAGCAGGTAATGGAAAAATTGGGCAATGACCTGGCAGGCTGCCTGGAGTCGCTATAAGTGACGCGAAACCAGTGGTGAGGGGGATTACCCCCTCACTACCCATCAAAGAGCGAAAGGTAGCGGCGTATTGACCTTCTGCCGCTGCGCCAACCGCAGTTGGAACTCCATCGGATCGTGAATCAACACGTCCTGCCCGGCGAACGACTCCGCTGCGATCAGGCGTGACAGCCAGAAGCGCACGCAAGCCACACGCAGCATGGTCGGCCATAGCTCGGCTTCGGCAGCAGTGAATGGCCGAAGGGCCGCATAGGCCCCCAACAACGCCCGGGCGCGTGGCCCATCGATCAATCCCTCTTCGTCTGAACACCAGTCATTCAAGGCAATCGCCACGTCGTAGAGCATCGGCCCCGAACAGGCGTTGTAGAAGTCGATCAGCCCGGTCAGGTGCGTACCTTCGAACATCGCGTTGTCGCGGAACAGATCGGCATGGATGTTCGCTCGCGGCAGCGCCAGAATTTTCTCTTTTTGCTGAGTGATTTCTTCCAGAGCCCGTTGCAGCAGGTTTTTCTGCTCGGCATTCAGGTGCGACAGAAACTGCGCGCCCTCTTCCTGCATCCAGTCGAGGCCGCGATCGGTTTTGCGCTTGATCATGTTGGCTTGGGTCGCCAAGTGCAGGTGACCGAGCAGCTCGCCGACTTGCGCGCAATGTTGCGCATTGGCTTGCTTGATGTGCTTGCCGGCCAGGCGCGGTTGCAACAGCGCTGGCTTGCCGGCCAGTTCGCGCAGGGCAACACCGTCGGTGGTGCGCAAGGCGTAAGGCACCGGCAGATCGGCTTCGTGAAGCACGTCGAGCAGTTCGATGAAGAACGGCATCTCCTGAACTGGACCACGCTCGACCAGGGTCAGGACGAATTCGCCCTGCTCCAGGCTGATAAAGAAATTGGTGTTTTCGCTACCGGCGGCAATCCCCTGGAAATCAAGCAGGCGGCCAAGGCCATAAGGGGCGAGAAAAGCTTCCAGCTCGGGCCGAGCCAGGGGGGTGAACACAGACATGTTTAAACTGCCAGTACGGGCGCCGCCAGCAGGCCAGCGCCGATTGAAATTAAGAAACTATTTCCACTCAAAGATCTTCCACGCCGGAATCAGCATATCCGGCTGATCCGAGCGGATGTAGTTTGCATCGGTGCCATCGGCACGCACAAGAAAGTACGGTTTACCTATTTTCGGCGTGACCTTGATGGCATACAAAAAACCATTCTGCCGATATTCCTGAATGGTTTTATCGCCTTCCGTGCGAATGGTTACTTCCGGATCTGCGGAAGGCGCATTGTCCGCCGCCATGGCGGCTAATGGAGCGATCGCAAACAAGCCAGCCAGCAACAGGCGATTGAGTGTGCACATGATAACCTTGTCCCTTTGTCGTCAACGGTCCCGCTATTCTAGCGCCGGACCCGCCGAAAAGGTTGATCCTGCTCATGAGCCAAGCTCCCCTCGTCCTGGTGGACGGTTCTTCTTACCTGTACCGCGCCTTTCACGCGCTGCCGCCACTGACCACGTCCAAAGGCCTGCCGACCGGTGCGGTCAAGGGCGTACTGAACATGCTCAAGAGCCTGCGCAAGCAATACCCGGACAGTCCGTTCGCCGTGGTGTTCGATGCCAAGGGTGGGACATTTCGCGATGACCTGTACGCCGAATACAAGGCCAACCGTCCGAGCATGCCCGACGACATGCGCGTGCAGATCGAGCCGCTGCACCAGAGCGTGATCGCTCTGGGCTTCCCGCTCCTGTGCGTTGATGGCGTCGAAGCCGATGACGTGATTGGCACGCTGGCCCGCAGCAGCGCAGCCGCCAACCGTCCGGTGATCATCTCCACCGGCGACAAGGACATGGCGCAACTGGTCGACGGCCACATTACCTTGGTCAACACCATGACCGGTAGCAGCATGGACGTGGAGGGCGTGAAGGAGAAATTCGGCGTCGCTCCCGAGCAGATCATCGATTATCTGGCGCTCATGGGCGATTCTTCCGACAACATTCCGGGAGTTCCGGGCATCGGTCCGAAGACCGCTTCCGGCCTGCTGGTCGGGGTCAATGGCGGGTTGACCGAGCTCTACGCGCAGCTCGATATCGTACCGACCCTGCCGATCCGGGGCGCCAAGACCCTGCCGGCCAAGCTCGAAGAGCACAAGGAAATGGCATTCCTGTCCTATCAACTGGCGACCATCAAGGTCGACGTGCCGCTGGATATCGGCCTCGACGACCTGAAAATGGGTGCCGAAGACCCGGAAAAACTTTACGAGCTCTACAGCCTGCTGGAATTCAAGAGCTGGTTGAACGATCTGCAACGCGACGCCAAGCGTATCGAACTGAGCGCTGCCGCCGAGCCAGAACCGCTCGCCGATCTGTTCAGCGCCGCCAACGCCGAAGCGCCAGCGGTCACCTCTGAAACCCGGTACGAAACCATTCTTGATCAAGCACGGTTCGACGTCTGGCTGGAGAAACTGCACAACGCCAAACTGTTCGCCTTCGACACCGAAACCACCGGCATCGATGCGCAACAGGCACAACTGGTGGGCCTGTCATTCGCCGTGCAGGCCAACGAAGCGGCCTACATCCCGCTGACCCACTCCTACATCGGCGTGCCCGAGCAACTGGACCGCGACACCGTCCTGCGCGCCCTCAAGCCGATTCTGGAAGACCCGAACAAACTCAAGGTCGGCCAACACGCCAAGTTCGACATGAATATCCTGGCCAACTGCGCCATCGGTGGTGATCAGGCCAACGGCATCACCGTTCGCGGCGTCGCCTTCGACACCATGCTTGAGTCCTACGTGCTCAACTCCACGGCGACCCGCCATGACATGGACAGCCTGGCGCTGAAGTACCTGGATCACACCACCGTGAGTTTCCAGGACATCGCCGGTAAAGGTGCCAAGCAGCTGACGTTCGACCAGATTGCCCTCGAGCAGGCCGGGCCTTACGCTGCCGAGGACGCCGACATCACGTTGCGCCTGCACCAGGCGCTGTTCGAGAAACTCACCGCTATCCCGAGCCTGGCCAGCGTGCTGACCGACATCGAAATCCCGTTGGTGCCGGTGCTGGCGCGCATCGAACGCCAAGGGGCTTTTGTCGATGCCGCCCTGCTGGGCGTACAAAGCATCGAACTGGGCGACAAGATGGTAGCGCTGGAGCGCGAAGCCTTTGAGATCGCCGGCGAAGAGTTCAACCTCGGTTCGCCCAAGCAGCTGGGGACCATCCTCTACGAGAAACTCGGTCTGCCGGTGCTGAAGAAAACCGCCAAGGGCCAGCCATCCACGGCCGAGGAAGTACTGGCCAAACTGGCCGAGGACGACTATCGCCTGCCCAAAGTGCTGATGGAATACCGTTCCATGAGCAAGCTGAAAAGCACCTACACCGACCGCCTGCCGGAGCAAATAAACCCGCGTACCGGGCGCATCCATACGTCTTACCATCAGGCGGTGGCGTCCACTGGACGCCTGTCCTCCAGCGATCCGAACCTGCAGAACATCCCGGTGCGCACCGCTGAGGGACGTCGCATCCGCCAGGCTTTCGTGGCCCCGGCCGGTTACAAGTTGCTGGCGGCGGACTACTCGCAGATCGAGTTGCGGATCATGGCTCACCTGTCCCGCGATGAAGGCTTGATGAACGCCTTCCGTCACAATCTGGACGTGCACACCGCGACCGCCGCCGAAGTGTTCAAGGTCGAACTGGCCGACGTCACTTCCGACCAGCGCCGCAGCGCCAAGGCAATCAACTTCGGCCTGATCTACGGCATGGGCGCACAAAAGCTCGGCAAGGACATTGGCGTGGACACCAAGACCGCCAAGGCCTACATCGACACTTACTTCGCCCGTTACCCCGGCGTTCGCCAATACATGGACCGCACCCGCGCACAGGCAGCGGATCAAGGCTATGTAGAGACGTTCTTCGGGCGGCGGCTGTACCTGCCGGAGATCAACTCCAACAAGCCGCAGGAACGCGCCGCCGCTGAACGCACGGCGATCAACGCACCGATGCAAGGCACGGCGGCGGACATCATCAAGAAAGCCATGGTCGCTGTGGATAACTGGCTGGCCACATCCGGCCTCGATGCCAAAGTCATCCTGCAGGTGCACGATGAACTGGTGCTTGAGGTGCGTGAAGACCTGGTCGATCAGGTCAGCGAGGAAATTCGCCTGCACATGAGCGGCGCGGCGAAGCTGGACGTTCCGTTGCTGGTGGAAGTGGGCGTGGGCAACAACTGGGATGAGGCTCACTGAGCCTTTTGACGAGACACTGCTCTCCTGCTGCGGCGTAGTGCCGCAGCGGAGCAAGCGAAGGATGATTATTCCGGAAGGCGCTTAGGGTTATTCCAAAGGCATTCGAAAAAAATCTGAACTAATCCGCCAGAACACCACTCAGAGTTACTGAATGGCTGGTGAAGCCCTTCGATGCTCCTATGTTGTGTTAAGTGTTGGCAGATATCTGGACCCCGCCCTAGCGGTCTAGAACTTGAACCCCGGACCTTCCCCCTCCCCATAGAAGTCCGGGGTTTTTTTTGCCTGCAGCTTTTACTCGGCCGCTTCGGCACCCTTGTCCGCCAGCTCCATCCAGTCCGCCAGTACAGTGTAGGCGTCTTCCAGGCCCATGCGTTTTGGCGCCGAAAAAAGCTGAATGGTCACGGCATCGCCCCAACCCTTGCGGATTTCCGACTGCACTTTGAGCAGCGTGTTCTTGGCGGCACCGTAGGTGAGCTTGTCCGCTTTGGTCAGCAGGATATGCATGGGCATGCCGCTGGCGACGGCCCAATCGAGCATCAGCAGGTCGAAGTCGGTCATTGGATGACGGATATCCATCATCAGAATCAGACCCTTCAGGCTTTCGCGGCTGCCCAGGTACGCTTCCAGGTGACGCTGCCAGTGCTGCTTGAGCGGAATGGGTACTTTTGCGTATCCGTAGCCTGGCAGGTCGACCAGACGGCGTTCATCGTCTAGCTTGAAGAAGTTCAACAACTGTGTGCGACCCGGCGTTTTCGAGGTTCGCGCCAGGCTCGCGTGAGTCAGGGTGTTAAGCGCACTGGACTTGCCGGCGTTGGAACGACCGGCGAAGGCCACTTCAAAGCCTTCGTCATCCGGACATTGGTCGACTTTGGCGGCGCTGAGCATGAAGGTGGACTGTTGGCACAGACCGAGGATGGGGTTCTTGAGTTGCATGGGATTTCCGATGTGGGCGGCGCCTGGAATGGGCGCGGCAAGCGGTGTCGCTTCCGTTTCACTGACGCCAGTATATAATGCCGCAGATTTTGTGTGCGCTTTGTCCCAGCGTAGGATGAAGTTCATGAGAGCGATAGACCTTGATTGCGCATTAGAACGCAACACGCTCTCAACCCTGAAAAGGTCGTTTTATGACGAAATGGCTGCTAGTTGCCGGTGTCTTGATGCCGCTTTACAGCGCTCAGGCTACACAGGATCCGGAAGCTGTGTACAACCGTGTTTGTGGTGCCTGTCATTCCGGCCAACTACCCATGGCGCCCCGCAAGGGCGATCAGGCAGCTTGGACGCCGAGGTTGGCGAAAGGTATGGAGACGCTGGTGCAACACGTGACCCAGGGTTTCAAGGCGATGCCGCCGCGTGGTTTGTGCATGGACTGCAGTGCCGAGGATTACCAGGCCATCATCCAGTGGATGAGCGAGTAATCCCGGTCCATAACTCTTTAACCCTTAGCCGTAGTTGGATTAGCTGATGAACAAATTGATCGTGAGTCTGCTGTTGACCGTGGGGATCTCCGGCATTGCCCATGCTGCAGGTGAGCCAGTAAAACCTGGTGACGCCACTGCAGGCCAGGCAAAAGCCGCCGTATGTGGTGCCTGTCATGGCCCGGATGGCAACAGCATGGCGCCTAACTTTC
This sequence comes from Pseudomonas sp. MT92, assembly GCF_058792515.1. NCBI lineage: Bacteria > Pseudomonadati > Pseudomonadota > Gammaproteobacteria > Pseudomonadales > Pseudomonadaceae > Pseudomonas > Pseudomonas sp. MT92. Next base: position 53,979 of record NZ_JBXAFA010000020.1, read on the forward strand.
CGAAGCTGGCCGGCCAGGGCGAACGCTACCTGACCAAGCAACTGCACGACATCAAGTCGGGCAAGCGCACGGTTCTGGAAATGACGGGCCTGCTGACCAACCTGAGCGATCAGGACCTGGCCGATATCGCTGCCTATTTCTCCAGCCAGAAAGGCAGTGTCGGTGCCGCCGATGAGAAGCTTGTGGCTCGCGGTCAGGATTTGTTCCGTGGCGGCAAAGTGGATCAGGGCATGCCCGCGTGCACCGGTTGCCACTCGCCTAATGGCGCAGGTAACGCGGCAGCCGGCTTCCCGCACCTGGGCGGTCAGCATGCTCAATACGTGACCAAGCAACTGACTGACTTCCGTGAAGGTAACCGCACGAACGACGGTGACACCATGGTCATGCGCAGTATTGCCGCGAAGCTCAGCAACAAAGACATCGAAGCGGTGTCCAGCTACATTCAAGGCCTGCACTAAGACCGGCGAATCGGGCGTTGCGCAGGGAGTCTGTCGCCTGCCACGTTAACGCTCGATTAATCCGTCGCGGCAAGTATAAAAAGGGTGGCTTTGGCCGCCCTTTTTTGTGGCCGCTGCCGTTACACTACAGAACTCAAGCCCGCCAGGACCTGTCTGAAAACAGGTCGCGCGTGGCGATAAAATTGTCCAGGAGTAAAGCATGCGTAATCTGATCATCAGCGCCGCACTCGTCGCTGCCAGCCTGTTCGGCATGACTGCCCAGGCCGCCGAAGCCCCCGTTACCCCTTATGTCGAACTGACTAATCCGGTTCCGGTTGCCGTGCCTGGCAAGATCGAAGTGGTGGAGCTGTTCTGGTACGGCTGCCCGCATTGCTACGCCTTTGAGCCAGTGATCAATCCGTGGGTCGAAAAACTGCCGTCCGACGTGAATTTCGTACGCATCCCGGCCATGTTCGGTGGTCCATGGGACGCCCACGGCCAAATGTTCCTGACCCTTGAAGCCATGGGCGTCGAGCACAAGGTGCACGCTGCGGTGTTCAATGCCATCCAGAAAGAACACAAAAAGCTGACCGACAAGAATGACATGGCGGACTTCCTGGCCACCCAGGGCGTAGACAAGGACAAGTTCCTGGCCACCTTCGACTCCTTCGCCATCAAGGGCAAGATCGTCCAGGCCCGCGAACTGGCCAAGAAATATGAAATCACCGGCGTGCCAACCCTGATCGTCAACGGCAAGTATCGCTTTGACGTCGGTTCTGCCGGTGGTGCCGAACAGGCTCTGCAACTGGCCGACAAACTGGTCGACAAAGAGCGAGCCACCAATAAGGCTGCTGCCAACTAAGCGCGGTACTGAGCATGCGCCGCTGGGGAACCGAACGCGTCGTTGGCCTGCATGATCCGCAGGTCAACGAACACCATCTGGAGTCTACGGGCTTGCCGGCGGACAGCCGTCTTCGCTTGCTCAGCTTCAACATTCAGGTCGGCATCAGCACCGAGCGCTATCGGCACTACCTGACCCGAGGCTGGCAACACCTGTTGCCGCATCCCGGGCGTGCCGACAATCTGCAGAAAATCGGCAATCTGCTCGGCGACTTCGACCTGGTCGCCTTGCAGGAAGCCGATGGCGGCAGCCTGCGGTCAGGCTACGTCAACCAAGTCGAACACCTGGCCCAGCTCGGCGCATTCCCCTACTGGTATCAACAACTCAATCGAAATCTCGGGCGTCTCGCTCAGCACAGCAACGGCGTGCTGAGCCGCCTGCGCCCGTGGGCGATTGAAGATCATCCGCTGCCGGGGCCGAAAGGTCGCGGGGCGATTCTGGTGCGCTTCGGCGAAGGCCCGGAGGCGTTGGTGGTGGTCATGATGCACCTGGCACTGGGCGCCCGCGCTCGCAGCCTGCAACTGGCCTATATCCGTGATCTGATTGGCGATTACAAGCACCAGGTACTGATGGGCGACATGAATACTCATGCCAGCGACTTGCTGCAAAACTCGCCATTGCGTGATCTCGGCCTGCTGGCCCCGCAACTGGAAGCGACCTTCCCCAGCTGGCGTCCGCAGCGCTGTCTGGACCATATTCTGTTGAGCCCGACCCTGACCCTTGAAAAGGTCGAAGTGCTGGCCCAGCCCATTTCCGATCACCTGCCGGTCGCGGTAGAGATTCGTCTGCCGGGTTCGCTCACGGCCGATGCATTGCCCGCGTTGAGTCCTGCCCCTCGCGGATCCCTTGAATGAGCGACGAAACACAGCGCTGGAAAGAGAAATACCTCAAAAGCATCGAACAACAGGAAAAGCTCGAACGTCGCTGGGACGCACGCCTCGACTTGCTGCGCCGCGGCCTGGTACGCAGCACCCTGGCGGCGGAAGGCACCGACCGCGCCGTCGACCAGTGCATGAAGGAAATGCGCGAAGTGGTGCGCACCGACGACATGGACGCCGGCCTGGCCGCCCTGCTCCCGCGCCTGGAAAAAGCCGTGCTCGACTCCGAGCAGCGCCGGGAGACACGTGTCAACCAGACCAGCGCCGCACTGACCGCCCTGGTCACTCAACTGCAAAAATTGCCGCTGCCCCGAGAAGTCCGGCGACCACTGAAGAATTTCGCCAAACAACTGGACAGTCGGGTCAGCCAGGCCCGCGAGATCCCTTTGCTCCTGAGTGAGCTCAGCGGTCTGCAAGGCAAGGCCCTGAGTCAGCTGGATAGCCCGACAGAACCCGATCGACCGGGGCTGCTGCAGCGGCTGTTCGGTCACCGCGAAACCGAGGAAGCGGCCGCCGCCTTGGAACAGGCCCCCATCGCGCCGTCCGCCGAAGCCGTTTCCGCACCGGCTGCCGCGCCCCCCTCAGCACCTGTGGATCTCGCACCCGCCGTTGACGAACCGCCGAAGGCGCTTCCGGTTTCTCCCGAAGCGGTTTCCACCCCACCGGCCATCGAAACCTCATCGCAAACGACAGAATCGTCAGCCGTACACGCAGTTGTTCCGCCAGCCCCGGAACCTCGACAAAAGCCCGACTCGCCCATCGAGACGACGGCCCCACCTGCTACAGAGGCACCCAGGGAAGCGGAATCCTCCTCCGTCGCACCAGTGGCGCAGACTGAGCCGGGAACCAATCCTGACGAACTGACCCCGGTGGTGTTTCTCGACACCCTGCCACTTCCGACGCCCATGGCCCAGGCACTGGCGGCCATCGATCCGGAGCAATCCGAGGACGACGTACTCTATGCCCTGCCGGACTCGCCCGAGCCGTCGTACAGCTCGGTCGCCAAACACATCGAAGACACCTTGCTGGGCCTGCTCGACGACCTGACGCTGCCTGAACGTCACCGCCCGCAAGCCGAGTCGATGCGTGACCGCCTGAAAAATGGTTTGAACTGGTACGAATTGCTACCGATCCTCGACGATCTCGCGACCTTGATGCTGGCGATCTCTGACAGCGGTCAGCACGAATTCGAGACTTACCTGCAACGACTCAACGAACGACTCGAATCGTTCCAGAGCAATCTGCAGGCTGCCAGCGACGGTCATGCCGACAGCCGGTCTGCCGCGCAAGCCATGGACACGCAAATCCGCGAACAAGTCGACGGCTTGCAGAACAGCATGCATGAAGCGGCAGACTTGGATGACCTCAAGCAAGTACTGGAGAACCAGCTCGAAGGCCTGCTGGGCACCATGGACCAGCACCGCAAGCAACGCGACGAGCGTGAGCAGGAGGTGGCGGGCCGCCTCAAAAGCCTGGCCGAACGGGTGGCCCTCATGGAGCAGGAAGCCCTGGGTTTTCGCGAACACCTCGAAGAGCAACGCCAGAAAGCCTTGATCGACCCGCTGACCGGCCTGCCCAACCGCGCCGCCTGGAGCGAACGCCTGGACCACGAAATCAGCGAGTGGCAGCAACACGGCAACACGCTGATGCTGGCGATGCTCGACCTCGATCACTTCAAGCGCATCAACGATAACTACGGTCACCTGGCGGGTGACAAAGTGCTGAAACTCATCGCCAGCGTGCTGCGCAAACGCCTGCGTGGCACGGATTTCATTGCACGCTTCGGCGGTGAAGAGTTTGTCCTGTTGATGCCTTCCACCGCGCCGGCGGCCGGCATGAAGCTGCTGGAGTACCTGCGCGCATCCATTGAAGCCTGCCCTTTCCACTTCAAGGGTGAGCGGGTGACGATCACTATTTCCATGGGCCTGACGGCGTTCAAGCCCGGGGAACATAGCGACCTGGTGCTTAAGAGAGCCGATCAGGCGCTATACCGGGCAAAAAATGCAGGACGAAACCGGGTGGAACTGGGCTGACGGGCAATTGTTCCATTTTGTTTAAAACTGCGCGATGGGCGTCCGCACGCAAGGCAGTACGTTACACTGTTGCATTACTGCCTTGCGTGTATTGCCCTCGACCATGAAATATTTCGCTCTTATCGTGTCGCTGATTCTGCTGGCCGGCTGCGCCAGCGGCCCCCGCTTCGACACCAGCCACCCCTCCGCCAACCACGACAGCCGCATCCAGTTCGTGGTGCTGCATTACACCAATGCATCCCAGGAGCGCTCTCTGCAACTGCTCACCCACGGTGAAGTCAGTAGCCACTACCTGATTGGCGACGACAAGAACGCAACCATCTTCAAACTGATGGACGAAAACCAGCGTGCCTGGCACGCCGGGGACAGCCAATGGCAAGGACGGACCTGGCTCAACTCCAGTTCCATCGGCATCGAAATCGTCAATCCGGGGTTCAAGGACACGCCGACCGGACGTCTCTGGTATCCCTACAGCGAAGCCCAGGTCCAGTCGCTGATCGTCTTGCTCAAGGACATCAGCAAGCGCCACGCCATCAGCCCTCGCAGCATCATCGGCCACAGCGACATCGCACCGCTGCGCAAACTCGATCCCGGGCCGCTGTTTCCCTGGAAACGCCTGGCGAGCGAAGGCATCGGCATTTGGCCGAACGAGCAAGCCGTCGCGAGGCAACAAGCGATATTCGAGGCACAGTTGCCGAGCATCACCTGGTTTCAGACACAGTTGGCCCGCGTCGGTTACGACACACCGCAAACCGGCGAACTGGACGTGGCAACCCGCCACGTGCTCACCGCCTTTCAAATGCACTTCCGGCCGTCACGCTACGACGGAACCCCGGACGCACAAACGGCAGCCCTCCTTCAGGTGCTTAATCAGACAAAATAATGACGCCCGCCCGGCGGTCAACGCACTTTCTCAATCAGCAGCTATAACTCATTGGTAATCCGTCGGATATTCCATAATGACTGCTGCTCGAGACATGCTCCGTAGCTGGTTCTATCGCCCCTGGTTTTTGGCGATGCTCGCTGCTGTCTTAAGTGCTTCACTGCTGTTGGCCGGCAGCTACTTCGTGGCCATCCAGCAGGTCGAACAAAACGAAAGTCAGGAAATGAATGCCCAAAGCGAACGTTTCCTCGCCCGCCTGGAGCAACTTTTCGGGCAATTGCGCGAAAGCCTCGATGATCTGGAAGCGCAGCCATTGCGAACCTGCAATGACGAGATGATCGCGACCCTGCAGCAAGTCAGCTTCAATTACCGCTTTGTGTATGAAGCCGCCTATATGGACGCGGAGCGGATCTGCTCGAACCGTCCCCGCCAGGAAGGTTTGTCGCTGACCCGGCCACCCGACATCAAGGGGCCCACCTACAGTTATTGGCTGAACACCACCACGGAACCCGATGAAAACCGTGCGGCGCTGATGCTCGGCCGTGGCAATTTTCGTGTGGCCACGTCTCGCGGCCACTTGACCGACATGGTCGACCTGTCACCGGGCAGCAGTTTGTTGGTGGTTCTCGATCATGGCACCAGGGCGATACCGGTGTTGGGTGACTCACAGGTCTGGTCGCTGACCGAACCTTGGCCACTCAATAGCCGCGACGCACTGCAAGTCACGCAGTATCGTTTGATTTACCGCATGCCCACCGCCAACCCGGAATTCCAACTGGTGCTGATCAGCCCCCGCACGAGCACCCATATACCGCCGATGTGGTGGTGGTTGTTACCGGTCAGTCTGGTGCTGGCTGCCTTTGTCGGCTTCCTGGTGTTCCTGCTGGTGCGCCAGCGACAGTCGCTGGATGCGGAACTGACGGGGGCCATTCGCCGCGGCGAGCTGCAAGTGTTGTATCAGCCGATTTTCGATCTCGACAGTCGCAACTGCGTCGGGGCCGAGGCCTTGCTGCGTTGGCGCAGGCCGGACGGTAGCCTGACCAGTCCCGACCTGTTCATCCCCATGGCCGAGAATACCGGCCAGATCCGGCAGATGACCGACTTCGTCCTGCAACGCCTGCTTGAGCAGCTCGGGCAAGTGCTGCGGGCCAATCCGCAGCTCTACATCTCGGTCAACCTGGCGGCGTGTGATGTGATGATCCCGCGCATCGGCCAAGTGATGGCACGCCTGCTCACCGTGCACCGGGTCGCGGCCAAGCAAATTGCCTTCGAAGTCACAGAACGCGGACTGATCGATGTCGAGGTGGCGCGGGAAAACCTGCAAGCCTTGCGGGACGTCGGGCATCAGGTGTTGATCGATGACTTCGGCACCGGCTATTGCAGCCTTGCCTACCTGCAAACCCTGCCCGTGGATTGCCTGAAAATCGACAAGGCCTTTATTGATGCACTGGGTCATGACGCGGCGAGCAGCGGCGTGGCCCCGCACATCATCCACATGGCTCAGTCACTGCACTTGAAGGTCATCGCCGAGGGCATCGAGCATGAATCCCAGGCCGCGTTGTTGAGCAGTGAAGGCGTGAAGTTCGGCCAGGGCTGGTTGTTCGCCCATGCGCTGAGTGCAGTACAACTCATCGAACTGATTACGCGGGGTCGCCGGGTGAACAAGCGACGCCTGGATGACGAGGCCTGAAAGCCGCTACACCGCCAGCGCCATATAGAACTGAGTGCCCTGCCCCGGCCGCGAATAAACCCCCATCCGCCCACCATGCAGCTGCACGATTTCCTTGCACAACGCCAGGCCGAGCCCCGCTCCGCCTTTTTTGCGCCCCACCTGCACAAAGGGCTCGAAAATACGCCCTTGCTGCCCGTAGGCGATGCCTTCTCCATTATCTTCGACACTGATAATGACCCGCTCGCCGTGGCGCCGGGCCTGCAAACGGATGAGACCACCACGGGCGGTGTGGCGAAGCGCATTGTCGATCAGGTTATCGAGCACACGGTCCAGTTGCGGCTGGTCGGCCTGCAAGTGCGGCAATGGCCCCTGCATTTCCACCAACAACTCAATGCCCTTCTGCTCGGCGCCCTCGGCAAATCGTAACCGCGCTTGCTCCAAAAGATCCTCGATGGAACAGGGCGCGAGCGTCAGTTTTTGCAGGCCATTCTGGTAACGGGAAAAATTCAGCAGGTCGTTGATCAACTGCATCAGGCGCTGCATCTCTTCGTTCACCGTGTCCAGCAGATCGGCCTCACGGGATTCCGGGGGGAAATGCGTGCGCTCGCGGAACAGGCCGAACGCCATGTGCATGCCGGTGACCGGGGTGCGCAACTCATGGGAAGCGCGCAACACGAACTCGCTGCGAACCCGCTCAAAAGCGCGCTGCTCGGTGACGTCATGCAACACCATCACCGCGCCGAGAATATGGCCCTGGGTATGGCTGACCGGCGTCAGGCTATAAGTCAGCAGGCGCGACTCGCCATCGACCTCGACACTCAAATCCTCCGGCGCCCGCTCCAGTGTTCCGCCACGCAGCACGAGTTGCAGCTGCTCATCGAGCTCGGGACGCTCCAGGGCGGTGCCCAGCCCTTGGCCGAGGCGATCGGTGTCCCAACCCAGCTGACGTTGCGCTACCGGGTTGAGGTGCTCCAGGCGCCCTTGACGATCTATCATCAGCAAGCCGTCATCGATGCTGTCGAGCACGGCTTGCAACCGCTGCTGGCCCGCCAGCAACTCATCGACGTTCGTGGCCTGATGTTCACGCAGCGCCTCGGCCATGATCCCGAAACGCTTGGTCAACTGGTTCAACTCCACCGCCGAGGAAATCGGCAGCGTGACGTCGAATTTGCCTTGACCAATATTGTCCGCCGCCTGCGCCAAGGCTTCGATGGGCTCCCCGAAACGCCGGGCGATGGCATGAGCGGTCACGAAACCAATGATCAGCACCGCGAGACCGACCAACCCCAGAAGCCCGGCGATCAGCAGCGCTCGCTCACGGGACGAACGCTCCGTGGCGCTGATGTTATCCAGCGCCTGCTTGTGCCCATTGAGCAAACCCGTTCGCAGCGCATTGAATTTTTCAGTAAGCGCCTGGTTGCCACTCAGCACATGCGTCGGTTCATCGGCCGCTTCATACGCCTGGATGAAGCTCAAGTAGTCAGCCTTGGCTTTTCTGAAGCCGTTCTCATTGCCTTCGACCGGCGGCTCTTTGGCAATGCCTTGATCCAAAAGCTCGAGGTAATGCTGCTTGGAAGCCTCAAAGGCCGCAGCGTCATGGTTTTCACTGAGCATGATGATCAGTTGATCGCCCAGGGTCTGGCGCAATTTGAGGCCCAGGTCCAGGGTGCTGAAGTTGTTGCGCACCAGGGCTTCCTGGCTCCCGGCCATTTGCATCACGCTGACCAGCCCGAGCAACAGCCCGAGCAGCGCTACGGTGATGAGCGCGGAAATGCTCAGGAACAGCCGGGTCCGCAACTTCATCGCCAGTTTCATCGGCGGCTCACAAGTTGTACTGCTTGCGTTTGCGGTACAGGGTCGAAGCGTCGATACCCAAAGTCTTCGCCGCTTGATCCAGCGTGCCGGCAGTGGCCAGGACGGCGCCGATGTGGGCCTTTTCCAATTCATCCAGGCTCAACGCCGCGCCGATGCGTGGCGCATTATTGACTGGCGTGTCGGCCATCCCCAGGTGAACGATCTCGACCAGCTCCTGCGGGCAGATAATGCTCGCTCGCTCCACCACGTTTCGCAGCTCGCGAATGTTCCCCGGCCAGCGATAGCTCAACAGCGCTTCACGCGCCTCATCGCTGAAGCCCCGGGCCGGACGCGCGTACTCCTTGACGAACCGCGCCAGGAACCGGTCGGCCAGGGTCAAAATGTCTTCTCTGCGTTCGCGCAGCGGCGGCAAGTGCAAGGTGATGACGTTCAGACGATAGAGCAGGTCTTCCCGGAAACGGCCATCGCGGACCATGTCTTCGAGGTTCTGGTTGGTGGCCGCGAGAATGCGTACATCGGCGCGGCGGGTGACCGGATCGCCGACACGCTCGTATTCCTTGTCCTGGATGAATCGCAGCAACTTGGGTTGCAAAATCAAGGGAAAATCGCCGATCTCATCCAGAAACAGCGTGCCGCCGTCTGCCTGATTGACACGCCCCAAGGTGCTTTCGCTGGCCCCGGTGAACGCGCCACGGCTGTGACCGAACAGCTCGCTTTCCATGAGTTCGGCGGTCAGCGACGGACAATTGATGGTGATGCAGGATTTTTTCGCCCGCTTGCTCCAGCCGTGAATCGCCTGGGACAGTTCGCCTTTACCGGTGCCGGATTCGCCGAGAATCAAAATATTGGCATCGGTCACCGCCACCTGGCGGGCGGTTTCGAGCACCACCTTCATCGCCGGACTGTGGGAATCCAGGCCGTCCTTGGGTTTGCGCACTTCGCCTTCCAGGGCTTCCAGACGCGCCGACAATTGGCGAACTTCCAGCTGTTTGGCGGTTGCCAGGCGCAATTGATCGGGACTGCAGGGTTTGACCAGATAATCGGCAGCACCGGCCTGAATAGCATCCACGGCAGTGTCCACGGCCGAGTGCGCGGTGACGATCACCACGCGCATCCAGGGCGCCTGAATCCGCATCTGCGCCAGCACATCCAGACCGTTGTCTTCACCCAGACGCAAATCTAGGAAGCACAGGTCGAAGACCTGACGTTGCAACAGCGCGTCGGCCTGCGCAGCGCTGTTGGCGGTCGCCACGCTATAGCCCTCGTCTTCCAGGCAATAGCGAAAGGTACGCAGGATGGCAGACTCATCATCCACCAGAAGAATACGACCTTGGTGCTCAGTGGCGGATTCCATTTTCCTACGCTCCTTAATGAATGATCTTGGTTAGTCCCGGAAAAATCGGGCAAGTTGCATGGTTTATTCTGATGCATTCCTTCCATGGCAGGTTAGCTCTCTCCTGACACGATGCCTTGTGTCCATTTCTGACACCTGCGCCCTACGTTCAATTCAAAAATAATGCGACCTGGGTCAAATCGATCGTGCATTACGCACGACGGCGCAAAGGGCCATCGTGCAGGATGCGTCCGCAGTCCTTTGCGAGAATTACCTAACAGATTGATTTATAACGATTTTTACATATAAAAAAAGCTGGCATGCAGGCTGCAACAACCTGAGTAATGCAGGGCAACAACAAACGCCCTCAACGAAATGAACCCCAGCGTGGGAGGAGCCTCAGGATGAATTGCCAACGTGCCGCCCAATTGCGTTTCTCGCCACTGCATCTGCAGCAAGGTCTGTTCGCCGTGCTCGCGCTGCTGATCACGTTGATCGCAGGCCAACAGTTCCTGCGCTGGGAGCAGAACCAACAGCAGGAAGCGTCGCGCGTTTCCTTTCAACATCCGACACAGACTCACTTCAGCGCCGCCAGCAGCGGCATGAGCGACAACACCTCCATACGAATGATGGATGTCGATCAGGCTCGGCCAGACGATGAAATGCCTCGTCAGGAGCGCTGGGTGTTCTAGGTTCACACCTTTGGCGCGATCGCCGCGCCGAAACGGGCAACACCTCTAAATAGAAGCGTAAGGAGAATCACCATGTTGAGCTGGGCAATCACATTCTTGATCATTGCCATTGTCGCCGCCGTACTGGGCTTCGGTGGTATCGCGGGCACCGCCACGGGTATCGCCAAGATTCTCTTTGTCGTGTTCCTGGTGATGTTCATTGCTTCCTTCTTCTTTGGCCGTCGCGGTCGAGGCTAAGCATGAACGTTGGGTTAAAGACACTGGCAGCCGCCCTGCTACTGGGCGGCTGCGCCATCGCCATGGCTGCCAATGACGGGCAGACGCGGGTCAACCCGCAATGGAATGCCGACTGAAAAAAATCGCGTTGGTATTGAGGCATCGATACCGAATTTGAAACATGAAAGGGGCTAAATGCCTCTTCCACTGCGCCCACCTGAGGAAGGTCGGTGCATGACCAAGGGGTCGGGACGTTCTGCCTGTTTCAGGGGCGGAGTGACCTACGGGCACATGGAGTGCCTGCGCAAGGGCCGGGTCAGGTAAAAGCTGCGACGCAAGTTCGCCGGTCAAGCATGGCTCGACGGACTTGCGGAGAGCTTGCACGCTCACAACGTCGAGCCAGAGCGACGCACTTGTTTAGCCCCCTCCCGCGGAAAATCCCCCTCTCATCCCCTCAAGTACTTTTTCCGGTTGCTCGCGACTGACCGTATATCGAGAAAAATGGCCCTTATTCGCCTGTCAGTTTTCCCTGAACCTCGTGGGATTTTAACGAAATTTATCGTCTATTCTATTGTTCAATAAATAATCAATCTGCGCTGTGATGGCCGGTTCACGGCACTTTTGCCTGCCGAAATGTCACATTCGAACCGATTGGGACGTGGGTTTCAGTAAAAAAACCTCATGCCGATTCGGCATAGGGTAGGCGTTTACGGCATTAGACGTCGCTTCCTTGCATCGGAATAGTTGCGCCTTTTTTCGCCTGCCAGAGAGCCATTAACAAGCGCTCCGGGGCTCCTTATACGGGGGCGGATGCACAGACTTTTTCGCCACAAGCGACCCGGTCCATGCATTCGCTCGAGTCAAACTGAAGTAAGGGTAAAGATATGAAGAAGGCAAAGCTTAGCCTCGCCTGGCAGATCCTCATCGGTCTGGTATTGGGGATAGCAATCGGTGCACTGCTCAACCATTTCAGTGCCGAGAAAGCCTGGTGGGTCAGCAACGTCCTGCAACCGGCAGGCGATATCTTTATCCGACTGATCAAGATGATTGTGATCCCGATCGTGATCTCCTCGTTGATCGTCGGCATCGCAGGCGTCGGCGACGCGAAGAAACTCGGGCGCATCGGCCTGAAGACCATCGTCTACTTCGAAATCGTCACCACCATCGCCATTGTGGTCGGCCTGCTGTTGGCCAACCTGTTCCATCCGGGCTCGGGCATCGACATGAGCACCCTGGGTACCGTGGACATCTCTAAGTACCAGGCGACCGCGGCCGAGGTTCAGCATGAACACGCGTTCATCGAAACCATCCTCAACCTGATTCCGTCGAACATCTTCGCGGCCATGGCCCGCGGCGAAATGCTGCCGATCATCTTTTTCTCCGTGCTGTTCGGTCTTGGTCTGTCGAGCCTGCAACCGGACCTGCGCGAACCGCTGGTGAAGATGTTCCAGGGCGTGTCGGAAAGCATGTTCAAGGTCACTCACATGATCATGAACTACGCGCCGATCGGCGTTTTCGCATTGATCGCGGTGACCGTGGCCAACTTCGGTTTCGCCTCGCTGCTGCCACTGGCGAAACTGGTGATCCTGGTTTACGTCGCCATCGCCTTCTTCGCCTTCGTGGTGCTGGGCCTGATCGCTCGCCTGTTCGGCTTCTCCGTGATCAAGCTGATGCGCATCTTCAAGGACGAACTGGTACTGGCCTATTCCACCGCCTCCTCCGAAACCGTGCTGCCACGCGTCATCGAGAAGATGGAAGCCTACGGCGCACCGAAGGCCATTTGCAGCTTCGTGGTGCCAACCGGTTACTCCTTCAACCTTGACGGTTCGACCCTGTACCAGAGCATCGCGGCAATCTTCATTGCCCAGCTGTACGGCATCGACCTGTCGATCAGTCAGCAACTGCTGCTGGTCCTGACCCTCATGGTGACCTCCAAAGGCATCGCCGGTGTACCGGGTGTGTCCTTCGTGGTGCTGCTGGCCACCCTGGGCAGTGTGGGTATTCCACTGGAAGGCCTGGCGTTCATCGCCGGTGTCGACCGCGTCATGGACATGGCCCGTACGGCCCTGAACGTGATCGGCAACGCCTTGGCCGTGCTGGTCATCTCTCGTTGGGAAGGCATGTACGACGACGCCAAGGGCCAGCGCTACTGGAATTCCCTGCCGCACTGGCGCAGCAAAGAAAAGCTGCCGGCTGGCGAGATTTCCCGTCACTGATAGCCATGTGGGAGCGAACTTGCTCGCTCCCACAGAGCCGAAGCCAGAAGCGCCATACAAACCCCGGATGACTCCGGGGTTTGTCGTTTCTGGCCACCCCGCTATCATTCGCGCATCTTCTGGGGGATTTAACTGATGCTAAACGGCCTTTGGCTTGGCTTCTTCATCGTGGCAGCCGTGTCGGCGCTGGCGCAGTGGTTGATCGGCGGTAACGCCGGGATTTTCGCGGCGATGGTAGAAAGCATATTCGCCATGGCCAAGTTATCGGTCGAAGTCATGGTCTTGCTGTTCGGCACACTGACCCTCTGGCTGGGCTTCCTGCGAATCGCCGAAAAAGCCGGGATCGTCGAATGGCTGGCCAGGGCCCTTGGCCCGCTGTTTCTGCGCTTGATGCCGGAAGTCCCGCCCGGCCACCCCGCCATCGGCCTTATCACCCTGAACTTCGCCGCCAACGGCCTGGGCCTGGACAATGCCGCCACCCCAATCGGCCTCAAGGCCATGAAAGCCCTGCAAGAGCTCAACCCCAGCGCAACGGTCGCCAGTAATGCGCAGATCCTGTTCCTGGTGCTCAACGCTTCTTCCCTGACCCTGCTGCCGGTGACGATCTTCATGTACCGCGCCCAGCAAGGCGCGCCCGACCCGACACTGGTGTTCCTGCCGATCCTGTTGGCCACCAGTTGCTCGACCATCGTCGGCTTTCTATCCGTGGCGTTCATGCAACGCCTGCGTATCTGGGACCCGGTGGTGCTGGCCTATCTGATCCCCGGCGCCCTCGCCCTCGGTGGCTTCATGGCGCTGCTGGCGACGCTCTCGGCCACTGCGCTGGCCGGTCTATCGTCGATCCTCGGCAACCTGACGCTGTTCGGGCTGATCATGGTGTTTCTGGTGATTGGCGCACTGCGCAAAGTGAAGGTTTACGAGGCATTCGTCGAAGGCGCGAAAGAAGGCTTCGACGTGGCGAAAAACCTGCTGCCGTATCTGGTGGCGATGCTGTGTGCCGTCGGAGTTTTGCGCGCATCCGGAGCCCTGGATTTCGGTCTCGACGGGATTCGTCATCTGGTGCAATGGGCGGGCTTCGACACCCGTTTTGTCGATGCGCTGCCGACCGCGATGGTCAAGCCGTTCTCTGGCAGCGCCGCCCGGGCGATGCTGATCGAAACCATGAAGACCTCCGGCGTGGACAGCTTCCCGGCGCTGGTCGCGGCGACGGTTCAGGGCAGTACTGAAACGACGTTCTACGTGCTGGCGGTGTACTTCGGCTCGGTCGGCATCCAGCGCGCGCGGCATGCGGTGGGGTGTGCATTGCTGGCGGAACTGGCGGGGGTGCTGGGCGCCATCGGCGTTTGCTACTGGTTCTTCGGTTAACGGAGCCCCCCGTAGTAGCGAGCCTGCTCGCGATGATCGTGAACGATGACACGGGGCACCTGACACCCCTCGGTGCTCTCAGGTTCATCGCAAGCAGGCTCGCTCCTACAGAGGGTCTGTGTAGACTTCAAAGTCGCGCTGGCGGCGCGAGTTTCTGCCCTTGCTCAACCGCCCAACCTACCACTTGCGCCGTCAGTTGATCGGTCGCCTGACCGAACCCGGTCACTACCGCCGGTACCTTCACATCGCTCAGCGGCTGGCGCACTTCAAAGCGTTTACTGGCGAGGATTCGCTGGTCGGCGCCACGCACCAGCAAGGCATCCAGACGCACCACCACGCTGGCGCTGGTGCCCTGATATTCGGTCTGAAATGCCTGCAGACTGCCGCCCAGCTCCAGGTCTGCCTGGAAATTGCTGTCGTCGGTGCTCAGCAGCGTCACGCGGCCATCACGCTGAAACCCGTCGAGCAGACGATTACGCAACAGCACCGGTGCCGGATCGCTCCAGCGCGAAGCCTTGTAGCTGATGATCACATTGCCCTGGGGGATCACCGCAATGTTCGGGCTGTTCAACGCTTCGCTGGCCTGGGGTTTGTTCAGGCGCAACGACCAGCGCTGCGGCGTCCCATGGCTGCTGGTGGCTGCGCTTTGGGCGGACGGCAATCGATAGACATCGAACGGTTCGGACTTGGGCAGGATCGAGCACGAACTGATCAGCGTGAAGCTGGCGAGGAGGGCAAGACGGGTCAGCTTCATGGGGTAAATTCCTTGTTCTTGTCACTGCCCAGCAGGTAGCCGCTGGGGTTGGCCTCCAGACGCTGGGAGATGGCGCGCAGCGAGCTCAGGGTTTCACGCAACTCCCGCACAGCCGGGGCCAGGCCATTGAGGCCCTGCATGCCGCTATTGAGCGAGTCCTGATTGGTGGCCAGCAGTTTGTTGATGGTCGCGCTGCTCTGTTCCAGCGACTTCATCGCCTGCTCGGCGCTGCCGAACATTTGCTTGCCCTGATCATTGAGCAAGCCATTGGCGTTGCGCATCAGCGCCGACGTCTGCTCCATCATGGTGCTGGCCTGCTTGCCGACCGATGCCAGTTGCTTGATCGCCTGACCCAGGTCGCCACGCTGATCGGCGATGGTGCCGGTGGTTTGTTCCAGATGCTCCAGGGTCTTGCTGATGCGCTCGATGTTTTCTTCGGAAAATATCTGATTGGCGTTGTGCATCAGCGTGTTCACCCCGGACATCAGGTCATTGCTGTCGTTCAGCAAACGGGCGATGGGCGAGGGCGCCGCGATGATGGTCGGCAATTTGCCGTCCTTGCCCTTTAACGCCGGGCTTTGCGGCGTGCCGCCACTGAGCTGGATGATCGACGTCCCGGTCACGCCGGTCAGCGCCAGTTTGGCCTGGGTATCTTCCTTGATCGGGGTGTCGCCACCCAGGCGAATCCGCGCCAGCACCCGGCGCGGGTCTTTCGGGTCCAGTCGCAGCGACACCACGTCGCCGACCTTGATCCCGCTGTACTGCACGGAACTGCCCTTGGACAGGCCGCTGACCGCCTCGTTGAATACCACTTCGTAATCCTTGAACTCGGTGTCGACACTGGACTTGGCCAGCCACAGGCCGAAGAGCAGGGCGCCCGTCACCACAATCACGGTGAACAGGCCGATCAATACATGATGGGCTCGGGTTTCCATGTCAGACCTCGTTGAACTGTTTAGCGGCACTCAACGCCGCGCGGCCGCGAGGGCCATGGAAGTATTCGTGAATCCACGCGTCGTCGGTTTCCGAAACCTTGTCGATGGCGTCCGCCACCAGCACCTTCTTCTGCGCCAGCACCGCGACCCGGTCAGTGATGGTGTAGAGCGTGTCGAGGTCGTGCGTCACCAGGAACACGCTCAGGCCCAAGGCATCGCGCAGGGTCAGGATCAGTTGATCGAAGGCCGCGGCGCCAATCGGATCGAGGCCGGCGGTGGGTTCGTCGAGAAACAGAATGTCCGGGTCCAGCGCCAAGGCCCGCGCCAGCGCCGCACGCTTGATCATGCCGCCGGACAGGGAGGCGGGGTATTTGTCCGCCGCCGACAGCGGCAACCCGGCCAACGCCAGTTTCACCGCCGCCAGGTGCTCGGCATCATTGCGGCTCAGGCCGGCGTG
The DNA here is from genome assembly GCF_058792515.1 of Pseudomonas sp. MT92. Classification (NCBI taxonomy): domain Bacteria; kingdom Pseudomonadati; phylum Pseudomonadota; class Gammaproteobacteria; order Pseudomonadales; family Pseudomonadaceae; genus Pseudomonas; species Pseudomonas sp. MT92. The sequence continues at coordinate 70,566 of NZ_JBXAFA010000020.1, forward strand.
TTCGATCAGGGGCAGGGCGACGTTCTCGGTCACCGTCAGCGATGAAAACAACGCGCCTTTCTGGAACAGCACGCCGAACCGCCGTTCGACCAACGAGCGCTCGTGCTCGGACAGGGTCGGCAGGTTCTTGCCAAAGACTTTCACCACACCCTCGCTGGGCTGGCGCAAACCGACAATGCTGCGCAGCAGCACCGACTTGCCACTGCCGGAGCCGCCGACGACGGCAAGGATTTCGCCCTTGTACAAATCCAGATCGAGGTGCTCGTGCACACTCTGGCGACCAAAGCGATTGCACAGCCCGCGGACTTCGATCACCGCCTCGGCAGGCGCTCGGGGTAAACGGCTCACCAGCTCATCTCCATGAAAAACAGCGCAGCCACGGCGTCGAGCACGATCACCACGAAGATCGATTGCACCACGCTCGATGTGGTGTGTGCGCCGACAGACTCGGCGCTGCCGCTGACCTTGAAGCCTTCCAGGCAACCAATGGCGGCGATCAGGAAGGCGAAGATCGGCGCTTTGACGATCCCCACCAAAAAGTGCTGAACACCGATGTCCGATTGCAAAAGCGATAAAAACATCGCCGGCGAAATATCCAGCGTCACCGCGCAGACCACACCACCGCCGACAATCCCCGACAGCATCGCCAGAAAGGTCAGCATCGGCAGCGAGACCAGCAGCGCCAGGACCCTCGGCACCACCAGCAACTCCATGGGATCGAGGCCCAGCGTGCGAATCGCGTCGATTTCTTCGTTGGCCTTCATCGAGCCAATCTGCGCGGTGAACGCACTGGCGGTGCGCCCGGCCATCAGAATCGCGGTGAGCAACACGGCGAACTCGCGCAGAAAAGAAAACGCCACCAGGTCCACGGTGAACACCGTGGCGCCGAATTTGGCCAGCACCGTCGCCCCGAGAAACGCCACCACGGCGCCCACCAGAAACGTCAGCAGGGCAACGATGGGCGCCGCGTCGAGGCCGGTCTGCTCGATGTGCGCCACCATCGGCGTAATGCGCCAGCGCTTGGGGCGAAACAGGTTGCGGGCGATGGTTTCCAGAATCAGGCCGACGAAGCCGAGCAACTGCAGGGTGTCTTGCCAGACCGCATCCACGGCACGGCCGATGCGAGTCAGGAGTTGAACGCCGACGCTGATTTCCGGTTCCTTGATCGGCACACAGAAATCCGTCAGCGAGCGGTAGACCGTTTGCAACAACGCGCGGTCGGCAGAAGAAATGGTGCAATCGGGGTGTTCGGCTGAGCGGCCCAGGCGCTCGGAGCCCAACAGTTCAACCAACAACGACGCACCTGCCGTATCGAGGGCACCGAGGCCGTTGAGGTCGATGCGGGTGCTGTCGTCGTATCGACCTTCGAGCTTTTCGCTCAGCAGTTTGAGGTCGGCGTAATGGGCGAGCGTCCAGTCCCCTGTGACCCGTATCTGGGGCGGGGTGCGCGAGGTATCCAGTTGGGCATTGCCCGCCGCAGTGTTGCTGGTCATAAGCTCCGTGCTTTTTCGGCTGTTACGCTGACCTACGTAATAGCACGAACCGCATTACTTTTCTTTGATCGCTGTGCTGTCGGTGACCTTGAAGCGCAGTACGCCGATCAATTGGCCGTCCTCGGTCAACACCCGAACCTGCCAGTTGCCTGCGGGGTTGCCGGGGAAGTTCTGCTTGTGGGTCCAGGCGCGGTAGCCTTCCTTGCGACCGCCGTGAATATCCAGAGGGATGCGGTCGACTTCTTTACCGTTGAACTGCCAGACGTGATAAATGCGCTCGTCCAGGCCACGGGGGGCGTTGATCGCGGTGTAGGCGTACAGACCGCCGCCTCGAATCTGCTCGGCGCTGACCTCTTCCAGGCTGTCACCGGGTGTGCGGTCCTGCAATTGCATGCTGATGGCCACGTCGGTCATCCACAGGGTCGCTGGCGGCACCCACGACCGCAGCACCCAGCCGACGCCGCCGATCCCCACGGTAATGCTCAGAATCGCCAAGGCGTTACGCAGGGTGCGAATCGGGAAAATCGAAGCGAGGCTCGGGAACGACAGTACGACGGCGGTGCCCAGCGCCAGTTTGAAACTCTGGGACGTGGTCAGGTGCATGATCACGGGGAGGGCGGTGAGCAAGGTAGCGAACAGCGTCAGGGTATGCAGCGCCAGGAACGCCCATCGCCGTGGCGCCAGCCATTTGTAGTAGAGCGGATCGGTGATGGAAATCAGCGCCGCGATCCCCAGCAACCCGGTGAACAATAATTGGCCGCTGTTCCAGGTGGTGGTGATGAAAAAGAACGGCAGGACGAAAAACAGGCTTTCCTGGTGGATCATCTGCGTCGCATAACGCAGCAGGGGCTGGGGAATTTCCCGCTTGAAGACCTTGGTGAACAGTTTGGTCAGGCTGTTTTCCAGCATCAGCCAGACCCAGCTCACCAGCATGATGGTGGTGATCCAGCTCGCCAGACCTTGCTGACGGTCCACCAGGATGAAGCTGCAAACGCCGGAGATAAAGCCGCCGAGCGCAATGACCCCGGGGTAGCGCTTCATCAGTTCGAGGATGCGCTGGATAAAAAGGGTCAGGGTCGGCATTCGGCGGTTCACAGTAGTCGTAGGAAAAATCCCTGACAGGTTACCGCCGGCAGGGCAGTGTGGCGAGAGGCCACTGACTTCTGTGGCGCTGGCTGCCAAAGGCCCCGCGTTTACCCAGACGACACCCGTTATCGTGAACGACCTTCGCCGGCAGGCCAGCTCCTACGGGGTTCAGTCATCGGGTGCGGTGAAAGCGCCAAGCCGCCAGGCTCAATAACAGCAGGCCCAACACCCCACCGATCGCCCACAGCACCTGGTCATAACTCATCAACGGCTTCTCGATCCGCAGATACCCGGGTTGCATCAGCAACTCGCGCATGGCCTTGTTGGCTTCCTCCAGCGTTACGCCTTGCAGCTCCCGGGCCGGGTCGACGAAACGTCCGTCCTCATAGTCCCCAAGGGCGCCCCAATAGTAATCGGCCAACGCGCTGTTGCCTTGCACGGCCCAGGCCTGGCGGGCGATGGCGGCCTGTTTGAGGCGGTTGAAGGTCTCGGCATTGAGACCGTCCTTGAGCAACCCGGCTTTCAGTTCATCCAGCACCCGTTGTGCCTCGGCCACATCGTCACGCTCCAGATCGGCGTTGAGGCTCATGAAGCCCACGCCACCGAATACCTCGCGCTCGGCCCAGGGGCCATAGGACAAGCCATGCTCCAGACGTAACTGACGATAGAGCGCCCAGTCCAGATAGTCCTTGAGCAGGTCGAAGGTGACATCGTGCTCATCTTCCTGAACCGGCTCCGGTACCAACCAGTGCAGTTTGGCGCCGCCGCCGACAAAGCCCTGGGTCAGGTCGCGCTCATGGGCGGCGCTGGCCTGGATCTGTGGCAGAGGCGGGTGGTCGGTGGGATTGATTGCCTCGAGAGCGCCGTACGTGCGCTCCAGATAGGCCGGCAGTAATCGGTCGAGGTCGCCGACGACGATCAGCGTCATGTTGTTCGGCGCGTACCAGTCCTTGCGCACCTTCTCCAGTTGTTCATGGGTCAGGTAGTCAACTTCTGCCCGCTCCTGGCATTTGAGGCCCAGTTCCACCGCCAGTTGGTTGCTGGCGGTGTGGCCCAGGTCCTGGCGATCCAGCCAGCGCTGCAGGTGAGAGTAATGGCCACCGTCTTCGCGCTCGACCACCTGCTTGGCGGCGTTGATGGCGTTGTCGTCGAAACGGGTCTGGGTCAGCAGCGCCAGCAGCAGGTCGAGCACCTGGCGCTGGTTTTTCGCCGGGGCCTCGATCACGAACGTGGTGTCGGCATTGCTGGTGTAGGCGTTCCATTCACCACCCAACGCCTGCATGCGCTCTTCGAGGCCACCTTCACCGCTGGCGTCGATGCCGCTGAACAACAAGTGTTCAAGCAGGTGTGGCAGTTCCTTATCGGCGCAGCTGAAGTCATCCAGGCCGACGCCCACCACCAGCCGAATCGCCACATGACCGCGTTCCATGCCGGGCTTGAGCAGCAATTGCAGACCGTTGCGCAGGGAATAACCCTCGACCTGGAAGCGATCCAGGGCAAATGAAGGGAATGAGCCAAGCAACAGACAGGCGAACAACAGACAACGCATAACGAGCTTCCCGGCAACCCATCGGAGATCCATTTCGTCCTTGCCCGCGAAGACGGCCTTGGAACTGAATCAATGCTACTGACTGACCACACTGCCAGACGTTCAAGGCGAATGTGTTATGTCGGTCAAATCGTCGACAGCCAGCGCACCGGTTTCGGACGTTTCCAACACCACATAGGCACTGCTGCAGAACAGTGAGTTCAGACGCTTCATATCGGCGATCAGCTCCAGGTGCAGCGAACTGGTCTCGATACTCTGCACAATCTTACGTTGCAAACGGCTGACATGCGCATGGGCCATGCGGCGTTCCTGAGCGCGAAAGCGACGTTTCTCGCGTAATAACTGACGGGCACTTTCTTTGTCGGCGCTGAGGAACACCGACATTCCCAGGCGCAGGTTGGAGATCAGCTGGCTGTGCAACCCTGCCAACTCTTCCACGCCCACTTCGGAAAACGACCGACGCTGGGACGTTTTCTGCTGTTGCACCTTGCGCAACATGCGTTCGATCAAGTCGCTGGCGAGCTTGAGATTGATCGCCAGCTCGATAATTTCCGCCCAGCGTCGACTGTCCTGATCGCTGAGGTCTTCCCGGGGCATTTGTGCCAGATACAGTTTGATCGCGCTGTAGAGCGCCTCGACATCATCGGTCAGGCGCCGTATTTCCTGGGTCACGGCCGTTTGCTTGCCGTTCAGCACATCAAGCATGGCTTCCAGCATATTGTCGATCAGATCCCCCATGCGCAGGGTTTCCCGGGCGGCATTGGCCAATGCCAGGCTTGGCGTGTCCAACGCCGTCGGATCAAGGTGCCGGGGCTTGGCCATGCCATTGGGTTGCGGACGCTCCGGCAGTACCCACGCACAGAACCTGGCCATCGGCCCGACACTGGGCAGCAGGATCAGGCAACGCGCCGTGTTGTAGAGCAGGTGGAAACCAATGACCATTTCCTGCGGGCTGAAGTCCAGGCTATCGATCCAGTGCACCAGCGGGTCGAGCACAGGAATGATCAGCAACAGGCCGATCAGCTTGTACAACAGGCTGCCCAGCGCCACCTGGCGACCGGCGGCGTTCTGCATGCTGGTGCTGAGGAACGCGAGAACGCCGCTGCCAATGTTGGCGCCGATCACCAGGCCGATGGCCACCGGCAGGCTGATCACGCTGGCGCCGGCCAGGGTTGCGGTCAACAGGACCGCCGCCAGGCTCGAGTAGGAAATCATCGCGAACAGCGCGCCGACCAGGGCATCGAGCAGGATATCGCCGGTCAGCGAGGCGAAGATCACCTTCACCCCTTGGGCGTGGGTGATGGGTGCCGCGGCTTCGACGATCAATTGCAGCGCCAGAATGATCAAACCCAGGCCAATGGCCACACGGCCCATCTGACCCAGCCGGGTCTGTTTGCGCGACAGGAAAAAAATCACCCCGAGAAAGATCAGCAGCGGCGACAGCCATGACAGATCGAATGTCAGCACCCGCGCCATCAGCGCCGTGCCGACATCGGCGCCCAGCATGGTCGCCAGCGCCGGGGTCAGCGCCATCAGGCCCTGACCGACAAACGAGGTCACGAGCATGGCGGTGGCGTTGCTGCTCTGGACCATGGCCGTCACCACGATCCCCGCGATGAACGCCAGCCCGCGCCTGGACATGTTCTGGCCAATCACGTGGCGCAGGTTGGAACCGTAAACCCGCAGGATGCCGGTTCGGACGATGTGCGTGCCCCAGATCAACAGGGCCACGGCAGATAATAAATTGAGCAGGGTGAGCATACAGGCCCCCTGTGGTGGTAGCGCCCCAAAGGAGCAAGTTGACGGTGCCGCGCTTTTTTCTACGTTCTGTACTTAAGCTGTAGTTGGCTAACGGTCCTGGCGCCAGCATCGCACAGCTAAAGTAGCGATTGAAACAAAACCGTCATGAGACCCTGGCCCTCCGGCCACCCAAAACAACTGTGGGAGCGAGCCTGCTCGCGATGGGGCCCTCACATTCAACATTGATGTTGACGGATGGACCGCTATCTCGAGCAAGCTCGCTCCCACAGGGTGTTGCGTATTACCGGGTTACTGGCCCGGGATGTCCTTGCGCAGTTTCACCGGGTCTCGCTGCTTTTTCTTTTTCGCAATTGCGGTGCGCATCTTGATGTTGATTGCTTCCACCGCCAGCGAGAACGCCATGGCGAAGTAGACGTAGCCTTTTGGCACGTGCACGTCGAAGGATTCGGCAATCAGCACCGTACCGACCACCAACAGGAACGACAGCGCCAGCATTTTCAGCGACGGGTGTTTGTCGATGAAATCGCTGATGGTGCCGGAAGCCCACATCATCACCAATACGGCCACGATGATGGCCGCGACCATGACCGGTACGTGGGAGACCATGCCGACGGCGGTGATCACCGAGTCCAGGGAGAACACGATGTCAATGATCGCGATCTGGATGATGGTGTAGAGGAAGTTGCCCCCCGCGCCACTCGGCTCGTCGTTGGTTTCGTCCTCACCTTCCAGCGCGTGGTACATCTCCTGCGAGCTTTTCCACAACAGGAACAGGCCACCGAAGAACAGGATCAGGTCTCGCCCGGAAATACCCTGGCCGAACACGACGAACAGGTCGGCGGTGAGGCGCATGACCCAGGTGATCGACAGCAACAATAGAATCCGCGTGACCATGGCCAGCGCCAGCCCGAAAATCCGGGTGCGCTGTTGCATGTGCTTGGGCATGCGGCTGACCAGGATCGAAATCATGATGATGTTATCGATACCGAGGACGATTTCCAGGGCGGTCAGGGTAAAGAAGGCAACCCAGATTTCAGGGTTGGTCAGCCATTCCATGTGTATTCCTTTGAGCGAGTGTTAAACCACGAAGGGTCCGGGCCTCAAACCACAAAGCCTGGACCCGAAGTGGTGAGTCTTGGGCTTATAGAGTGCTGAACAGCGGGAAAATCCCCATCAGCAACGCGGCAACCAGTATGCACATGCACACCAGCACTGCCCACTTCAGGGTGAAGCGCTGGTGGTCACCGAAATCGATACCGGCCAGGGCCACCAACAGGTAGGTCGATGGTACCAGCGGGCTCAGCAAGTGGACGGGCTGACCGACGATCGAGGCACGTGCCATTTCCACTGCGGTAATACCGTAGTGGCTGGCGGCTTCGGCAAGTACCGGTAACACGCCGTAATAAAATGCATCGTTCGACATGAAGAACGTGAACGGCATGCTCACCAGCGCCGTGATCACGGCCAGGTAAGGGCCGAGGAAATCAGGGATCACTGCCAGCAGGCTTTTCGACATGGCATCGACCATACCGGTACCCGACAGGATGCCGGTGAAAATGCCGGCGGCGAAGATCAGCCCGACCACCGCCAACACGCTGCCGGCATGGGCCGCGACACGATCTTTCTGCTGTTGCAGGCACGGATAGTTGACGATCATCGCGATACTGAAGGCCACCATGAACAGCACAGGCAGCGGCAACAGACCGGCGATCAGGGTGCACATCAACGCCAGGGTCAGGGCGCCGTTGAACCAGATCAGCTTCGGCCGACGGGCATCCGGAAACTGCGAAACGCTGATTTCACTGTGGTCGATTTCATCGCCAACCAGGTGCAGCTCACCCAGACGCGCCCGTTCACGCTTGCCGTAGAAGTAGGCAATGACCAGGATCGCCAGCACACCGGCAGCCATCGCCGGAATCATCGGCACGAAGATCGCCGACGGGTCCACATGCAACGCACTGGCCGCACGGGCCGTCGGGCCACCCCACGGGGTCATGTTCATCACGCCACCGGCGAGGATGATCAGGCCGGCCATGATCCGCGGGCTCATGCCGATGCGGCTGTAGAGCGGCAGCATGGCGGCCACGCAGATCATATAAGTGGTCGCGCCGTCACCATCGAGGGAGACGACGAGCGCCAGTACGGCGGTGCCGACCGAAACTTTCAACGGGTCGCCCTTGACCAGCTTGAGGATCTTGCGCACGGCCGGGTCGAACAGACCCGAGTCGATCATCAGGGCGAAGTACAGAATGGCGAACATCAGCATCACGCCGGTCGGCGCAAGCTTGGTAATGCCTTCGAGCATCATCGGGCCGATCTTCGGGGCAAAACCACCGAACAGGGCGAAGACGATCGGGATGATGATCAGAGCGATCAGCGCGGACAGGCGCTTGGTCATGATCAGGAACATGAACGTGATGACCATGGCGAAGCCAAGGAAAGTCAGCATGGGAATACTCCAGGCGTAGCGCGGCTAGGGAAAGGGCGGATCGGGCGGGATCAGCGCAAAACGGCAAGCACGAGGCGTACGGGCGGAGTTAGAGCGAAGCGGCGGGTAGCAGAGGGCATCAGGATCACCATTGTTGTTGTTAAATGGGCCAGGCGAGCAATCGAACGCTCGTGTTGGCCAACCGGTCTGTGCCGGCAGTGGGGGCGATCCTAATCGGGGAAGCTTTCAGCCAGCTTTCGCCGATGAAAGCATTGACCGGATGTATAACCGGTCGTCGGACAGGTTTTGAGCCCATCGATTCGGGCCCTGGAGAAAAACGAGATGAATGCGCTTCACACCGGCGGTTGCCACTGCGGACAACTGCGCTATCAATTCAGCGGGCCATTGCACGATATCGCCCACTGCCATTGCTCGATTTGCCGTCGGGTCAGCGGCGGTATCGTGACGACCTGGATCACCGTGCCGGCGTCCGCCTTTCAATGGGTGGCCGGAACACCGACGCGATACGACTCATCGGCAACCTGTGCACGATATTTCTGCGGCCACTGCGGCGCGCAACTGGCGCTGGTGACCCACCTGAGCCCTGCGAGCATCGACGTGACCATCGCCACCCTCGACCATCCCGAACAGGCGCCGGCCGAACGCCATATCTGGACCGACAACCGCTTGCCCTGGCTGCACCTGGATGAGCATTTGCCGGGCGAGCCCGAAGAAAGCATCTGATCAAAAAATAGACAGGTCCAGTGGGCGAATCGCGCCCATCCAGATGGCGTGCTCGCTGTGGTCCAGCAGATCGTCGCCGGTGTCCGGGTGCAGGAACACCACAAGCCCCTTGCGGTTGAGCGCCAGCCAGGGCAACACATCGCCGATGAGCTCAGGCTCGAAGGCCAACTGGCAACTCCAGTCCGGATGCGGACCGACCAGGCGCTCGTGGACGCGGCCCATCTTCAGCGGGAACAGCTGTGCTGCCTGCTCACATAACGCCCGTGCCTGATCGATGGTGCTGGCATCGAAGTAAACATGGGCGTGATAGCCCTTGATCCGTTGCATGTGAATCCCTCCAAAACCCAGTCGAACCCTCACCGTTTCCCACAGCTCACACACCCTATACGTAGGAAATAACGGAGCCTGACCATGAAAAATGCTGAAACACCGGCGGTGAAAGTGGTGCTATATGGTGCCATGAGTAGCCTCGGCAGCGCGCCACGGCCGAGCTTGCGCACCATGACCGACGAGCAGTTTAAGGCCGAGCCAGTCAAACAAAGCGTGGCGTGGCTGACCATTAAGGATTGAGCGATTGCGCACTGCGGGCCTGCTCGGCCATCAACCAGTCGACAAACTGTTGAATCAGCGCCCCGCGCCGCTTGCGTTGCGGCAGGACCACGTAATAGCCCAGCCTGGATATCACCGTCTCGGCGATGGGGCGGCACAACAGGCCCTGCGCCAGCAAGTTATCCACAAGGTGGCGCCAGCCAATGGCCACGCCCTGACCGCCAATTGCGGCCTGTATCAACAAGGTGTAGTTGTCGAAGCGCAACTGGCCCGGCGCCGGGGCAGAGGTAATGCCCAATTCGCGAAACACGCCGCTCCAGTCAAACCAGTTGCTGCTGTTTTCACCGCGAAGGTGCAGCAACGGAAACTCCAGCAGCGACTGGGCAGGCAAGGGCAGGGATCGCTCACTCAACAACTGCGGGCTGCACACCGGGAACACTTCTTCACTGAACAGCCAATGGCTTTCGCCCTGTTTGAAGCGGCCATCACCGAACAGCACCGCCACGTCGATATCGGTACGTAGCATGTTATGGCTGCGCTCACTGGTCACCAGGCTGACATCCACTTGCGGGTGGGCCGCGTGAAAGCGGTGCAGGCGCGGCATCAGCCAATAGGCCGCGAATGCGAAATCGGTGGCGACTTGCAGCACCTCATGCTGTTGTTGTGCGCTGATAGCGCTTAATCCGGCATCGATTTGCTGCAAACCGAGCTGAACTTGCTCGAAAAGAACCGTCCCGGCCTCGGTCAGTTCGATACCGCGATAGATGCGGTCGAACAGACGGGTCGCCAGTTGCTCTTCCAACCGCTTGATCTGCTGGCTGATGGCCGGTTGCGTGGTGCCGAGTTCAACGGCCGCGGCGGTGAAGCTGCGTTGGCGGGCCGCGGACTCGAACGCGCGAAGCAAATCCAGGGACAGGTCACCCAAGGCGTCATACATAAGCTGTGCTTATCCTAGTCATTGCCGTGCAGGGGCTTTACCGCAATGTGCATGGGTTACATGCTCGATCGCAGCACTCTCGCATAAACATCCACTATGGAATGCCGCGATCACATGAAGCGCAAGAACATTCTTTTCATCATGGCCGATCAGATGGCCGCGCCAATGTTGCCGTTCTACGGTCCTTCGCCGATCAAACTGCCTCATCTCAGTCGCCTCGCCGCCCAAGGCGTGGTATTCGACGCCGCTTACTGCAACAGCCCTCTGTGCGCGCCATCGCGCTTTACCCTGGTCAGCGGCCAGTTGCCGAGCAAAATCGGCGCCTACGACAACGCGGCGGATTTCCCGGCCGATGTACCGACCTATGCCCACTACCTGCGTCGCCTCGGCTACCGCACTGCGCTGTCGGGCAAGATGCATTTCTGCGGCCCGGACCAATTGCACGGCTATGAAGAACGTCTGACCAGCGATATCTATCCGGCGGACTACGGCTGGGCGGTGAACTGGGATGAGCCAGACGTGCGCCCGTCCTGGTATCACAACATGTCTTCGGTGCTGCAAGCCGGCCCCTGCGTGCGCACCAATCAACTCGATTTCGACGAAGAAGTGGTGTTCAAGGCCCAGCAGTATCTGTTTGATCACATCCGCGAAGAGGGCGACCAGCCGTTCTGCCTGACCGTTTCGATGACTCACCCCCATGATCCGTACACCATTCCAAAAGCCTTTTGGGATCTGTACGACGATGCCGATATCCCGTTGCCTGTGACGCCGGATCAACACGAACTCGACCCGCATTCGCAACGTTTGCTCAAGGTCTACGACCTGTGGAACAAGCCGCTGCCTGTGGATAAGATCCGTGACGCCCGCCGCGCCTATTTCGGTGCGTGCAGCTATATAGACAGTAACGTCGGCAAACTCCTGCAAACACTCGAAGAAACCGGGCTTATCGATGACACCATCATCGTGTTCTCCGGCGACCACGGTGACATGCTCGGCGAGCGGGGCCTCTGGTACAAAATGCACTGGTTTGAAATGGCGGCTCGCGTGCCCCTGTTGATAAGTGCCCCGGGGCAATTCGGCGCCGGTCGGGTCAGCGCCTCGGTGTCCACTGCCGACCTGCTGCCGACCTTCGTCGAACTGGCGGGCGGTTCGCTGGAACCGGGTTTGCCGCTGGATGGCCGCTCACTGGTTCCGCACCTGCAAGGGCAGGGCGGTCACGACGAAGTGTTCGGCGAATACATGGCCGAAGGCACCATCAGCCCGTTGATGATGATTCGCCGCGGCGCCTACAAATTCATCTACAGCGAAGACGACCCTTGCCTGCTCTTCGATGTGCACAATGACCCGCACGAATTGGAAGAACTCAGCCAGTCGCCGCAACATCGCCAGCTGTTCGACGATTTTCTCGCCGAAGCGCGGGCCCGCTGGGACATTCCCGCGATCCACCAACAGGTGCTCGCGAGCCAGCGACGCCGGCGTTTCGTCGCCGATGCGCTGACCATCGGCAAGCTGAAGAGCTGGGATCACCAGCCGCTGGTGGACGCCAGTCAGCAGTACATGCGCAACCACATCGACCTCGATGATCTGGAGCGTAAAGCACGTTATCCACAACCCTGCCAAAACCAATAATGTTGAGGGGAAGTCCATGCAAAGGTTATCCACAGTACTGACGGTCGGGCTCCTGGCGCTGGGCAGCGCTTCGGCATTTGCCGACCAGAGCTGCGAGACGGTGAAAATGGCCGATCCCGGCTGGAGCGACATCGCCGCGACTAACGCCATCACCGGGTTTCTGCTGGACGGCATGGGCTACAAGGCCAAGGTCGACACCCTCGCGGTGCCGATCACCTATGGCGGTCTCAAGGATGGCCAGGTCGATGTGTTTCTGGGTAACTGGATGCCGGCGCAGCAGGGCTTCTACGACAAATTCGTCGCCACCGGCGATGTCACGCAACTGGCGAAGAACCTCGACGGCACCGAATTCACCCTCGCCGTCCCGGACTACGTGTGGGATGCGGGTGTGCATAACTTTGCCGACCTGAACAAGTTCGCCGACAAGTTCGACAAGAAGATCTACGGCATCGGCTCCGGCGCGCCAGCGAACGCCTCGTTGCAGGAAATCATCAAGAAGAACGACTTCGACATGGGTCAGTGGAAACTGGTCGAATCCAGCGAACAGGCCATGCTCGCCGAAGTGTCTCGCGCCGTGAAAAAACAGAAGTTCGTGACCTTCCTCGGCTGGACCCCGCACCCGATGAACGTGCAGTTGAAAATGCATTACCTCAAGGGTGGCGAGCAATACTTTGGCGACACGGGCAGCGTCCACACCCTGACCCGCAAAGGTTATGCACAGGCCTGTCCGAACGTTGGCAAGCTGCTGACCAACCTGAGTTTCACCCAGGAGATGGAAAACAGCATCATGGCCGAGGTGGTAAACAAGAAAGTCAGCAATGCCGACGCGGCCAAGGCGTGGATCAAGGCCAACCCGGCGGTGCTGGACCAGTGGCTTGATGGCGTGAAGACCGTGGATGGCAAGGACGCCTTGTCGGCGGTGAAAGCCAAGCTCTGACAATACCTGTGTGGCGAGGGGGCAAGCCCTCTCGCCATAGCAAGCTCCCTCGCCACATAATTTTTGTCGCCCTGCTACCCTTGCGAAAACCCCCAACCGAGAGGACCCATGGCCCTTCCCAGCCGCCACTCACTCTTTCCGTTCCTCACCTGGTTACCCCGGCAAACCCGCGCCAGCGTTGGTCGCGATCTGATTGTCGGCCTCAGTGGCGCGATTCTCGCGTTGCCACAATCCATTGCCTACGCGCTGATTGCCGGCCTGCCACCGGAATACGGTCTGTACGCGGCGATCATCCCGGTGCTGATTGCCTGTCTGTGGGGTTCGTCGTGGCATTTGATCTGCGGTCCAACGGCGGCCATCTCCATTGTCCTGTACGCCAGCGTCAGTCCTCTGGCCGTCCCCGCGACGCAGGACTACGTCACTTTGATCCTGCTGCTGACATTCCTGGCCGGGATTTTCCAATGGCTGCTGGGTTTGTTGCGGTTCGGCGCATTGGTGAATTTCGTATCGCACTCGGTGGTGCTGGGCTTCACGCTGGGTGCAGCCGTGGTGATCGCCGTCGGCCAATTGCCTAACCTGTTGGGACTGGACTTGCCGAGCCAAGCCACTGCCCTGGACAGCTTCATCAATTTGTTCAGGCATCTCGACAAGGTGGACAAACCGTCGCTCGTGCTGGGCCTGGCCACCGTCGTGGTCGGCGCGATCCTGAAACTGTTGCTACCGCGCTGGCCGACCCTGTTGATCACCCTGATGCTGGGCGCGCTGCTGGTCTGGCTCTGGCCCGCGATGTTCGGTCATGTGCAACGGGTCAGCGCCTTCACCGGAAAGTTACCGCCGTTCAGCCCGTTGCCGCTGGACCTCGACCTGATCTTGCGCCTGCTGCCCAGTGCCGTGGCCGTGGGCATGCTCGGGTTGGTGACCAGCCTGTCGATCGCCCGCTCGCTGTCCACCCGTTCACAGCAGTTGCTCGATGCCAATCAGGAAGTACGCGCCCAAGGCTTGTCGAACATTGTCGGGGCCTTTTTCTCCGGATCGCTGTCAGCCGGTTCGTTCACCCGCTCAGGCCTGAGCTATGACGCGGGTGCTTGTTCGCCGTTGGCGGGAGTTTTTTCGGCGTTGTGGGTGGCGCTGTTCGCGATCTTCGGCGCCAGCCTGATCGCGCACATCCCGATCCCGGCCATGGCCGGCAGCATCCTGTTGATCGCCTGGGGCTTGATCGACCATCGTGGCATTCGCGCCTTGCTGCGGGTCAGCCGTGCCGAGTTCGTGGTGATGGCGCTGACCTGCGTCGCGACCTTGCTCCTGGAATTGCAGACGGCGATCTATGCCGGCGTGCTGGCCTCGCTGTTCTTCTACCTCAAGCGCACCTCGCAACCGCGGGTTCAGCATATACGCGAGGGTGATGAGGACATTCTGCGGGTCGGCGGCTCAATCTTCTTCGGCGCCAGCCATTACTTGCAGGTGCGTTTGCAACGGATGCACGGCGCGCGGGTAGTGATCGAGGCGCAGCAGATCAACTTCATCGACTATTCGGGCGTGGAAATGCTGCACCAGGAAGCGCGGCGATTGCTGCGCCAGAATCGCAGCCTCACGCTACGACAGGCGCGACCGCAGGTGGTGGAGGAATTGAGGAAGCTCGAAGGGGCGGAGAAATGCCCGATTCGGTTTGAAGATTGAAACGCATCGGCCATTGATAAAAACGGACTTTGTGGCGAGGGGGCTTGCTCCCTCGCCACAAAGGCCTAGAGGGCCAACTGCCGACGCAGCTCGGCCAGCACCGGCGCCGTATCCGGGCGCACACCGCGCCACAGGAAAAAAGCCTCCGCCGCTTGTTCGGCGAGCATGCCCAAGCCATCCATCGCCACCGCTGCACCGTGTTCGCTGGCCCAGCGGCAGAAGGAGGTCGGTTCCTTGCCGTACATCATGTCGTAGCACACCGTTTTGCCCGGCTCGATCAGGCTGCTGGCAATCGGCGGGACTTCGCCCGAAAGGCTGGCGGACGTCGCGTTGATGATCAGGTCCACCGATTCCTGCAACCAGTCAAAACCGCTGGCCGATACCGGGCCCAGGTCGCAGAACAGCTCCGCCAGCAACTCGGCCTTGTCCACCGTACGGTTGGCGATGATCACCGACGCCGGTTGCTCCGCCAACAAAGGCTCCAATGCACCACGCACCGCGCCGCCAGCACCGAGCAGCAGGATGCGTTTGTCCTTGAGGCTGAACCCGGCGTTGACCGTCAGGTCGCGCACGAGGCCGGCACCGTCGGTGTTATCGCCCAGCAGACTGCCATCGGCCAGTTTACTCAGGGTATTCACCGCCCCGGCCCGTCGTGCCCGCGCCGTCAGGCTGTCGGCCAGTAGGTAGGCTTCTTCCTTGAACGGCACTGTGACATTGGCCCCACGACCCTCGAGGAAAAACGCCCGGGCACAGCCGGAAAAATCGTCGAGCGGCGCCAGCGAGGCGCTGTAGTCGAGTTTCTGCCCGGTCTGCTCGGCAAACAGGCGATGGATCAATGGCGACTTGCTGTGACCAATCGGGTTGCCGAATACGACGTAACGGTCCATCAGGATTCCTCGTTCAGGCCTTGGCCAACCAATCGCGGTCTTGCAGGAAGTATTCAGTCAGGCGTGCTTCTTCGCTGCCCGGTTCAGCTTTCCAGTCATAACCCCAGCGCACTTGCGGCGGCAGGGACATGAGGATCGACTCGGTACGCCCGCCCGATTGCAGGCCGAACAAGGTGCCACGGTCGTAAACCAGGTTGAACTCGACGTAACGCCCGCGGCGGAACTCCTGGAACTCTCGCTGTTTGGCGGTGAACGCGTCGTTCTTGCGCCGTTGCACGATCGGCAGATAAGCCTCGATATAGGCGTCGCCGATGGCGCGCATGAAGGCGAAACTGGTGTCGAAGTCCCACTCGTTCAGGTCATCGAAAAACAAGCCGCCGATGCCCCGTGGCTCGTGGCGATGCTTGATGTGGAAGTAGCTGTCGCACCAGGCCTTGTAGCGTGAATAGACCTCCGGACCGAACGGCGCGCAGGCTTGCTCGGCGATGCGGTGCCAGTGCACGCAGTCTTCTTCATTACCGTAGTAAGGGGTCAGGTCGAAGCCACCACCAAACCACCAGACCGGCTCTTCGCCTTCTTTTTCGGCGATGAAAAACCGCACGTTGGCGTGGGAGGTCGGTACGTGCGGGTTGTGCGGGTGGATCACCAGGGACACGCCCAGGGCTTCGAACCCGCGCCCGGCCAGTTCTGGCCGATGGGCACTGGCGGACGGGGGCAGACCGCTGCCGAAAACGTGGGAAAAATTGACGCCGCCCTTTTCGATGACTGCGCCGTTTTCGATCACCCGCGTACGTCCGCCTCCACCGGCAGGCCGGTTCCAGGCGTCTTCGACGAAGCGCGTGCCGCCGTCTTCGGCTTCCAGGGCAGCGCAAATGCGGTCTTGCAGGTCGAGCAGGTAGGCTTTTACGGCCTCGGTGCGGGTAGTCATGGCATCACCTTGGATCGGGCAAAGCTACACGGCGCTCCATTGGAGCTCAGCCGGCGCAAAAGGGCGCGTAGCATACCACCGCCGATGCGCTCGTCGCAGTTGACGAAGATCAAGCTTAGGAGTCCGATAGGACGCTTTGGTAGAAACGATCTCAGGAGAGTGCAGATGGCAAAGCGTATTCAGTTCCGTGCCCACGGTGGCCCCGAAGTGCTCGAGTATGTGGATTACCAACCCGCCGAGCCCGGCCCGCAGCAAGTTCGGGTGAGCAACAAGGCCATCGGCCTGAACTTCATCGATACCTATTACCGCAGCGGCCTCTATTCGCCGCCGTCCCTGCCATCGGGCGTGGGTGCCGAAGGGGCGGGCGTGGTCGAGGCGGTCGGTAGCGAAGTCACCCGATTCAAGGTCGGTGATCGCGTGGCCTATGGCAGCGGTCCGTTGGGCGCCTACAGTGACGTGCATGTATTGCCCGAAGCCAACCTGGTGCATCTGCCGGACGCCATCAGCTTCGAACAAGCCGCCGGGGTCATGCTCAAAGGCCTGACCGTGCAATACCTGCTGCGTCAGACCTACGAACTCAAGGGCGGCGAAACCATCCTGTTCCACGCTGCGGCCGGTGGCGTGGGTTCCCTGGCGTGCCAATGGGCCAAGGCACTGGGCGTGAAGTTGATCGGCACCGTGAGTTCAGCGCAGAAAGCCGCACTGGCCAAGGCCAATGGCGCCTGGGCGACCATCGACTACAGCCATGAAAACGTCGCACAGCGCGTACTGGAATTGACTGACGGCAAAAAGGTCCCGGTGGTGTACGACGGCGTCGGCAAGGACACCTGGCTGACTTCGCTCGACAGCGTGGCGCCCCGGGGTCTGGTGGTGAGTTTCGGCAATGCGTCCGGTGCGGTGGACGGGGTGAACCTGGGGATTCTGGCGGCGAAGGGTTCGCTGTACGTGACCCGCCCGACGCTGGCGACCTACGCCAACAACGCCGAGAACCTGCAGCGAATGGCCGACGAACTGTTCGAGATGATCATCAGCGGCAAGCTGACGGTCGATATCAGCCAGCGTTATCCACTGGCTGAAGCGGCGAAGGCACAGACCGAGTTGTCGGCGCGACGCACGACCGGGTCGGTTGTTCTGTTGCCTTAAGATTTTCAGCGACTGGCAGGGCCTCATCGCTGGCAAGCCAGCACCCACAGGTTTCGGTGGTGAATACAAATACTGTGGACACCCGAAATCACTGTGGGAGCTGGTTTGCCAGCGAACGATGACGCGAACGTCAACCCGCGCGCATAACCTGTCCGGTCGCCAGATCGCGAATCACACTCGGATTCTTGCGCCCACCCAGATTCCCGCCCAACACCAGATCAAGCTGTCCACGGAAATACTGCTCCACGCGAATCCGCGTGCGCGCCGCCGGCCGGCCCTGAGGGTTGGCGGACGTCGATACCAGCGGCCCGACCAGTGAGCACAAGTCCCGCACCAGTGGGTGATCGCTGACCCGCAGGGCCACGGTTTCATGCACCCCGGTAATCCACTGCGGCAACATGTTCTGATGCGGCACCAGCCAGGTGTTCGGCCCCGGCCAGGTGCTGGCCATGCGGTCCATCCACAGCTCTGGGAAGTCTTCGAAGAGGAAGTCGAACTGACGGATGTTGTCGGCGACCAGAATCAGGCCCTTATCCACAGACCGGCCCTTGAGCAGCAACAGCCGCTCCACGGCCTCTTCGTCCCACGGGTCGCAACCCAGACCCCAGACTGCTTCGGTTGGGTAGGCAATCACCGCCCCGGCGCGAATTGCTTGCGCGGCTTGTTGCACACGCCAACTGTTGACCATGAAAAACACTCCAGAATAAGGCTCTGCGCAGTTTACCGATCTTGTTTATAAAACCTAGCTCACTCGTGCAAACCAGCGGCCGTTTTCGCAGACTGCACGGCCCTCCATCTCCAATTCCGTCAATTCCCCCAACACTTTGGGCAAGGGCCAGCCGCACGCATCGGCCAGTGCTTCACTGGAGAGGGGCGCGGCGTGAAGCAGGGTCAGCAACGGATGAGGCGCAGCCGTCGCAGACACTTCTGTGGAAAACGGCAGCTGCTGCCAGCCACGCAGGGCTTCGAGGATGTGCTCGACGGTTTCCACCAGCACGGCACCGTCGCGGATCAGTTGATGGCAACCGCGGGCGCCGGGGTGATGGATCGACCCGGGAATCGCATACACCTCACGCCCCTGTTCCGCCGCGAGCCTCGCGGTAATCAACGAACCGCTGGCCACACTGGCCTCCACCACCAGCACGCCGAGGGACAAACCGCTGATGATCCGGTTGCGTCGCGGGAAGTTGCTGGCGCTCGGACCGGCATCCAGCGGGAACTCCGAAAGCACGGCGCTACCGGTGGCAATCATCGCGTCGGCCAGTCGTCGATTGCGCTGTGGATAAAACTTTTCAAGGCCCGTGCCAAGCACGCCGACCGTTTGCCCGCCAATGTCCAACGCCGCCTGATGAGCGGCCGCGTCGATGCCCAGGGCCAGACCGCTGGTAATGACAAATCCGGCGCCGGCCAGGCTGCGGGAAAACGCTGCGGCGGTGTCCATGCCCGGTCGTGACGCACGACGACTGCCGACCATCGCCAACTGCGGTTTTTCCAGAATGCCGGGGTCGCCGGCGACGAATAACAGCGGCGGCGCGTCGCTGATCTGCGCCAGCAGTGAAGGGTAGTCAGGCTGGTCCCACATCAGTAAATGCTGGCCCGGACGCTCTAGCCAGGCCAAAGCATGACTGGCGCCATCGCGAATTTCAGCGCAGCGCCGGGCCTCGGAACAGGCCAGCGGCAAACCCAGCGCACGCCAGGCACTGGCGGGTGCGCTGATGGCTTTGGACGCCGAACCGAACGCCTCCAGCAGTTTCTTGAAACGCGCCGGACCCAGTTCAGGTAGACGGTGCAGACGTAAACGAGCTTCCAGTTCCGCAGGGGAAACCGGTGCAGTGGCAAGCATCGACATGGATCATCCTTGATCGTTATGAGCATCCGTACAAACGGGAATAAGCTGTGGATAACTCTGTTGGTAACTTGTGAAGCACGCTTACGGATTTCGTACCTTGTCCATCACCGCCAGCGAGCGCGATGCGTTGAGTACCAGCCCGTAGCTCAGCTTGTCGTAGGTGCGGAAAACCATCAGCAGTCCGGCGCGCTCATCGGGAATTTTCAGCGGCTGGCCGGTGATCCGGTCGCGCACGGTTTCGCCGGTCTTCATCACCTCCAGGACATTGCCTTCGGCCAAACCGTCGCGGTGGCCCTTGTTCAGGGTGACCACGTCGAGCGCGCCCACCTGAGTGACGCCGCGCGGGACATCGATGATCAAGCCGTTGATTTCTTTTTTCGGCGCACTGGGCATGAAGGTCGTGTTGATCGAGCGTTCTTCACCGCCGAACAAGCGGTCGCCGAGGCGCACCTCCTGAGTCGTGCGCTGCAGCGCCAGCGTGGCGACGTCGCCTTCGGTGGCGAGGATTTCGCCGCTGCCGATGTCATCCGCGTTGATCCCCAGAAATGCCTGGGTCTGTGGATCGGTGTAGGTTTTGCCCTGACGGAAGATGCCGTAGACCGGCTGTGCCGGGTCGAATTGGCCGCGAGCGAAGATGCGATCGCCAACGCCGCTGAGCACCCGTTCGGCGTCCCCGGCCACGATGTAGGGCGCCTTGTCGAAATCCTCGACCTTGTCGACGATGCGATTGCTCAGCAGAAAGCTTTTGATCGACCTCAGGGGAATGCTCGGGATGGCTTCCGCCACCGGGCTGCTGCGCACCCGTGGCGAGAGCTTGAAGGTGCCTCGGGACGCACCGCGATCGAGGGTCAACCGTGGCTGGCCATTGACGTAGACGAGCGACAGCGAGTCGCCGGGATAAATGAGGTCGGGGTTTTCGATCCGCGGATTGGCCTGCCAGAGCTCGGGCCACTGCCACGGCTCACGAAGGAATTTTGCCGAGATGTCCCAGAGCGTGTCCCCTGGGACCACTGTGTATTGCTGTGGAAAACCTTCCCTGAGTTGCACTTGCCCATGCGCCCAGCCTGCCGAGGCCAGAAGGAGCAAGGCGAGTAGTGATTTCCTCATGCGGTGAATCCCTTTATTATGTGCGTTCGCGTGAAACGCCAGAGCCGTCAGTGGCTCGCTCCCGGCTTGCTTATGAATAGAAGGGAGCTACGTTTTACATAGATAGCCTGCATCTTCGGACTCGCCAGGCCATCGATCCGACCTTACTTCACACGTGCAGTCATCAAGCTTATGGCCATTTTAAACATCCTCGAATTCCCTGATCCGCGCCTGCGCACTATCGCCAAACCAGTGGCCGTAGTGGACGACGAAGTGCGTCAGTTGGTCGATGACATGTTTGAAACAATGTATGAAGCACCAGGCATCGGCCTCGCCGCGACCCAGGTCAACGTGCACAAACGTATCGTCGTGATGGACCTCTCTGAAGACCGCACCGAACCGCGTGTGTTCATCAACCCGGAGCTCGAGCCCCTGACCGACGACATGGGTCAGTATCAGGAAGGCTGCCTGTCGGTGCCGGGTTTCTACGAAAACGTCGATCGCCCACAACGGGTCAAGGTCAAGGCTTTGGACCGCGACGGCCAACCTTACGAACTGATCGCCGAAGATCTGCTCGCGGTGTGCATCCAACACGAATGCGACCACCTGAACGGCAAATTGTTCGTCGATTACCTGTCGACGCTCAAACGCGACCGGATCAAGAAGAAGCTGGAAAAGCTACACCGCCAGAACGCTTGATGCCCTCCTTCAAAGGCTTGCTGCGGCAAGCCTTTTTCTTTTCAAGATACTTTGCAATAGAGAGCCCTTCATGACTGAGCCACTGCGCATCGTCTTTGCCGGCACCCCGGAATTCGCCGCTGAACACCTCAAGGCCCTGTTGAACAGCCCTTATGAGATCGTTGCGGTCTACACCCAACCGGATCGCCCGGCAGGTCGTGGCCAGAAGCTGATGCCGAGCCCGGTCAAGCAGCTTGCTCTGGAACACAACCTCCCGGTGCTGCAACCGCCAACACTGCGCAACGAAGACGCCCAGGCTGAACTGGCGGCACTGAAACCGGACTTGATGGTGGTGGTCGCCTACGGTCTGATCCTGCCGCAGGTGGTGCTGGATATTCCGCGCCTGGGCTGCATCAATAGCCATGCCTCGCTGCTGCCGCGCTGGCGCGGTGCGGCGCCGATCCAGCGCGCCGTGCAAGCGGGCGACGCCGAGAGCGGCGTGACCGTGATGCGCATGGAAGCGGGACTCGACACCGGGCCGATGCTGCTCAAGGTCATCACACCGATCAGCGCCGAAGACACTGGCGGCAGCCTGCACGATCGCCTGGCCGAAATGGGCCCGCCTGCGGTGATTCAAGCCATTGCCGGCCTATCTGCCGGCACGCTGGAAGGCGAAGTGCAGGACGACAGCCTGGCCACCTATGCGCACAAGCTGAACAAGGACGAAGCCCGTATCGACTGGACCCGCCCGGCGATTGAGCTGGAGCGCCTGGTCCGAGCTTTCAACCCATGGCCGATCACCCACAGCACATTGAACGGCGAAGCGCTGAAAGTGTTGGCCGCGAGCCTCACGCAAGGAAAGGGCACACCCGGTGAAATCCTCGGCGCCAGCAAGGACGGGCTGATCGTCGCCTGTGGTGAGCAGGCGCTGTGCCTGACCCGCCTGCAATTGCCCGGCGGCAAAGCGCTGAACTTCAGCGACTTGTTCAACAGCCGTCGTGAGAAATTCGCGGTGGGCACCGTCCTCGGTCAAACGGCGGACGCTCAATGAACCCGCGTCTGGCCGCCGCCAAGGCACTGGCTGCTGTTCTCAGCGGAAAAGCCTCTCTCAACAGTTCGCTGCCTACGCAAATGGACAAGGTCGAAGATCGCGATCGCGGTTTTACCCAGGACCTGGCGTTCGGCACCGCACGCTGGCAGCCGCGATTGTCGGCGCTGGCGGCCAAACTGTTGCAGAAGCCTTTCAAGGCAGCGGACGCCGATGTTGAAGCCTTGTTGCTGGTCGGCCTCTACCAGTTGCTCTATACCCGCGTGCCGGCCCACGCCGCCATCGGAGAAACCGTCGGTTGCGCTGACAAGCTGAAAAAGCCCTGGGCCAAAGCCTTGCTCAACGCCGTGCTGCGCCGCGCCCAACGGGAGAGCGAAGCGCTGCTGGCGGAGCTGGAACACGACCCGGTAGTGCGTACCGCTCATCCGCGCTGGCTGCAAAAATCCCTGAAAGCGTTCTGGCCGCAACAATGGGAAGCCATTTGCGCGGCGAACAATGCTCACCCGCCGATGATCCTGCGCGTCAATCGACGCCATCACACCCGCGATGCCTACCTCGGCTTGCTGAGCGAGGCCGGTATCGCCGCCCGTGCATGCCTTTACAGCCGCGATGGCATCATCCTCGACGCCGCCACCGACGTGCGCAGCCTGCCCGGGTTCGCCGAAGGCTGGATCAGCGTGCAGGATGAAGCGGCGCAACTGGCCGCCGATCTGCTTGACCTGGCGCCCGGCCAACGGGTGCTGGACGCCTGCTGCGCACCGGGGGGCAAAACCTGCCACATCCTCGAAGCCGAGCCGGCATTGGCAGGCGTGGTGGCCGTGGATCTGGAAGCCAAACGCCTGGTACGCGTGCGTGAAAACCTCGAACGCCTGGGCTTGAGCGCCGAGCTGATCGCCGCCGACGGTCGCGACACCGCCGCCTGGTGGGACGGCAAGCCGTTCCAGCGCATCCTGCTGGACGCGCCGTGCTCGGCCACCGGCGTGATTCGCCGTCACCCGGACATCAAGCTCACCCGCCAGCCCGATGACATCGCCGCACTGGCACTGCTGCAAGGCGAACTACTGGATGCCCTGTGGAAAACCCTGGAGGTCGGCGGCATTTTGCTCTACGCCACCTGCTCCACACTGCCGACCGAGAACACTGAAGTCATCGGAGCCTTCCTTGCCCGCACACCGGGCGCCCGAGAACTGGACCTCGCGACGGCGGCCGGGATCAAGCAACCCCACGGTCGCCAATTGCTCGCACAAGAAGGCGGCCACGATGGCTTCTATTACGCCAAGCTGATCAAGATCGCCGCCGCGCGCGGTTAACGGATTCAATGGAGTGACTGGATGAAAATCATCATCCTCGGTGCAGGGCAAGTCGGCGGTTCGCTGGCGGAGCATTTGGCCAGCGAGGCCAACGACATCACGGTGGTCGACACCGACAGCGAGCGCCTGCGCGATCTCGGCGACCGCCTGGACATCCGCACGGTGCAGGGTCGCGGCTCCCTGCCGACAGTACTGCGCCAGGCTGGAGCAGACGACGCCGACATGCTGGTGGCCGTGACCAACAGTGACGAGACCAACATGGTCGCTTGCCAGGTGGCCCACACCCTGTTCCACACTCCCACCAAAATCGCCCGCGTGCGCGAAGCGGCGTACCTCACGCGCTCTGAACTGTTCGATAACGAAGCGATTCCGGTGGACGTGCTGATCAGCCCGGAACAAGTGGTCACCAATTACATCAAACGCCTGATCCAGCATCCGGGTGCATTGCAGGTGATCGACTTCGCCGAGGGCAAGGCGCAACTGGTTGCGGTGCGGGCCTACTACGGCGGACCGCTGGTGGGTCAGCAATTGCGGCAGTTGCGCGAGCACATGCCGAATGTCGAAACCCGCGTGGCGGCCATTTTCCGTCGTGACCGGCCGATCCTGCCCCAGGGCGATACGGTGATCGAAGCGGACGACGAAGTGTTTTTCATCGCCGCCAAAGCGAACATTCGCGCGGTGATGAGTGAAATGCGCCGTCTCGACGAAACCTACAAGCGCATCGTCATCGCCGGCGGCGGGCAGATCGGTGAGCGATTGGCCGAAGCCATCGAAAGCCGTTACCAGGTGAAAATCATCGAGATGAACCCGGCACGCTGCCGCCATCTCTCGGACACCCTCGACAGCACCGTCGTGCTGCAGGGCAGTGCCTCCGACCGCGACTTGTTGATAGAAGAAAACATCGCCGATGCGGACATCTTCCTGGCCCTGACCAACGACGACGAAGCCAACATCATGTCGTCGCTGCTGGCCAAACGCCTGGGTGCGAAGAAGGTGATGACCATCATCAACAACCCGGCCTATGTCGACCTGATTCAGGGCGGCGACATCGACATCGCCATCAGTCCGCAACTGGCGACCATCGGCACCTTGCTGGCCCACGTGCGCCGCGGCGATATCGTCAGCGTGCACTCACTGCGCCGGGGCGCGGCGGAAGCCATCGAGGCCATTGCCCACGGTGATGCGAAATCGAGCAAGGTCATCGGCAAAGCCATCGAGAACATCGGCCTGCCGCCGGGCACGACCATCGGCGCGATCATCCGCGACGAAGAAGTGATCATTGCCCACGACGACACGGTGATCGAAACTGGCGACCACGTGATTCTGTTCCTTGTGGATAAAAAGCATATTCGGGATGTGGAGAAGCTGTTTCATGTGGGACTCAGTTTCTTCTGATCGGCATTCTGCAGTGGCCTGACTGGCCTCTTCGCGGGCAAGCCCGCGAATGCGATCCACAGAACGCATGGATATCCCTGAATAATCTCAACAAGGAATTCACTGATGATCGAATCCCTGGAAAAGATGCTCGCCAAGGGTGTGGATAACTCATTGCTGCGCTTCGGCCTGGGCAAGGGCTACCTGGATCTGGGGGAGAACGCCAAGGCTGTGGAGCATTTCCAGCGTTGCGTCGAGATTGATCCGAAGTATTCGGCCGCGTGGAAGCTATTGGGCAAGGCTCATCAGGCCCTGGAGAACTATCCCGCCGCAAGACAGGCCTGGGAGCAAGGCCTGGAGGCCGCCAAAGCCCATGGCGACAAACAGGCCGAGAAGGAAATGACGGTATTCCTGAAAAAGCTCGATCGGCAGGCGCACTGATCAGAGATAACGCAAATCAATGCCTTCGGCATCCACTTGCACCACTTCCATGCGCACACGCGGCGCGCCGGCGGGCAAGCCCTGCACCTGTCCGTAAACCACCGCGCCCCTGGGTAGAGCCGACAAGGCCGGATGTTTGACGTAGACACCCGTGGCCGACAGATTGCGCGTCTGGCCCAGGCATTCGCCGAAGCTGTCATGACTGATCTTGATGCGAAATGATTTGCGGTGTTCGGACATCTACAGCGCCCTTATGAACGTACTGTGGATAACTTGTTGGAGCGAGCCTGCTCCGGGCGGCGCTCCGACGATGCTCGTGAACGATGACGCGGGAAGTCTGATTCCCCGTGGTGCCCTCAGGTCCATCGCGAGCAGGCTCGCTCCTACAAGTTATCCACAGACTGTGCCAATTGTTTCAATACCAGCGCTCTTCGCCGGGCGGACGCTTCTTGAAGCGCTTCATGCTCCACATGTACTGGCTTGGATACGCCCGCACATAACGCTCGACCACCTTGCTCATGGCGGCACAGGATTCTTCGGTGTCAGTGCTGTACATGGCCTCTGGCGCGGCTTCGAGGATCACTTTATAGCCTGATCCGTCTGGCAGGCGCAGGGCGTGCAGGAACACGCCGACCGCTTTGCCGCCCGCGAGCATGTTCGGTACGAATTTGCTGGTCAGTGCCTGAGTGGCGAAGAACGGCACGAAGATCCCGGCGGATTCGGCCGGTTCCGGGTCGGCGGGAATGCCCACTGCACCACCTTTGCGCACTTCCTTGATGACGCTGAGAATGCCTTCCTTGGTGGAAGCGGCCACTTTGTTGCCCAGTTGTACCCGCTGCTTGCGCAACAATTCATCCACCGCCTTCAATTTGGGCGGACGGTAGAAAATGATCGGTTTGCACTGGCTGCAATAAAAGTGGTTGAGCACTTCCCAGTTGCCCAGGTGGCTGGTGATGCCGACCACGCCCTTGCCGGAGGCGAGTGCATCCTTCAGAACGTCGAGCCCCTCGACTTCACGCACCAGGTCGATGGAGCGCTGGGCCGGCCAGATCCAGGCGCAGGCGCTTTCGGTCAGTGACTTGCCGATGTCTTTCAGACTCTGGCCGACCAGACGCTCACGTTCGGCGGGGTCCATCTCCGGAAAGCATTTGGACAGGTTGATCCGCACCACGTCGCGGGAACGGTTAGGGGTTTTCCACATCACCCAGCCAATCGCCGAGCCGACAGCCTGCACCGCCCGCCACGGGAGCAGGGCAAACAGCCGCAGAGCGCCTACCAGCAAGGCGCCTTTAAACTTATCCACAGGTCACTCCTGATCTTGTGCTGTGCGCGAGGCGGCTATTCTAACCGCCGTTCGCCAGCAGCGCGTAGCGGTCGCAATCTCGGGTGTGATCCATGACCATGCCCGAAGCCTGCATCAGGGCG
This sequence comes from Pseudomonas sp. MT92, assembly GCF_058792515.1. Lineage (NCBI taxonomy): Bacteria > Pseudomonadati > Pseudomonadota > Gammaproteobacteria > Pseudomonadales > Pseudomonadaceae > Pseudomonas > Pseudomonas sp. MT92. The sequence goes on from NZ_JBXAFA010000020.1 coordinate 97,525, forward strand.
TAGCAAATGGTCGGGCCAACGAAGGTGAACCCCGCCTTTTTCAGGCCTTTGCTCATCGCCACCGCTTCGGGGGTGATGGCCGGGACTTCGGTGCGATCCTTGAAATGATTGACCTTCGGAACACCGCCGACGAACGACCAGAGAAACTCGACAGGGTCTTCCAGCGCCAGCCAGGCCTGGGCATTGCGCCGGGCCGCGTTGAGTTTGAGACGATTGCGGATGATGCCCGGATCGAGCATCAAATCATCGATTTCAGCGTCGCTCATCTGCGCCACGCGCTGCACGTCAAAGCCGTACATCACCCGGCGATAGTGCTCGCGTTTGCGCAAAACGGTGATCCAGGAAAGCCCGGCCTGGAACCCTTCGAGCAAAAGCAACTCGAACAATCCCTGCGCATCGCGTAGCGGCGTGCCCCACTCCTGATCGTGATAAGCCATGTACAGCGGATCTTCGGAACACCAAAAGCAGCGTGGCATAAGGCTCCAGGGGGCGTGCGCAGCAATGAATCGGGTATACTCCCGCTCTTTAAATCGCAGCCCAAGAAACAGGTGAATTCGTGAGCCAGCCTACGCCAGCCGTGCGTACCTTCCAAGACTTGATCCTCGCCCTCCAGCAATACTGGGCCGAGCAAGGTTGTGTGGTACTTCAGCCCTACGATATGGAAGTAGGCGCCGGCACTTTCCACACCGCAACATTCCTGCGCGCCATTGGCCCGGAAACCTGGAACGCCGCCTATGTGCAGCCAAGCCGTCGCCCGACTGACGGCCGCTATGGCGAAAACCCGAACCGTCTGCAGCACTACTACCAGTTCCAGGTAGTCCTGAAGCCGAACCCGGACAATTTCCAGGAGCTGTACCTGGGCTCCCTCAAGCACGTGGGCCTGGACCCATTGGTGCACGACATCCGCTTCGTCGAAGACAACTGGGAATCGCCAACCCTCGGTGCCTGGGGTCTGGGCTGGGAAGTCTGGCTCAACGGCATGGAAGTGACGCAGTTCACTTACTTCCAGCAGGCGGGCGGCATCGAGTGCTACCCGGTGACGGGCGAGATCACTTACGGCCTCGAACGTCTGGCCATGTACCTGCAAGGTGTGGACTCGGTCTACGACCTGGTCTGGGCTGACGGTCCGTTCGGCAAAGTGACTTACGGCGACGTGTTCCACCAGAACGAAGTGGAGCAGTCGACCTACAACTTCGAACACGCCAACGTCGAGAAGCTGTTCGAGCTGTTCGATTTCTATGAAAGCGAAGCCAAGCGCCTGATCGAACTCGACCAGCCGTTGCCGTTGCCGAGCTACGAAATGGTGTTGAAGGCGTCCCATACCTTCAACCTGCTGGATGCGCGCCGGGCAATCTCGGTGACCGCGCGTCAGCAATACATTTTGCGTGTGCGCACCCTGGCGCGTTCCGTTGCGCAAGCCTACCTGCTGGCTCGCGCCAAGCTGGGCTTCCCGATGGCAACCCCGGACCTGCGTGATGAAGTACTGGCCAAGCTGGAGGCTGCACAATGAGTGCTCTGGATTTTCTGGTTGAATTGGGCACTGAAGAACTGCCACCCAAAGCCCTGAACACCCTGGCCGAAGCGTTTCTGGCCGGCATCGACAAGGGCCTGCAAGCGGCCGGCCTGAACTACGAGACCAAAACCGTTTATGCCGCGCCACGTCGCCTGGCGGTGCTGATCACCTCGCTGGCCACCCAGCAGCCCGATCGCAGCATCAACCTCGATGGCCCGCCACGTCAGGCCGCGTTCGATGCCGAGGGCAATCCGACCCAAGCGGCACTGGGCTTTGCCAAGAAGTGCGGCGTCGACCTGAGCGAAATCGATCAGAGCGGCCCGAAACTGCGCTACAGCCAAAACATCGCCGGCAAGCCGACCGCGAGCCTGCTGCCGACCATCGTTGAAGATTCGCTGAACGACCTGCCGATTCCCAAGCGCATGCGCTGGGGTGCTCGCAAGGAAGAATTCGTTCGCCCGACCCAATGGCTGGTCATGCTGCTCGGTGACCAGGTCATCGACTGCACCATCCTCGCCCAGAAGGCCGGCCGCGATTCCCGTGGTCACCGCTTCCACCATCCGGAAAGCGTGCGCATCGGTTCGCCGTCCAGCTACCTGGCTGACCTGCGTGCCGCTTATGTATTGGCTGACGCCAACGAGCGTCGCGACATCATCAGCAAGCGCACCGAAGAGCTGGCCACCCGTCAGGAAGGCACGGCGATCGTGCCGCCGGACCTGCTCGACGAAGTGACTGCACTGGTCGAATGGCCGGTGCCGCTGGTGTGCTCGTTCGAAGAGCGTTTCCTCGACGTACCGCAAGAAGCCCTGATCACCACCATGCAGGACAACCAGAAGTATTTCTGCCTGCTGGATGCCGACGGCAAGTTGCTGCCACGTTTCATCACCGTGGCCAACATCGAGAGCAAAGACCCGCAGCAGATCATCGCCGGTAACGAGAAAGTGGTTCGTCCACGCCTGACCGACGCCGAGTTCTTCTTCAAGCAAGACAAGAAGCAGAAACTCGAAGACTTCAACCTGCGCCTGCAAAACGTGGTGTTCCAGGAAAAACTCGGCAGCGTCTATGACAAGGCCGAACGCGTTTCCAAACTGGCCGCGTTCATCGCTCAGCGCATCGGCGGCAACGCCGCGTGGGCGACTCGCGCCGGCCTGCTGTCCAAGTGCGACCTGGCGACCGAAATGGTCGGCGAGTTCCCGGAGATGCAAGGTGTCGCCGGCTACTACTACGCCCTCAACGATGGCGAGCCCGAAGACGTTGCACTGGCACTGAACGAGCAATACATGCCGCGCGGTGCCGGCGCCGAGCTGCCGACTACCCTGACCGGCGCGGCCGTGGCCATCGCTGACAAGCTGGATACCCTGGTCGGTATTTTCGGCATCGGCATGCTGCCTACCGGCAGTAAAGATCCGTACGCCTTGCGCCGTGCCGCATTGGGTGTGTTGCGCATTCTGATCGACAAGAAACTCGACCTCGACCTGAACGACGCCGTGGCCTTCGCCGTGAATGCCTTCGGTGCCAAGGTCAAGGCTGCCGGCCTGAACGACGCGGTGCTGGAGTTCATCTTCGACCGTCTGCGTGCCCGTTACGAGGACGAAGGCGTCGACGTCACGACCTACCTGTCGGTGCGTGCCCTGAAGCCGGGTTCGGCCCTGGACTTCGACCAGCGCGTACAAGCGGTAGAGGCCTTCCGCAAGTTGCCGGAAGCCGCTGCCCTCGCTGCCGTGAACAAACGCGTTTCGAATCTGCTGAGCAAGGTGGAAGGCTCCGTGCCAACCGTCGTGGAAGCCAAGTACTTCGACAATGCCAACGAGTTCTCCCTCTACTCGGCGATCCAGCAGGCAGACCAGGCGGTTCAGCCTATGGCCGCAGCGCGTCAGTACAGCGAATCGCTGGCACGCCTGGCCGCCTTGCGCGAGCCGGTGGATGCGTTCTTCGAAGCCGTGATGGTCAACGCGGAAGACGCGAAAGTTCGCGCCAACCGTTATGCGTTGCTGGCGCGTCTGCGTGGGCTGTTCCTCGGCGTCGCCGATATTTCGTTGCTGGGGTAAGACTGTTTGAAACTGCTGATACTCGATCGGGACGGGGTGATCAACTACGACTCCGACGCTTACATCAAGTCAGTGGAGGAGTGGATACCGCTCCCCGGGTCGATCGAAGCCATCGCGCAGTTGAGCAAGGCCGGCTGGACGGTAGCGGTTGCTACCAACCAGTCCGGCATCGCTCGCGGCTATTACGACATTGCCACCCTGGACGCCATGCACGAGCGCTTGCGCTCGCTGGTGGCGGAGCAGGGCGGTGAAGTCGGCCTGATCGTCTACTGCCCACACGGGCCCGACGATGGCTGTGATTGCCGCAAGCCAAAACCCGGGATGTTGAAAAACATCGCCGCACATTACAACGTATCGCTGACTAATCTATGGTTCGTCGGCGATAGTCTCGGTGACCTGGAAGCTGCCAAAGCCGTCGATTCTCAGCCAGTTTTGGTAAAGACCGGAAAAGGCGTGAAGACTTTGGGCAAGACCCTTCCGGTAGGCACATTGATTTTTGACGATCTGGCGGCGATAGCCGCAGAACTTATCCACACATGCCCTTGAGTAAGTGTGCGCTTCAATTGGTCCTGACCAGGGATGAAAGGGAAGTGCGCTTTATATAGGACGGGCAGTTCCCGCAACGGTAAACGTCACCATGTCGATATTGCAGGCCATCAGAACCTTCCTCTTTTACCTGCTGCTGGGCACCAGTTCGTTGCTGTGGTGCAGCCTGAGCTTTTTTGTCGCGCCGTTTTTGCCATTCAAGGCGCGTTATCGCTTCATCAACGTTTACTGGTGCCGCTGCGCCTTGTGGCTGAGCAAGGTCTTCCTGGGTATCCGTTACGAAGTGAAAGGCGCCGAGAACGTGCCCGACCAGCCCTGCGTGATTCAATCGAACCATCAGAGCACTTGGGAAACATTCTTTCTCTCGGCCTACTTCGAGCCGTTGAGCCAGGTGCTCAAGCGCTCGTTGCTGTATGTCCCTTTTTTCGGCTGGGCCATGGCCATGTTGCGACCGATTGCAATCGACCGTGACAACCCGAAAGCCGCACTCAAGCAAGTCGCAAAGAGGGGCGATGAGTTGCTCAAGGATGGCGTCTGGGTGCTGATCTTTCCTGAAGGAACACGGGTCCCTTACGGCACCATCGGGAAGTTCTCTCGCGGCGGTACCGCACTGGCGGTCAATGCCGCACTTCCGGTGCTGCCCATTGCCCACAACGCCGGCAAGTTCTGGCCAAAAACCGGCTGGGCGAAGAAGCAAGGTGTCATTACCGTGATCATCGGCAAGCCGATGCATGCCGAGGGTAGCGGGCCGCGCGCCATTGCCGAGCTCAACGATCGGGTTCAGGCCTGGAACGAGCAGATGCAACGGGAAATGGGATCACTTCCACCCGCCCCACAAGCCCCGGTGGCCAGCGATCAAGTGGCTGTCTGAATTCTGTGGATAACCTGTGTGCCGTTTTGCTAATACAAGCCGAATTTTTCTGTTAAGACTATGATTTAACTATATATTTCTTAACTTCATAAAATTCTGAAAAATGTGCATAGGTTTTCCAGAAGGTCAAAAAACCGGCTAAAAAAGCCGGTTTTTTTATGCGCCACAAAAGGCTTCCGCCGACAGGCAATCAGCCTTGTAAATGACACCGCGCCCGCTGCCGCTCGTCTCCCTGCAGGACCTGGGGTTTGTCACAGCCAACGGTGCACAGGCTGCACCGATCTCGAAAGAAGCAGCCAGTCGGCAGATGACGGTTACCGGGGTTTGGGGAGCAATGGAACCAAAAACCAACGTAAGCCCTACCAACGCTTTTCGGTGTCTTCTTCCCAGGCGCCCATCTCGACAAAACAGTTGCGCATGTCGGCCTCCTGGCTGATCTCGGTCAGCAGGTCATGCACGCTCTTGTCCAGCTCATCGTCGCTCCGATACGGAATGGTCAACTCATAGTGGCCGGCATCCAGCCGCTTCATGCCATAGTGTTGCCGCTGACCGAAAACTGACCCAGTAGAGGCTGTTCTGCCGACTGAAAACTGACCCAGGTGTTCAACTGCTTC
>NZ_JBXAFA010000021.1:0-98738 GCF_058792515.1 Pseudomonas sp. MT92
TAGTCATAAACATAACCGTTTGCCTATCCCTTATCGTAAGGGGGAAACGGTGTCCTGTCTTTCATGGGGCTCGTTCACTAACCAACCGTCTTATCTGCGGAATAATGTCGGTAGTACGATCATCTGAAACAACAATCGCAAGCCTTCGATGAAACTGCGCCCGTACGTAGCGCACACCTGAGTTGTATCGTGAGCCCCTTGAGGGAGTGCATTGCTCCGTCGCCTCGCCATCGAGAATAATCCCAATAGCGTAGCAGACCCCTAAGGGATCGAGCAGAATTGTCCCGTCGATTCCGCTGAAACTTCTGAGAAGCGCTTCAGTGAGGCGAGTCGGAACAATGCTGGTCCCTTGTTTGCTGAGGCGCTGCGCTTCGCTGGCTGCGTCTTCCGCAACGACGATCATGCTACCGTGATCTTGACTAATCTGCGTAATCAATAGGTTCCACAGATGGAGCGCATCTGCTGGTGACGACAGAGGAAAGAGTCGAGCATAATTTGCAAGGAAATCTGCCTTGTCGAAAGGCTCCTGGGGAAGCGTAGGAACTGCGTAGTGACTGCGAAGTAGTACCTGGTCTTTGTAGCGCAGCTCCCATAGATAGTGATCGATGAAGGCCACCGTAAACGCATCTTGTGCACTGTGATCATGCGAATAACTCAATTGCCCAAGTCCGTAGATGTGGCGGCTGTCCGCGATGACTCCAACTCCTAGCGTAGCCATCTGTAACACTTTACGAACCCATCGGGGCTCACGAAAAGAAACGGGCTCAGAGAATTGAGCGAGGAACTCGATACTTTCGTTGTTGGGGTCAGCGAGTATAAGGTGGCCGACGCCTTTTGCACCCTCGTACATTAGGGACGAGACAAGGTTTAACGAGTCGAAAAGGTCGGTATGGTAATACTGCTGCTCGATCGAAAGCCCTGGAGTATGCAGAAAATCTTTTGCCGCAATGCGCACGACTTCCTGTGCATTTCTAATGCCGCGACGAGTAAAACGCCCGGGCTCAGGATTATTTAACTCTTCGGTAGCCTCACGAAGGACAGCAGATACTGCAGCGTGTATCAGGCTACGAAAGCCATATCCTTGCCGGCGATTTTCAATCGGCTTGCTAGGCAGCGGTGGGAATAGGCGGAAAGTTGCGTTAGGAATCTGCACGATCGGAGTGACATGATAATCACCGATACGTCTAACCTCACCGCAGAAGGATGTTACGTCATGCTCGGAGTCGAAGACCTTGAGTGCCTCTTGAACGGAGGTGCGCACGGAGTCTCGACGGATCCACTCCGGCTTGTCCCGCATACTGGGCGCATCACTATAAAACATGGTTTGCAAGTCGTGGTCACGATAAGTGGATTCGATCGACTCGAGCAAACCGTCAAATAGTTTAAGCGGCCATTTTCCGTCTTCTGGCTCGACACACACTGGATTAGGATTTGTGCTATCGGGACTACGAGCGCCGACGAGTAGTACCTCTGCCTCAGGCGGTGCTCCTAACTCTTTCAAAACGTTTCGCACCAGCGAGCGAATGTGAATTCTATAGGTGTCTTGGTATCCCCACATGAAAAGGCAGATGGTGCGACCGCTCATTCCGAACTTACTCCAGGTTGGTGATTACACTGATCTTGCGACGGGCGATAAATTCAGGTTCATCTCACCATGTATTCCACAGTTTGATAGCGGCGTTGATAAAAGTCTCCGCGTCGATGCTTTCCCATGAGGTAGGCGTTCCAGTTCGTAGCAGGTAGTACTGCTCATTGGCACACACCAACTTGCTTTTGTCCGCCTCCTGCTGAATCCAGTTCATTGCAGCAACGAAAGATTCCACGTAGCTGGAGCCTAACTTCTCGTTCGGTACGTTGTACAGCAGACCTTCAAGATAGTACGACGGCGCGATGCCAGATTTTAATTTTCCATCCTCCACCAGCTTGCTTCGAAGATTCTTCAGAATACGAATCATTGGTTTGAGCCATTGATTACAGCTCTGGTGTTTTCTTGTAAGGTTTTCCGAATGCTGTTTTGGGTAGTTAGCGATGCGTTCGCCCGCTGCATTGAAAAAGCAGATGCCTTGGTCATACTGCATGTCGTAATTGCTATTGAACTTCCTATAGCGGCGGTACTGCATTGCGGCGATGACATCGGCTTTACGCCTACTGCCATTCGATGCTATGGCAATGGCCTTATCTCCCACTTTAACATCAGAGCCAAAGCGATTAGTGAGAGTTTGGACTACATCTGCCTTGTACTGTTCATACAGATAGGACGCCGGAACCCTTGCTTGGTCATACGCTGCTTTTTCCTCAGCGGATAGTAGTGTTAGGTCGCTGTAGTAGACGTCATCAAGTCGTATGACCACATCCACGTCGCTTTCGGAGTAGATGTTGGTATCGTTGCCATAGGAGCCTTGAAGAAAGACCTTGTAGTTCTTCCCGTGATAGTTAGCATCTGGGTTCTCCAGAGTGCTTTTTATGGTGTGGTAGGTTGCAGCAGACTGCGCGATAGACCCTTGGTGCGACCAGGTTTCGAGTTGCGATTCAGGTATTCCCATTTTGGGCCTCGCTCACGTTACGTCAAAAAGTCCCTTAGTTGCGCCTCGCGAGTGGCGAACGATTCGCTACCACGCTGTCGGAGTATATTCAGCTTATCAAGGTCGTGCTCCAGCAGATCTGTTGCCATTTCAGGTCGTTCGAAGCTATCGCTGATACGAATCGTGGGGATGTCTTTGAATAAAACGTCGCGCAGTTGATCCATGGATTGGGTATTGATCTCTAGGGTCTTCTGGAGCAGCTGAACTGCAAGCCATTTTTTGGCTATTCGCATCAGCAGTCCCGGCTTCGGTTCCGGGTAAATACCGACGCCGACGTTCACGACTCGAATGTCTGTGCGCTCTATTTTTAAGGCCACAGTCGCGTCTGCGATTGCAAAAAGGGTGGGGTTGTTGGCGCAGTAGCCGCCGTCGATCAGCTCGATCTTATCGCCCGCAGAGGTGACAACCACCTTTCTCTCAAAGAACGGATAGGCGGAGCAGGACGCCTGCACTGCTTCAGCGATGTTGACCCCGAAGCCAGAGCTGAAGGTGCCTTTGCGGCCATGGGCCTGAGTAACGCTACCCTTGAAGATCATCGGTCTTTCGGTCATCCAACGAGTGGCTACAATACCGACACCTGTCTTGACGTCTTCAAAGGTTTTGTCTTGAAAAACCTCAGCAGCCAAATCTCGAAGTGCCGCTGTTCTTGCTGTCGCTGAACGGCTGGACATAACGCGGGGTACGTGGGCAGTGTAAAGCGCGTGTATCTGGTCTATCTCATACCCAAGAGCGATGAGCGCGGCAATAATCGCGCCTGTGCTCGTACCATAGACGAGATCGAATCGTTTATAGAGCGGGCATCCAAGCATAGCCTCAATTTCTTTGAGAACGCCTAAAGTATAAAAGCCCTTTGCTCCGCCGCCATCAAGCGCTAGCACACGGCATATCCCGTCGCTGGCATACTCCTTGATGAGCGAGGATGATGGGTTTGAGTGTGTCATCCGTTCGTTTTCCTTATTCTCCATGATTGTATCCCGCGTCTATGGCGCTTGATGCCCGTGCTTTTTGCTGTCGGTGTGAAATACGTTGCAGGGTAGGCCATTGTGCCGCAAACGGAGCTGGTTCCGCCGCCGGAGCGTCTACTCAATCACTTCAGTAGGAGATATGGAAATTTACTATTTTTCGAGTTTAAGAAAGGGGTTATCGGCAGGTATGGACCCGGCTTCGAAAAATAGTACTGAGTTTTCTAGAAGATAGCCTTTGAGTTTTGCCTTCTTCCTGGGGCCTTCGACCTGACAGAGCCAGATATTCAAGCCGTCGTCGCGCTTTTTGTGGATCTTCAGCCTCTCGAACTGTTTCTGCACCCATCGCCATTCGTCACCTTCGTGATCGGCACCCATTGAGATGCGCGGAAACTCCTGAGCATAGCGTTGAAAAATGCCAGGCGTGACCAGAAATACGTGGCCACTCACCGTGTGCACCTTGGCCTTGCTGTCGTTGATGATCAGCTTGTGGCTTTGGATACCTTCTCTTATCCAATTCAGGAATGCCTGACCAGGGGCGTCAGATGGGAGCGGGGAGGTTTCGGGCGGGTTTTCTGACGGCAAGTCACTGGTCTCTGGTCCATCCAACTCGAGCATATCGAGCAGAGTTCCCAGGTAGTCGGTGTCTTCCGTTCCCATGGGATCTCTCGGTGACGAGCTCGGGCGCGATCCTGCACTCACAGTCTCGGGCGCTGCAATTGATGTCGGATTGTCAGTCGAGTGGTCATCGACTGCCACGCTCACAGTTCCGCTGAAAGTTTCGGGACGGTCTTCGTTCCCCCAGATCAACGCCGGTTGAAGACGCAGAAACGTAAAGCTCTGCTGCCAGTTCCCCTGTGTCACAAGCGCGGTCCAAATGGCTTTGCCTTCCGGCGTCGACTCAACCAACCCATGCGATTGCAATTCGTCGAACACCGCAAGGTTGGACGACGGAATCCCCTCAATCGATTGCGACAGCAGATAAGCTCGCAGCTTGTCCGTGACCGTCTTGCTCACCAGCCACAGAGCGTCGTGAGTTAGCCATCCCGCGGCACCTGGCTGGTTAAGTTTCAGCTCGTGCTGAACCAGATGACGCAGTCCGCTGATCAAGTGATGTTGCAGCGAATGAATCGGCGCTTGCAGCGCCTTGCTCGGGTTACCACCGATGTTCTGTGCGGTGGAAACACGGTCGGCCTGCATCACCAACTCACCGAGCACGCCGGCACGTTCGTACTGGCCCGCCAGGACATACAGCAGACTGGCCCACAGTGGCGAAAATCCACTGAGCCAATCGAGGATTGGGCGGTCGAGAATTTGGGTGTAGAGCAAGCCTGCGGCGGCGCCGTGCAGGTGGTAGTCACGACCCTTGATGTAACGAAAACGGTAGGGCTGATCCAGTGGGCCCTGCCAGGGGTGCCAAGGACTGCCATCCTGACGTTCGACCTGCAGGTCCACGGCGATCTTGCCGATGTCATGCAGCAGGGCACCATAAGCAATACCCGCCGACCAGGCATCGGTTTGGGCGGCTTGGTCTTCGGGCGCAGCGCCGGTGGGAAGCAGATAGGACTGACGCAGTTTCAAACTGCAGGCGACCAGTTCCAGTCCATGGTCGAGCATGCCGCCGAGATACGCATGGTGGTGCGTCTCGCTGGCCGGGAGTTGCTGGACCTGTTCGGCGTAGCGATGGATCGGATTTAAATAGAGTTGGATGAACTGCGCGTGGGAGAGGGCGGTGTACTGCCAGATGCGATCGAGCAGCTGGCGGCGGTGCTCCGCGGCTAACAAGCTGTGGGCCGACTCGATGGGCAGGTAACCTTCGGCGACGCTCACGGTCGGCGGCGGAGGGGGCTTCTGCCTTTTTGGGCGAAACAGACTGAGCATCGTGACCTCCCGGAAGTGACTGGGTCATTGGCCTTTTAGCCTTTTCGGATAGCGCTCTTACCCTTGAGTCCCCATTCCCTTCCAACCCTTACCCGTCCTTTTGTCTCATGTCCCTTTGTGCGGCAATAGGGATATTGATTTTGCTAGACATCGTTTTGTTGGGGCTAGTACGGAAAAGAAAAGAGTCGGTACACTGCGCGGCATATTCTTTGGGTCTTGCCATGAACCTCACTGACGCCACGCTCGTGCTGCTGCTCGCGGCACGTATCCATGGGACAGACGAAGCCGTCAGGGCCTCGGCGAAGAGTGTGGTCAAGAAGTTGCCGCGCAGTAAACGCGATCTGATCTACAAGGTGATCGACAGCCGAAGTCCGCTCGAACTGGTGGATTTTCTGGCGCAGAACCTGGATACATAACGGCATGCTGCGGGTGTGCGCCCCTCTCTTGTTCCTTGCGTGAGGGGCCCGCCGCGTGATGCCGTCTGTTTTCTGGAAACAGAAAAAAGGGCTCAACTCGCGTTGGGCCCTGTGAAGCGTTTGCAGGGGTGAGGTAACAATTAAACTCCTTCGCTCATGCAGAGTGAGTCATCCAAGACCGCTTGCTTCAGTTGCTGCTCCAGGTTGAGTACATACTCTGAGGCGCTTCGGGCCTGGCCACTGGCGCGGAAGATTGCACGTTTGTCAGCCTTGAGCAGGCGGAGCCAAGAGTCGATGTAACCCTCGTGTCGCAGCTCTCCCTGTATACCGGTGTAGGCACATAAAAACGCGGCGCCCATCTCGGCGATCAACTCCTCAAAGGCATAGCCTGGCGAGCCGAACGGACAGGCGGACGTCACGCCTTCCCGTTGCAACCGAAAATGATGCCCGGTCCAGTGCGTCAGCTCGTGCAGTGCGGTGGCGTAGTACACACCTTCATCGTGAAATTGTGCTTTTGTCGGCAGTTGGATGAGATCCCTGATCGGGTGGTAAAAGGCTTCGTCGGCAGGCCGATGAACGATGTGTGCCCCTGAACTTAACAACAGATTTTCCGCAGCGCTGTTGGCCTGGAAGGGATCGGTCGGTTCCGTTTCGAGCAGGGTTTGATTGAACATCTCGAGCCCCTCCGTTTGCTCGATATTGAACAGAAAATGCGTCCTGAGAATGCCAAAGTGAGCAATCTTGGGCTGACCGTTTTCATCGAGTACGGGGTGGCCCGACTCGGTCTGTTCCTCGCGCTCCATCGGCTTGTAGAGCACTGCCAGGGCGCTGTGTTCACCCTTACGGATGTGCCCACCGGCCTTTTTGGCTTGGTTGAAGGTCAGCCAACGATCTTGAGTGAATCCCTGCAACCTGGCCTCAGCCCAAAGCAACGGTAAATTGATTCCGGAATAGGGACGGCGCGTGATGGCATTGATGGGGTAGGGTTGATGATCGATGTAAGCGGAGCCACTTGAGGACCAGGGTTTGATCCAGGGGGCAACGCCTTGGTCTAACGCGGTAACGATCTTGTCAGTCACGTCTTGGTAGATATCGCGCATGGCATCTTCCTCGAGAGAAAAACGGAGGAACGCCTTGCCCGTCGGGGGAGGGTTCCCCGGTTGGGTGCGGGTGGATTGATGCAGGTCTTGCATGCCGTCTGAGTGTGGATCTGAGCGTCGAGTACAGCCGCGTGCAATCAGCGCTGGTGCTCTCCTACAAGCGCGATCAGCAATGCGCCAGGCTGGCCCGGCTCTTGGAGTAGGCTGAGACTCAATTGCAGCAACGGAGCGTGGTCTAAGTGACCTGTTGGTTGAATGTGTACTACCTCGAACAGTACATAGGGCTCGTGTGGAGAGGCGAGGTGAGCCTCGAAGGCTGCGCGCAATACGTGGCTCAGCCGATCGACCTGCAGCTTCTCAGGAGGACCTGAGCGTTCGAGCAGAACTGCGCGTTGCCACGCGCCAGGAGTGAACACAATGGGCAACCGAAGGGTGTTCAGTGCTTCTGGTGTAAGTGAGTCGGACATGGTGTGCCTCCGTTGAAAGCGCGAAGAAACCTGTCCCGTGCGGGGAAAGATTTCCCCGCCGTGGGTTGAAGAAAAACAAGAAAGTTTGCCTGACGAGCAGAGTTCGAAAGGCGCTCATAAGAGCAGTAGGCGTTCATCACCGTAGAAACGGTCACCGTGCGAGCCACCGAACGCTAATCGCACTTTGGGGGAACCATCACCGAAGTGATGTAGCCTTGAAGGCTCTGGCTACCTGGGCAGGTGCTGTTGATAACAGCGATCTGTACCTTGTATTTAGCCGGACGATTTACATGGGTCAATCACTGTAGAGAAGCTGTTTCACGGGGCTTGTCTTCTGTCTTCCAGTGAAGATTTTTTCGGCTGGGCAAACTGATAAACGGTCAGGCACGGACAGTTTTCAGTAGTAGGCTGTTACTCCTGTCTCAACCATGAAAACGCTCAGAAGAGGGCGAGACCATGCCGACTCAGCAACCTGTTCAGAATTCACGTGGCCACCGCTGGGCATACGCCTGTGGCATGTCGGTAAAGCGTGGTTATCGCCAATTGAAAGCGTTTGAGTCCCGCCTGGCTGAGCGTGCGGTGACGGCAGGTATGCCCGCAGGTAAATTACTTGTTCGCGGGAGCTTTCTGATTGCCAAACTGGCATTGATCGGAGGATTGCTCTTTGTCAGTGTTTGGCTGGTTACTTTTTTTGTGATGATGCTGGCTGTCATCACTTTGCTATGGTTCAGGGCTTTTGTTGGTTCCGATCATCAAGAGGAAAGTCCAGGGCCAGACTACCTAGGTGCTGATCTCTACATCGGTGACTTCGACGACAATGGGCATTATATAGGCGACAGCAAGTCATCTAATTGAACGCTTAGCAGCACCCAATATTTGATCCGTACCTTTGCTCGCTGAATCACTTGCGGCTTTGCTACCGTTCGCCAACATGCCTTGAATCCCGTTGCCGACTGAATATCCTGCCCAGCTCATGGCCCCTAGAAACAGCATGGGTAGCACGATGAACATCGCCCCCATCACATACTCGATCACCTGTGCCGTGACGGTCCCATCCATAAACCCGGATGTGGGCAGCGACAGCAGCACCTGATTGGACGCCGAAACCTGGTTGTACAAGGTGTCGAGCATGCTGGAGTCGACCCAGCGGGCCAGTTCCCACCAGAAACTCAACATGTGCAGCGTGAACAGTGCGAACGTCACCGTCATGACGGTCTTCAGATGGTAGGTACTGACCAGCAGGACCAACGGCAAGCTGATGATCACGCCCATGATCAGGAAAGCCTGCACCATCGGCAGGGCGGCACGTAGCGCATTCATCGCCGGGAAGTTGCTGAAGGAGCCGAGGGCCAACCCGGTGTTGGTGGCGAGGTTATTGAGCCCCTGATTGATCGAGCCGCCACGAGCGCTGGAGCCATAGTCCAGATACACCTCTCCGGGTGACATGGACATCGATTGCTGGCGCGGGCTGACCAGCTCGCGCAAGGTGGCATCCTCGATCTCGTTGCTCGAACGGCCAGTCAACCAACCTTTCAGCTGAGTCAACAGCGAGGGATCAACCTGCTCGATCAAACGTTCGCGTAACCCTAAACCGCTATCGCTCCACCACTGCTTGCAGGTGGGGTAGCCCGCACCATTCTCTAGTCGCGGTAAGGAAACATCGCGGCTTTCGTCATACGGCCAGTTGACTCGCGGTGTGCGTGAGCGATCGGTGTCGTAATAGCCGGGCGTGTCGAGAAAATAGCTTGAGCCGATCCAGGAGGCGTCGTGACTTTGTGCCTTGTCCAGCTGCGGACGGTTGGTGAACAGTCGAGAGCGGGAATAGCCATAGCAATCGCGGGTGAAGTCGGCGACTTCCTGCAGCAGTACCTGATTGTTGATGCGCGAACTGTCGATCTCCATACGCATCTGTCGGATATCCGGTGCGCAGGGGATGGAGGCAGTAGCCGCGGCAGTCACCCCTTTGCTCAAGGCATGCACCAGAAACCACCAGATCGGTACGTTGGCGGAGCGTTCGCCGATGGTATTGAAGGTGGTTCCCCAGGCTGTTTCCGCTGGCTTGGCCACACTCACGCCGCAGCGCTGGCTCGCCGCATCGTCGAACGCCATTGAGGCAAGGCTCAGCGGAAAGACCGGCGCGCAACCGAACAAGACGACGATGTAGGCCAGCCACAGCCGGTTCTCGATCCTCGGCACCGAGAGCAGTCCCTTGTTGCCTTCATCCGCGCCTTGCTGACGGGCCGACAGCCATTCCTGGAGGATGATTGCGCCAAAGGGCGCGGCAAACAGTCCGGTATCGGACAGGATGCTCCAGAGGCCGTTGTTGATGATCCAGGCCAGCAGCGAGAGATAAAACTCCAGGTAGCTGTTGGTGCTCATGAGCATGGTGGTGACCTCACAGTCGGGTGAGTTCGACGCAGGTAAAGAGCACGAGCCCTAATGCCCCGATGCGTTTCATGCGCCGTCGATCCTGTGGTCGATGGCGGTAGCGCCGAAGCAGATCCCACCAGAGCGCAAACAGAGCGCCGTAGAGCAGGGCACGCCACCACCGCAAATAGGGTCGTATGGATTCGAATGCCTGCTGCCAGACCTCAAAGCTGCCCAGCGCATTGCGGCCGATCCAGGCGATCAGTGCGGCGGTCAGTATCATCAGCGCGGCAATCCCCAGACTCGAAAGCAAAGTGAATAGTGGTAAGCGTTTCATGGCTCACTTGCGCCTGGCGTCAGCGTCTTTGAGTCGATCGGGCTCGGGGTCGCCTTGCTCGACGGTGCGCGAAGCATCGGCACCACCGGCATGCCGATCGAGCACCAGGCTGGCGGTATTGGTGGCCAGCATCTGCCGGACCTGCAATTCGGTTTGTAGCAGGCGTATTTCGCGCTCCAAGGCGTCGAGGTTTTTCGCCAAAGCGGTTTGGGCCGGCTCGGCGGAGGCGATGTTCGGTTCGTGACTGCCCGCCAGCAGCGTGCGCAATAGCAGCAGGGCCTTGTCGAGTACGCTAGACAAGGCCGTCTCACTGGCCAGGCGGCGTGCTAGGAGATCCTGGTCGGGATCATCGCGCAGGGCTTCAACCACACCACGGGTCACCGGCAGCATCGGGCTGGAGGCTTTAGCCAGGTTGTCAGGAGTAGGCGGCAGTGATCCCGACAGCAACCCTTGCAGGGCCTTGAGGCGTTCGCTGTAGGCTTCCTGAATCAACGGTGTCAATCCGCTGCCAGCAGTCGCCCTCAGGGCTTCGCAGCTGTCGCAGGTCGAGACTTCGCTCTCGCCCAACACGCGAACGGCCCATTCGGACTCCTCCTGGGGCGAGGTCCAGGTCTGGCAAATAGCGCCACCCAGGCAATCGCTGCTACTGATCGAGGCGCTGTCGTCCACCGACCGGTTATGCAGCAGGTTATAGCCCGCACGGACCACGTCGGCGGTCACCCGAATGGGCGACTGTCCGCTGCCTCCAGCCTTCGAACCACCGACCCAGGACACTCCATTGTTGCCGTTATGGGCCTCGGTGTTTTTCACCGCGGCCACTGCATCACCGCCGGTTTGCTCCAGGTTGCCCTGCATCTCCTGGTTCTTGGCCAACGCGCCCCAACCGGCTTGGCCGACTTTGTCGGCCATTTTCTCGGCCATGGCTTGGCAGGTCAGCTTGGAGCGGTCGAAGTCGATACGCCCCTGCATCACCCCGTTACTGAGCAACTCATAGAGGCCGGGGTTGGCACGCTGGATGATCAATGCCGGCAGCGACATCACCGCTTGGGTCGCGTTCTGCACGATGCTGCCCATGATCTGCTGGAAACCTTCGGTGGCGCCGTTCAGCTGGTTTTGCAGGGTATTGGTGAGGCTCATGTTGCCGCACATCATGTTTGCTCGCCAGGCCCCGCCGACGCCGAGACCGCTGGGTCGGTAGAGCGAGCTGGGTGAGCCGACTGCCGAACCGCCGCCGATGGTGTACATCACCCGGTCGTCGAGCACTTCGCCCTGCGTGCCCAGACGGTAATTGTCCTCGGCGGCGTGGACATGCGTGGCCACGAGCAGTCCGTAGAGCAACAGACTCATTACACCCAACCTGGGTCGCGCGAGAAGCCGACTCATGAAGCACCACCTTCGAAGTCGATGCTGAACAGAAAGGTTTGCCCCTCACGTTTGCAGCAGCTATACGGACGCCACAGCGACCAGGCGTAGCCGCCATGCGCGCTCTGTACCGGATCGCTGGGGAAGATGGCGCACGTGGGCTGAACCTGGGGGTAGAGCAATTGCCATTTGTGGGTCGAGGCGTCGTTTTCAACGATCGGGCCAGGCGGCCAGTAGCCGTCGCGTTTGGCGGGCGTCAGTGGTACGTACACATGCGGCTGCCCGTTGCGGGTAATCACATCGCCGGAACGTTGCGCCATGACGGCGGCTGCCTTGAAGTCGTCGGGCTGTACCAGAAAGCCCTGTCGGGGATAGACGTTCCCCCACATGTTTCCCGAAGCCTGCCGACCGATTTCACGGACCCCTGGCATGAGCGACTCGGGGTAGAAGCTTTCCGGGATGCCCTGGCGCCAGGCCAGCGAGTCCAGGGTGCTCAGGTAGTAGGGCATGAACGCTGTGGCACCGCTGGCGCAGGCATAGCCGGATTGAGAAGCCAATTGCGTGGCGGCCCAGCCACCGGGGTGGCCAATACCGTCGACGTTCTTGAAGCGGGGCAGGTTGTCACGGTGGGTGTTCGGGGTGACCAGGTTGCCGCCCCCTTCCGCACCGTTGATGGGAGAGGACAGAGCGGCCATCTCGGCCCAGGGGTTATTGCCGGTGGTGGCGTAGCTCGAGACCACCAGTTCAGGAATGAAATGACGCACCTTGGTCGAGGTTTTGACGGTGCAGCCGAAGGGCGTGCAGAGCAGCCAGAAACAAATGCCGACGACCCTGTAGGCGAGGCAGTTTGGCGAAAACACGGAGGCCGTGATGCTGGCGGTGTCCAGCGCCATGCTGGGGCCACACGCCAGCAGAATGCATAGCGCCAAGGGCCGTAGCTTTGTGGGCGGGATTGACGAGCAGGCAAGAGGCATGATCCAGGCTCTCGGTGTATGGCCTGGGCAGGTTCGGTTACTGACTGAAGACTGTCAGTGGAAATTATGAAGGCGGATCTATCGGATTTGTGAGGCGTGAGACTATTATTTGACGTGAAGAGCGCTGCGCAGGATGTCGGGTTCTACAAGTAGCTGATCTGTGGTGATTTCGAGAATATTGGCGAGTTTGCACAGGACCATCAGCGACGGATTGCCCGTGCATCGTTCGATTTGACTGACGTAGGTGCGATCGACCTCGGCCATGAGCGCCAGCTGCTCTTGGGTAAGGTTTTTTACGCGTCGCATCAAGCGGATATTTTCCGCCAGTTGCAGGCGCAACTGTTCGTAGTCTTGAGTCATGCGCGCAAACTGCGCCTTGAGGGACTCTCAATCCACGGGATATAGTCTACATTGGTATTGATCTAGGCCATTTGATGCTGATGTCTGTTATCGAGCGTTCATTTGGTGTCGTTATGATTTCGAAGCTGGGTCCAGCGTCTAACAATAAAATCAGCAATCTAGGGTGTGTATGGACGAAAACTACATTTCAATTCCCGCGGCGGATGGTTGCCCGAGTCTTCTGACACCGTGGGGCAGCGAGTTTGCCCCGATGATCGAACGTGGCGTGCAATGCGCCCAGGCTTGGCTTGATACGCCCGGCGAGATACCCCTGTGGTGGGAGCTGGCGCAAACCCGCAAGACGTTTCCTGTTGGCGACTGCCAGGATGCGTTTGAAGCCGGATTCCTGTTGAGGATTCAGCAGCGGCTTCAGAGCGTGTCACATTAAAAACTCTTGAAAGGTATGGTTCCAGACGCCATTCTTCTAGAATGGAGCCAACAGAACCGGCCTTTGCCCTGTTACCAACAGGCTCACGTAGCTAAGATTCTGATTAAGTGCAAATTCTGCACTCTCTGAGAACGTGGAGCGCGATATGAAAGCCAAACGAGTGTCGAGTGACGAAGTGTTGAGTGATGACCTGGTGAGCCGGCTGGAGAATAAGATCCCAGTCATGGCTGAAGGTGCCATCAATACCGCCTATATCAACGCGCTGGCTGCTGGCCGTAGCGTGATGGAAGTCGTGAACGGCATGCTTGTTGAAACGACTGCCGACGGTAAGCACAAGGTCATTCGGGTGGCTAAACCCAAGCACAAAGTGACGCAGGGTGGTGTCATCAAGGTGCGCCGCTGCTCATGATTGTCCCTCGGTTGAGGGTCTTTGCTGGACCCAACGGCTCCGGCAAGAGCACGATGAAAAGTGCCATCCCTTCCCATCTGATCGGCATTTACATTAACCCGGATGAAATCGAGAAAGCTGCCAAAGAGAGCGGCCGTCTGGACTTCAGTGATTTTCAACTGGAAGCGGAGAGTGATGAAATCCTCGGTTTCATTCGGGAGCATCGGCTGGTCAGGTCCGCCCAGCTTGATGAGGAGGCGGCCAAAATAGGCTTTAGCAGCAACGGCCTCGATTTCCAAACGGTCGTGATGAACTCCTATTTTGCCTCCGTGCTCTCTGACTTCATCCGGAACAAGCTCCTCGAAGACCAGCTTTCGTTTACTTTCGAAACGGTGATGTCCAGCGACGATAAAGTCGCTTTTATGCTCAAGGCGAGAGTGTCGGGGTACCGAACCTACCTCTACTTTGTGGCAACTGAAGATCCAGACATCAATATCAACAGGGTCAAGAACCGTGTTGCGGCAGGTGGACACCCCGTTCCTACAGAGAAAATTGTCCAGCGCTACGCCGTTGCTTGAGCCTGTTGCCTGCGGCTATTTCCGCTTCGAATCGGGCCTACATCTTCGATAACTCCGGCGCCGATTTGGTGCTGCTGGCCGAAGTTACGGATGGGACTGACCTTGAATTCAAGGTTGATGAGGTTCCTGACTGGTTCATGGATGCCTACGTTGAAAAGGTGTCCAACGGCTAGCTGCTGGCTAGGCCTGAGCGGTGAGCTACTCCTCCCTTAGACCGGCTCTATTCCTCGCGCGCTATCGATCCGTTCGGCTACCCGGTAAGCCGCTTCCAACTCTGAGCAGCCGTGCTCCTGCATCAGTGTCCAACGCTCGGCTTTTTCCTCGGGCTCCGTCATGGCCAGGGCGAGGTAAAGACTGGGTGGCACGGTTCGAAACAGCGTTTCGAGCTTCTTCGACAGCACGACCCCTTCGGTGTATTTACCTGGTTCCTTGCTGGCGGAAAACAACAGGGCTTTCTGTGCCGGCGTGAGTTTCTTGAACCGTGCGATTTCTTCGATTTCCGCCGGCGGCATGTTCAGACAAATCCACCATTCGATCATGTTGAGCATGGTCTGCGCGGCCGTGGGGAAGTCGGCAAGGTTTTGCGTCGCCAGCCAGAACCACGCGCCGAGCTTGCGCCACATCTTCGTCCCTTTGACCACGAACGGTGCCAGCAACGGGTTCTTGGTGATGATATGGCCCTCGTCGGTGACCATGATGATCGGCCGACCCAGATACTGATCACGCTCGGCGAGATTGTTCACGGTGTTCATCAGGCTGATGTAGCTGATGGACATCTGTGCCTCGTAGCCTTCACGAGCATAGGTGGCCAGGTCGACAATGGTCACATCGCTCTCGGCCCAAGGCATACCCTCGCGATCAAACAGTTCACCCTCGAAACCTTGGCAAAACAGGTCGATGGACTCGCCCATTTCCTGGGCGCGCTCGCGACGCTTCTCCGGCAAGTGCGGGTCGGCGGCGACGTGCAGCAAGGCGTCGCGCACGTCGCGGGTCAGCACCTGACGGCCCACCGCGATACAGGTCTGTGCCGCATCGAGAATGCACTCGCGAATCAAGCTGCGATCGGCTCGACTCAGGCGCGCCTCTTCCTTGGCCTCGCCGCCGGTGATCATCAGGCGGGCGGTGATTTCCAATTCGCCGAGAATATCGCGCTGGTCTTCGCGACTGGTTACCACCTCGTCGTCCAGCTCATCGATCGACAGACTCGCCACCTGATCCGGCTGCTCGACCAGGCGCCAAGCATCGGCGAACGGGGCGAGACTGACCGAGGCGCCCGGTTTCAATTGGACCTTGTTGACCGACAGGCCCTGTGTCGCGAAGTAGTCGCCCTGCAAACCAAACGAATTACCGGCCTCGACGATAAAAAGGCGAGGGCGGTACACCGCCATGACCTGCATCAACAGGGTGACCAGGGTGGCCGACTTGCCGGCGCCGGTCGGGCCGAACAGTAGCAGATGACCGTTCATGGCCCGGTCCAGGCGTGACAGAGGGTCGAAGCTCAGTGGCGAACCGCCGCGGTTGAACAGGGTGATACCCGGATGGCCGGTGCCCGTGCTGCGGCCCCAGACGGGGGCCAGGTTCGCCAGGTGCTGGGCGAACATCAGGCGCGTGTACCAGTTGCGCGTGTCGCGGGCCGGGTTGTAAGCCATCGGTAACCAACGCAGGTAACTGTTGCAGGCGGCGACTTCATCGCCTTCACGTACCGGTTGTAGCCCCGCACTCAGCAGTGCGCTGGCCAGGTTGACCGAGCGCTGGTGCAGTTGCTGCTCATCGTGACCGCGCACGTAGAACGCCAGGGTTCCTCGGTACAGCTTGTGCTGGCGACCGATGATCGCTCGAGCCTCTTCGACATCTTGGCGGGTCTGGGTCGAGGCCAGGTTTTCCCCGATGGCTTTGCGCGCCAGGCGGTTCAACTGGTCCTCGAGCACATCTTGCGGTTTGACCACCAGGGTCAGGCTCATCACCGTCCCTTCGGGTAACTGGTCGAACAGAGCATTCAATGCATCGCCCTTACGGGTTTCCCCGGTGAGCTGACCAATCAAGGGGGCTCGGCGCAGCTTGTCCACCACCATGACCCGATGGGGTTGGCCGTCGAAGAACCAGAGTCCGTGCTGTACATCTGAACTCGGCTCATTGAAGAACAGTCGCTCGGCGAAATCGTGGTCGAAGGGCAGTTCCAGTGACACACCGTCGTTCGACTCCGGATAGGCCACGCGACGGTAGAACTCCTCGGGCGCTTCATCAGTGAGCCTGGGTGCCGGATTGAACCAGGGCAACAACCAGGCATATAAACCTCGTCCATCGACTCGTGTCGTTTGCACTCCGCATGCCTGCAACGAAGCACCGATACGTTCGCAAGCCTGTTGTAGGGATTGCTCCGGAGTGAGCCCCGTTTCCTCAGCGTCAGACTCGAGCCAGCGATAGACCACCAGGCGCACCCGGCGATTATTGCCACGCCAGGGCAGGCGTGTCACCACCTTATCGTCAAACAGACCGCCGGGCTTGGCGATGGCCTTCAGATGGCGGCGAGTAAGCTCCAGGTACGCTTGGGTGAAGACCGTGTCTCGCGCGCTGTCCTGAATATAATCGGTGAGCCGGGTCAGGTAGGGGGTGAAGTCGTTGTCGTCCTGGCAGAAAAACTGCGCCACCCAAGGCGCTTGATCCAGCTCATCGAAACTGTCCTGCAGGGCATCCTCGAGGGCATCGCGGGCCGCCATCAGCCAATCGGGTTCGCGCCCTTCAGTGCCGAGGGGCAGCAACTCGAACACCGCACCCACCGAGCGATTGTCATCCAGCAAAAAACACTGCTCGGTGTCGAGGTATTCGACCCACGGCAGGTGATCGGTGAAGCTGGGATTGTGCGCATTCAGTGCAGCTTCGTCGGCCAAGGTGGCGCGAGGTCGCAATGGGTGGCGCCAGGCTTTCCACGCAGATGTGCGTTTGCCCGATTCGCCGGTACGCACTACAAGTCTTCCTGACGTTCACCCGGTAATGCGTATTGCACCCGCTGGTAGAACGGAAAAACAGTCGAGTAACCCGGCACCGGTGCCTGCTCGGTACCACTCAAATGCGGATACACGTACAGCACTAGATCGGGATTGGGCAAGCGAGGGAACAAATTGCGGATCTCGTTCGCCGCTGTGCGCGTGTACGCTTCTTGGAGAGCAACGGAGAAATCTGCCTGGGCCAGCGGGCGGCGTAACTGCTGCCGAGCCTCCAGCAGTTGCTGCTGAGTGCCTTGCGAACCGACACCGTTCCAGATGTCCAGCATGGTTTGCTCGCCATGGGGCAGCATTGTCTCCTTGTCGGTGGAACACCCCGTCAAGCCCCAGCAGAGCACGCTAATCCAGGTCAGGCAGAGAAGTACGGTCTTTTTCATGGCGAACGCTCCGGCCCTTGGGCTCGTAGTCGATGGTGATCTCATGGTCGAGGTGCAGGGCGACCTGTGCAGCCGGTGGCACGTACACGGCAGCAAAGGCTTCGCCATACAGTTTGTTGACCCACTCGCGGATGTCGCTGACTCCACCACTGAGAATTGAATTCAGCGCGCTGTTGCCACTGCTGTTGGTGACCCCGAGCGTACTGCCGCCCGAACTGATCACGCTGCTGTTGTTCCGCTCATCCCCGAGCAGAGCAGCGACACCTGCACCGGCGGCTGTGATCAGGCTCTGGCTACCGAGGTACTGTTGGGCGTTCGAGCGGCGCACGCCGGCGATGCACGGAATGCCGTAGGGATCGGACAGGTAACCGAGTCCGCCACGGATCTTGTCGGTGCTCGAACTCTGGGTGGTGGAGGCATTGCGGCTGGCTACCGCTTTCGGTTGAGGTACCGTGCGGATGGTGCCATCGGTAAACACAAAGGTGATCGACTCGACTTGTCCGCGTACGCAAGACAGCGTCCAGTCACCGGACGCCGTGCCGCTCATCACGGCACCCGCGACGTCCGGAAGGTCGATGCCGTTGGCAGTCAGGTTTTCCGGACCCACCAGCACCTTGAAGGGATAGGGATCATTCACTGTGCCGTCCACCGGGACTCGGCCGATCAGTGCGGTCATGGCGACCGAACCCATCAAAGTCGCGTTTTCGGGAATGGTGTAGATCGGCTTCGCGCCTTCGGTACGATCTTCGGATCGTGTCAGGTCACGCTCACCCATGGTGGCAGCGCGTAGTTGTTTCTGGCTGCGATCAATCGCGTTGTCTTTCAAACCTTCCAGTGAGTTGAAGGCGGTAGGCAGACTCAGTGCGGAGGAAGTCTTGGCTTTGCCTCGAGCGTCGGTAGACCGAGCATCCGAGGGTTCAATCCACTGCATTTCATCATTGGCTGACTGCCGCCCTTCGAACTGGACACCATCGCCCGGCTCAAGACCCAATCCGATCGGCATGTCCTTGTCTTTGCCGGTCAGCCCCGACAACTGCTCCTGCAATTGCGTCAGCAGACCACGGGCCTGGCGACTGTCTTGTTCTGCTTTGAGTCGGGCCTCGTTGGCTTGTCGGCGGCCTTCGTCGACTTGCTGGGTCACGCTGCCCAGCGCCGTCTGGATACGCGAATCGACACTGTTTTCCCGCTCGCGCAGGCGGTTGTTTTCCGTCTGCAATGAGTCATTGTGTTTCTTCATACCAAGCATGTCGCTGCGCATGGCCTTCACCTGGCCGACCAGGGTGGCGACCGTGTCGCGTGGGGTATCGCCAGCAATGCCGAGCGACTTGGCTTGCTCGGTGGATAGCTGAAGGTTGCCCTGATCAACTGGGTGCTCTGAAGAGGGAGCGTTACTACCCGCGACCCAGGTTTTCAAAATGATCAACGCCACGGCCAGCAGCGCAGCCGGTACCAGCCATTTGAGCAATGCATTAGCTTTCATCGTCAGCACCTCGCGCAACGGGCGGGAGCAGCACGGCGTGTTCGAGGCCGGCACCGCGAGTGACGAGGTAAGCGATCGTGGTGTCTTCAGCACTGCCGACCGGCCCGAGGAAAGCATGTTGGAAGGTTGCGGCGAACAGCTTGGCCTGAAGCCGACGCGGGTCGAGTTGCACCGTCGCTGGACCACGATTGCGCAACTTCACTGCCGTCACCCAATAATCACCGAGCCGCCAGGCGGCGATGGGTGTGCTGGACACGTTTTCGGTCGGCAGCAGGGTCGGCAGTTCGGTGCGCAGCTTGAGTGGTCCGCGACGGACACCGGGCAGGGATTCTACGGTACGCAACGGCGCGTACAGGCTCTGTGCGGCATAGCGCGTCAATGCGACCGGGATCGGCGTACGTTCTGGAGCAGGGACGGTGCTAGATTCCGTCTCGGTAGCCTGCACCTGAGCATGCTTGAGAATGCGCACGGGCTCCAGCGATTGATCGCCAGGTGTGGCCGCGATATCCAGCAAGATGATCTCGCCCGTCGCGACCGATTGCAGATGCAGGCGGGTTGGCGCAATGACTTCCGACGCGCGCAGGTACAGCGTGCCACCGGTTGATTGCACGCGCAGCTTGCCCGTCAAGGTTGAGGGCACGCCGACTCGAACAGCCTCATCGACAAAAACTACCCGCTCCTGATTGATCACCAGTGGGACCGCGAGGGGAAGGCGTTCCCAATGCATCAGCTCGACGGCCTGCGCCGTAAGTCCCCATAACATCAGTACGACGGTGAGTCCTAGGATAGAAATCCGCTTCATGGTTCACCTCCAGGCGAGGAGATTTTTTGCGGCGTGCCCTGATAACAATCCAGTGCGAGCCCCCACTTGTTGCGTTCGGGGTCCAGGTCAAAACGCACCACGCGTAATGGATAACGCACCACCACCCGTTTCACCGGCTCCGCGGCGTAATACTCATCGGCGTTGAGGTCGAGCTTGACCAGCCAGCTGTCGCGGTCGAGTTGCTTGACCCTAAGTTCCGGATCCTCACTGTAACCTCGGCCCAGTATTTCGTAGACGCCCCGCACCCGCTGGCGGAGTTCACCGGCGGCCTTGCGGTACTCGTAGTCGCCATCGAGGAAGGCCTTGCAGGCGGGTGTCAGGTAGGACTGCAAACCAAAGATGGCGCGGCGATAATCCTGCTCGCCATCCGAAGGCCAGCGGTTGAGTTGGCCAAAGATGTACAGGGCAAAGGCATAGACATTCTCTGAGGGGATATCCCACCACTTGCGTGTGCTGCCCGAGCGTAGGTCTGGGGGGACATGCACGGTCAGATCAGTCGGTGCCGAACGCCAGCCATACCAGAGTCCGGCACAGACCAGGGCGAGGACCATTACCGCCAGGCGCAGGCTGAAGATGTGGGCCTGCTGGGCATCCACCTTGTTCCGAAATCGGCTCATGGCTGCCACCGGGAGAGGGCAGGGCGTAGTCGACGCGAACGGCGAACCGTCCAGGCACCGGAGTGAAGGATCAAACTGCCGCGACCCAGGCGCCAACGGCTGGCGAGTACCCATTCGAGCTTGCGGTACAACCAGGTCTCGGGACGGGCGCGTTTGGCCCGACGCAATAGCGTGCCGCCAGCAAATAACACTAGCGCCATGCCTGCGATCATGCCGGTTGGCGCCACGGCAATGGAGGCGGTGGCGATCGCCAGCGGAACGCCCAGCAGCAGGCCAATGACGGCGCCGGTGCCGAGCGCCATCCACATCTCATCATTGGTCAAACCGCGCAATACGGCGGGATCGCGATTGAGCCGTTCCGGCAGAAAGACCAATGTGCCGTCGGCAAGGCGTTCGATAGTGTCGTTCATGGCGTCCTCACAGAATCGCAGCGGCCTTGGTCAGGAACCAGATGATGATCACCACCAACAGGGCTCCTATACCGACGACGGCACCCAAGTCCTTCCAGGTCTTGCGCTGGTTCTGCACGTCGGCATACACCGTCAGCGAATGCCAGGCCACTCCGAGAAATGCGAGCAGGGCGATCAGCAGGCCGAGCAGGATGCCTCCGTCGTAGGCGTAGTTTTTGATCGTCTCGATCAAGCCAGATCCTTCGCCGCGCGAAGGGGCCTCCATGGTGGGAAGTTCGGCAAAAGCCAGGCTTGGACCAAGCACCAACAGCAGACCGATCAAGCGTTGGCTGGCACGATCACGCAGGTTGTTTTTCAGAGGGGCAAAGCACTTGAGCATGGCGGCGATCTCCTGGGTTAGGACAGGGTGAAGAACATCAAAACCAGCAAGGTAAGCAAGACGCGCGCGGCACTGCCGCCGAAGGCTCCAAAGCGCACACTGCCGGCCGCCCAACCCCGGTAAGCCGTCCACATCACCCACGCACACCAAAGCAACGCCAGGACCAGAACCAGGGATAGCCAGAGCGTCGAACTGCTCTGTGCCGAGAAGCCGGAGGCGTTTTGGAACGCTGAGCTCTGGGCGTCGGTCATGCTCATGGCGACGACTCCACAGGCAGTGTGTCGAGACGGTAATCACCGACCAGCTCAGCGGGATCGCGGGGTTGAGCGCGTGAAGGGGACAGATAGCCCCGTATGCCTTGGCGAATACGTTGGATGTCCTGAGACAGGCGGGGATAGTCGAAGCGATAGCGATCGCCGGGTTCAGCCGTACTGGCTACCTCAGCTCGCGTTGCAAGGCGTTCGATGGTGTCGAGTTGCCGCTGGATAAGACTGAGTAGATCCTGCTCATGAGCCGAGGCGGCATAGCTGCTGCCGTGAACGATAGCCAGCGAGAGTAGCAAGCAGCGAAAGACGGAAGTCGGCATGATGCTGTCCCATATGGAGCTGGGAGCAGAATCAAGTCAAAGGGCGAATTATTCCGTAAGAAACCTGAGGTCTGATGAATCGCTTTTTCTGGGAAACGACCATGCCATTCCCAAAGATCCACCAGCACAGTTCACACGTACCTACTGGTCCGATCATGCCGGACTAAGTCGCGACTAGTAGGAACAGCTCCATATCGAATGGCTTGCTCATGTTCGACTACCAATGTAAGTCGATAACAGTTCGACACGGCCGAGCCCCAACTCGTAGCTAATTTGCATTCGGGCATCCTGATCCAGGCGTCGGTCGAGTTGGTAACAACGGCCACCGTTGATGGGCGCGAGATGATGAGTGATCTGCTCATAGCGTTCGCACGCATAGGCGACCCGAAGTTCGTGGAAGCCTTTGAGGTTGTGCGAATGGAGGATCTCTCGTGCGGGGCGGACGATTTGCCGTTGTAAATCGACATAGCTTTCGTTCGGTGCAAGCAGATTGCGGCTACCGTTGGGCGAAGCCTGTTCGGCAAATTTCAGCGCGTCACGAATAGGATCATTTACCGTAATCCAACGAAGCGCCGATGCACGTGAGTGGCCACCTTGGATGCCATCTCGGATGTTGATTTTGCCATAGTGTTCGGTCTCATGTTTTAGGCGCGGTAGGTCGGCCAAAATGGCCTCGCGCAAGCGCATGCCGGTGGCTCGGGCCAACTGAACGATGGCCACCGCGCGCGGCATTTGGTGTTCGCAGAGCACGTCGACGATCCGCTTCACGTGCTCATGGTCTTGGCCTTGCGGCACCGAGCGACGAACACTGGTGCGCCGCATTCCCAACGCCTTACCCGGACTCGGCACCACCACAGAACGATCGTCGCGAAGCGCCGCCATAGTCCGGTTCACGCTAGACAACCGGTTTTGCGCGGTGGCGATGCCGATAGCGCCTTGTTCGACTTGTTGGCGCAGATGCCCTGCGTAGTCCAGCAAGGTCTGCGAATCTATATGTCGCGCATCATTAAATCCAGGCCCATCCTCCGAACGACACCAGCGGACAAACGCCTGCCAGCGATCACTGTGCGCCTTGACCGTGGCGTAATGCCCGCCGCCAAAAAAATCGCGCAATGCTTGCGGTCCGGCATAACTCAGTTGTCGGCCATAGCCAAAATTGCGTCCATCTCGTCTACCAACCAATGCCATGATCACTCTCCTCTAGAAGCCAAACACCTGTGAGGGTTGTCCACTAACGCGGGACTGGCGGCTCCTTACGACCGGGAGCTTGAGCCTCTCATGAGCTGGCCCCATGAACACTTCCGCAGATAAACATTCGTGTCGCACTCAGAGATATTTTTTGAACGTCGCCGCTGTGATGGCCATGGCCACCCCGAGCATCACGGCGCAAGGCAGAAATACGGCCATGGGGTTGAGCGAGAAGGGCAGCGACAAGTAAAGGATCCAGGGCACGATCAGCAGTGGCATGACCGCTCGTTTAGCCCGGTGATAGACAAAGCTGCTTTCGCGCCCTGCTCCAAATTTTCGCAGGTCGCGGCGCATCAGGCCGTCGATAAAGCCGGTGAACATGGCCAGCAGAAACAGGGGAATCGCCAAGGCCAGAATGGTCAGGCGCACCACGAACGTGAAGCTGACGTACACCGCTGCCAGCACAAAGTCCTCGATGTTCACGTAGAGCTGATTGATCCCGCTCCAAAAGTCTTTGCCCTGGCTCGAGATTCGCGCCTGCTGGGCAAAATCCGTAAAACCGGTCTTTACCAGTAACCACTGCTTGAGGAAATCCAGCCACTGGACAATCGTCTGTCCAGGCTGTTGGATAATGAGTGAGGATGTGAAGTGCTCACTGAGCCAGCCCAGTTCGCTGCTCATCATCGCCTGACTGTGTCGCCAGCCTTGATCGCCCCAGAACAGCAGCAGACCGGCCCACTCGATTAGAATCGAGAACAGCAACGAGGCGATCAACAAACCGATAATGCGCAGGACCAGGCTAATCGCCGAGACGATCAGCCCTGGGCGCTGGATGGGTTGCGGTGGAGGGCGCTGAGCTGAAGTCATCCTCCTTGACTCCACGAGATGCACTGTAGGGCCGACGGCGTCATGGGGCCTCCTGAGCAGGAACACTTGCATCCACCGCTGAAGACTCGCGTGGAGGCGTAACCCGATCTGGATCGAAGTCCAGCGTCGGACCGCCGCCACTTGCATTCCACCAGTGCCCCGCCTGTTCGTTGTAGCTGACGCGCATCCGCTGAGTGAGCTCTTGCAGATCCTTGGGCATGGCATCGTCCGGCGATGGTTTGGGCAGTGGCATGCGGACTTTCCAGAGCTGCCCGCCCACTTGGAAGGAGAACATTTGCCCCTTGGGTAAGCTGACGATGTGCGCCGATTCGATCAGTGGCACGCTGGTGCTGCTGACCCGGTCTTGGGAGGAGGAGGTGAAATCCGTATTGGCCTCCGGATCGGAGGTGTCGGTGGCCCCCGAGACCAGAGTCTTGGTCAGCACGTTGATCTTGGGCAACTGTTGGGTGAGCAGCTCAGCGGTGGCGGTTTCGCGCACCCGCAGCATCTGCAGAGTGTTGAAGTTGCCGATGACCTGGCCGGCTTTGGCTCGGCTGCCGATACGCGCTTCGATATCGCTGAGGGTTTGGGTATACGCCGTCACTTGGATACCCGCACCGCCGCCCTTGTTGATCAGCGGAATGAATTCATCGCCCATCAACTCGTTGAACTCATCGGCGTGCAGGTTGATCGGTAGCTTGTCGGCGCTGCTGCCTGCGGTAGGCAAGCCATGGTTGATGCCATGCTTGTAGATGTGCCCGGCGACCGAGACCAGGTCGGCGAACATGGAGTTGCCCACAGCGGCGGCCACTTCCGCGTCAGTCAGCGCATCGAGGCCGACGTAGACGAGGCCGCGTTTCCGGATGATCTGCATCCAGTCAAAGATCGGTCGTGGGTCATCCAGGTCGGTGTAGTTGGGGGCCAGTAACTGGGCGGTCTTGCCGGTGGTGAGTTTCTCCAGCAGCGGCAGTAGCGACGCCACGATTTTGTCGAAGTAGGTGCGGTCGTAACGAACTGCCGAACGTAATCCATCCAACACCGGATCAAATACCCGTTTCACCGCCAGGTACTGCTCGATGGCCACCACCCGCTTTTCGCGCCCGATCATATGCCGGGGAATGTTCTTCTCGGTGAGCTTGCCTTCGAGCTGGACGATCACTTCCCACGCCTTCGGGTCGGTCTTGGCGAAAAACCGCTGGGCGTATTCGATGAACAGGGCGTCGATGTTGACCACATGTCGCTGGATCTGCAGGTAGTCCGGACGTCGGCCCAGCTCGATCAGTGCGCGGGCGATGATGTTGACGAAGCGCCAGGCGAACTCACGGAAGGCCGCCGAGTTACCTTCGCCACTGAGCTGCCCGGCGATGCGCGAGGCCACTTCCGAGATACGGCCGAAACGTCCTACAGCGTTATAGCGGGCGGAGATCGCCGGCCAGCCCAGATGGAAAACATAGAACTCTTTCTCCCGACCGGCGCGTTTGGCTTCGACGTACATGCGTTTGAGCAAGTCGGCATCGCCCTTCGGATCAAAGACGATGACCACCTCGTGTTCGATGCGATGAATGTCCTGGGTGATGTACACCTCGGCGAGCCGCGTCTTGCCGACACGGGTAGTACCCAGCACCAGGGTGTGACCAACGCGTTCGCCCAGCGGCAAACTGACTTCCGTTTCGTCGGGCTCGACCCCATGCAACAGTGGCGAGCCACCGACTGGAGGTAAAGGGCGTAACGGATTGAGGGCGTTATCCCAGGCCGTGACACGAGCCAGCGTCGAGAGCGGAAACGGTGCATGTTCCAGGCGACGTTCGAGTCCACGGGCCAGACGGTAGCGGGTCGGTTGCTCGACATAGTGGGCGACCGCCGGATCCTGGGCCTCGACCAAGCGCTGGGTGTGCAGGCGGGTCCAGCGAAAGCCGCGACCCATGAACAGACGTTTGCGGCTGACCGGAATCTCTTGGCTGGTCAGTTCGTAGCGGGGCAGCCGGCGGATATTGCGCCGATAGCACAGCACCTCCCAGGCTTGTCGCAGGCGGATCAGGCCGAACAGGCTATAGGCCAGCGCTGTAACCAGACCGATCTCGGGTGATAGAGCCACAGCCCAGGGCGAGTACACGCACAACACCGCAGCGG
The DNA here is from genome assembly GCF_058792515.1 of Pseudomonas sp. MT92. Classification (NCBI taxonomy): domain Bacteria; kingdom Pseudomonadati; phylum Pseudomonadota; class Gammaproteobacteria; order Pseudomonadales; family Pseudomonadaceae; genus Pseudomonas; species Pseudomonas sp. MT92. The sequence goes on from NZ_JBXAFA010000021.1 coordinate 26,061, forward strand.
CGATGCAGATCGCTACGGTGTACAGCTCCACCGCTGGCCGGAGCTTGGACTCCATCACATGCACGGCCATGACCTTGACTCACTGTTCCAGTGAGGTGGCAGTGATCAAGACGGGGTAGTGCTCGATCTGCAGGCGGGTGGCGATGTCGTTGCCATTGACCGGGAGGATGGTGATGCCCGGAGCGGCTGCTCGAATCCGGGCCAGGGCTTCAGTATTGGCTACTTCAACGGCGAGGCCCGCCGCGCCCATTTTCTGCAATTCAGCCGCGCGTTGATGCAACCAAGCCAGCGACTGGCTATCCTCACCGACCAGGAAAAATGGTTGTAAGCCCGGCATGTTCAGGGCTCGAGACGTGATCTGGCCTGGGCTCAAGAGAGAGCTGCGGACGGGCGGTATCCACGCTTCATCGGCATAGGTGGTTAGGTCTGCATGTATGGCCCGATCAGGCTGGATCCTGTTGTTTATGGGCGGCCGGGAAACTTGAAAGTGGGGTCGGGTGAAGTCGCTAGGCTGATCCTCCGCAACGGTCAGTTCCGGCTGGGCGAAAGGTGCTAAGAGCAGGATGACATAGCCAGTAAGGGATATTCGTTTCATGGGGGTGTGCCCTGTTTGAAGGAGACCAACAGTCGTGCGAGTTGCCGGGAAAAACCTACGCGGTAACGCGCAGCCGGCGCGCCGCCTGCCGGGCGGTGATAGCGTCCGGCTGCTGAGACCCAATCGCCGGTGGCGGCGTGATGCTCCTGTAACAGCGCGGCGGTCACGGCGAGATTTCGGTAGGGATCCAGGGCTTCGCAGGGGCTGGAAAAACGTTGCCCGTGGTAACCCAGGTTGGTTTGCCCGAGTCCGGCGTCGACCCGCTTCGCGTCATGTCGGGCGAGCGCCTGAAGCAAGGCGTGACAGGCGGCTTGGCGACTGGCGAAGCGGTAGGGGATTCCGGCGATGTTCAGGGTCCACGGCCAGGGTCGCAGTCGACCACGGACGCGAGTACCACTCTCTTGCAGGGCAATGGCGAACAGCACCGTAGAAGGGATATTGGCGTCATGCGCCGCCAGTTGGTAGGCCGGAGGCGGAAGTTCGTCAGCTTGGGCGGTGAGCACCGTCAGCACCAGCGCAAGACCACTCAGTCGAGGCGTTGCCATTGTCCATTCACCTGTTGAAATGTGGCAGGTAATGACCCCAAGGCACCCAGGCTGAACCAGCGACCACGGTCATGGTTCAGGGTGATCTGCCGGCGTTGGACTTTTGCCCGATCAATGCCTGCTTGCCGAGCCCAGCGACGGACGCGTTCATCCTCGCCTTGGCTGCCCACCAGGTAGATATCGAACGCCGTGTCACTGCTTTGCAGACGCTGCGCTTCGGCGGTGCAGGCCGGGCAGTGGTCCTCGACAAACAAGGCTTGGTGGGGCGCGGCCGCTGAGCTGGTAGGGGCCGGGGATGCCATGCCCTGGATCGGCAGCAGCCCGGGGAACAGCTTGGCCCAGGCCGCGGTGTAAGCGTTTTGGTAGGCCAACTCGCGTTCGGCGCGTTTGGCTTCCAGCGCTACTTGTAGTTCGGCATAGCGCTGGCGCTCTTGGTCGGTCTGGGCTTCGACTCCGAGTGTGGTCAACGGATCGAGGGCCGGGCTCCAGAAACCGCGCGGGCCGGCTTGGATCTGTTCGAAGCGCGTCCACTCCTGCTCCGTCAGCCCCCAGCTCGCAGCCTGTTCAGAGTCAGAGCGCCGCAGGGGAGCGGACTGCGTGTCCTGGATCCCTGATTGTGTTGTGACGGGGTTACCCATCGCAGCACTCGTGATCAGTAGCGAGACCAGACAGATGACGGGGAGGAGTGGCGCTCTGTTCATGATCGCTGCTCAAGGGAGGTGCACGGTCTGGTCTGGCTGAGCGGCCACCGCGAAGATGGCAGCGTTCGGTTCCAGTACTTTCAGCTGCCAGGCCCCGAGCTGCTCGCCCCTGTGCAGCAGCCGGACATCCTTGAGCGAGCGACTGTCATGAGGTGCGACCGCCAGAAAACGCTCACCACCACGGGACTCGACACTCAGCACTGAGAACGGTGGCGAAAGCGGGATGGGCTTGGGGCGAGCCGTCTGTTTCGGCTTGGTCGTGGAAGACGTCGGTGGTGGGGGGGATGGCTGAGTCTTTAGATTCAGGAGCTGCTGCTCGACGTGCTCAACGCGTCCACGTAGCGCGGTCATGTCTGCCGCGGAGGCGCGGGCTGCCAGACCATCGCGCAGTTCCTGTATTTCTTGCGCCCATTGATCCAGCATCGGATCGAGGGTATTGGCCTGCTGCTCCCCGGTATCGACCATCTGTTTCAGGTCTTTCAGTGCGTACTGCAGTTTTTCCTGTGTGTCCTTGAGGGCGCTTGCGTCACGTTGCAGGGTGTCCAACGTTTTTAGTTGCTGAGTGGTCGTGCTCTGTAGCTCAGTCACGCGTTGATACTGGTTGTACAAACCACCGCTCAGGCCGGCGACCACTAGGCAAAGCAATCCAATGATGACGGTTTGAAACGTCGAGGCTTTCATGGGCGCGCCTCCGATTGATGGGGCAAGACGGGTGTGATCGGCGTGACGCTGGCATTAGTTTTCTGCTGTTCGAAGCAAACCGAACGGCTGACCTTATCGGTCGTGAGTTGCCAAGCGGGGCCAGCCAACACTTGTAGCGCGCGGCGCAACGGGATTGGACCGAGCTGGTAATGGGCCGCTGGCAGGGGCCGGGTAAACAGCACCTCCACCGACGGGGAAACTGGACAGAGCGAATAACCCGAGCGCAGCAGCACGTAGTGCAACGCCTCCTGAACCGAAGGGCTCAAGCTGGACGGGATGCTCACGTCGATGATTTGCGTGAGCAGATCGCGTTGCTCCGGGGTGGGTTCGGTGCTGACCAGCGTATAGCGGCCATAACGAAGCTCTGCCGGATGGCTTCCTACAGTTGTGGCCGACGAGAGCTGGGCCCGATTGGAGCCACTGTCGATCGCTGGAGTGGTCGGCAATGGGCTGGGGATTGGTGCGGTGCAGGCGCTCAACAAACCCAGCAAGCAGACAGGCGTGAAAAAACGCTCCATGGAAAAAGCCTCATGTCAGATTCAGTGCAGAACCTGACATGAGGTGAAGGAGCGATTCAGTGAGAAAGTTGATTCAAGGCGGTTCGTGTTAACGCTGAACACGTTGCTATTCGTCAAAAATGGCGAGCCCATCCAAAACGGCAGCGTCGGGGTCGAAAATCAACAATCGCACATCCGCCAATGCCGCCAGATACAGTACGTCGACCAAAGCTTCAGGTGTGCTGGCGTCTAGTTGCTCTTGCCTCAGCGATGAGTAAGGGCGGTCCTCGATCTTCAGCAGGTTATCGTCAGTCCAAGGCGTGCCGATCAGTTTGCAACCGATGCCACAGCAATCCGGCAAGTTGAACAGCTCGAACAAGAGGCCGGTTTGCCACGGGGCGGAGTGACTGACCCACGCGTCCAGGCACAGCATCGCTTCGTTGGGAAGGTGCGCGGTACTGATCTCCCAGGCTCGACTGTAGTGTCCCGTTTCGAACCTCAAGCGATGGACCATGACTTGAGCTTCTTCCAGGGAGTACAAATCGCCGACGTGATGCCGCTCGTTGAAGATTTCGCCCATCACGGCGTAGATCACTTGGCGTACCAACCCGTTAGACGGGCAGCGTTCCTCCAAGTCCTTCGGAATGGATTGGCCATCGCTGATCAAGGCGAAGTCGTCATTGAACAGGCAGGGGAACAGTTGCAACTCTTCGTCCGGCAGATGTGCCTGTGTGTCGTGTACGGGGCGAAAGCAGGGAGGGCAGTCGTTTTCATAGGTGATCAGTAGCAGCCGTGCGATATTCAGGTTGTTGTAGCCGCGAGCAAATGGGTTTGAGGCCGTCAGCAAGATTGAGGCTCGGTGTGCGGGACTCATGAGGAGTTCTCCAGAGTGAAAATGAACAAGGCGCCCGAAGACGCCTGTGAGGATTACAGCCAGCCATGTTCGGCCAGGGAGAGCGGACGGCCTTCACCGACGATGAAGTGGTCCAAAACGCGCACCTCGATCACGGCCAAGGCCTCCTTCAACCGTGCGGTCAAGAGGCGATCCGCCTGGCTGGGTTCCGTACAACCTGAAGGATGGTTGTGGACCAAAATGACAGCGCTCGCGTTATGAGCCATGGATCTCTTAATGACCTGTCGAGGGTAAACGCTGGCGCCGTCAATGCTGCCGTGAAAGAGAACTTCGAACGCCAGCACCCGGTGCTGGGCATCGAGAAACATCACACCGAAAACTTCATGTTCCTGTTGCACAAGGTGCAGTTTTAGGTACGAGGCCACGGCGTCAGGAGAGGTCAGGGTAGGACCGCGGGTGAACAGCCGACGATCCAGAATATGCAACGCTTCGTTGATCATCTGGTTTTCTTGGACGATACGATCAGCCTCGACATTCGAGGTTTCAATCAGTGTGAGTTGGGTGCTCATGGTGGTACCTCCGAAGGGAACAATCAGGGGTACACGCCCGAGGGGAGTGGTGTCCCCAGGTGGATATAGAGTGGCGGGTGTTAGCCGATGGCGCGCTGTTTACAGCCGAGTGAATCGATGGCGCTGGCCGTGCAGGGTTGAACCACAGCCGTCGCAGGGCAACGGGGAAAAAGCTTTGATTCCCCAGCCGGCTTCGGGATCGAAGTCGGCACTGATGGGCATTAATCGAACCAGGCCCCGATGGATATCGGCAATGCGTTTCTCGGTTTCCTCTGTCGTGTAGTAGAGCGATAACGCGCTGTAGTCCTCGTAAGCCGCAGCGGACAGGCAGTCGTCGCAAAGCCAGAAGGATTCCATGTCGGTTCTCCTGTGCGGATTGAAGAAAAGGCGCTCGAGGGAGCGCCTTGATGTGGAACATCGTGGACTGTTCAGGCGGACTGAACGGTACGGGTAGCGTCACGGCGGGCCGTGCGGGGAGTGGGTGGAGATTCAGGTTCGACCTGAGCCTCTGTTGGTTCGTCGGTCCCCTCCGCTTCGGCATCAGCCGATGATGGGGATGGCTCACTGGTGGGCGCTTGCTCAGCAGGTGCTGTTGCTTCCTGCCTGGCGGGCGCTTTGTATTCGAACGTGCCGTTGACCTTGATCCAGTCGATGAACAGCAAACGACCTTTCAGACTGGCACCGGGTTGACCTTGTTTATCGCCTTTCTCGTAGAGAAACGGATCGATCCACAGGTCGCCGATACGGAACGACAGCAAGACCTTTTTCTCGGCGTTGACGGCGTCCATATAGAGACGAATCAAGCGTTCAGCTTCGCCCCCCGCGACTTTGCAATCGAAGCGGGTGTACTCAACCGAATCGGTGGCACCGTGCAGGGCGGCGATGTCGCAGGCCATGAAGGGTTGACCGCGGCGAACTTGAACTTCACGAACACGGTTGAGGTAACCGATACCGGTGGTGTGCAGATTGAAGTAAGTGGTTGCTTCTTGGGATTGGTTGGCGTGGGCCATGGTAGTTCTCCTGTTTCAAGGGAAAACGGCGACGCACAGGCCCTGACGGGGAAGTGAGCCCCCGTCAGGGTGGATAAGGTGAAGTCGAGCGATGAATGACTCGCCACCGGCAAGCCGATGACGATCAGAACGATGCATCTGGGGGAAATAGCGGTGCAGCAGAAAAACGTCTGAGGTGGTGATCCGCAGGCATGGGGTAGTAGGCATTCATCACCGCTGAAGCGGTAACCGCGCGAGCTTCCGAACGCTGATCGCACTTGGGTAAACCACCACGAACGTGGCGTAGCCTCGAAGGTTCTGGCTACCTGGGCTGGGCTGTCAACGACAGCGAACCACGCCCTTTGTATAAGCCTGTCATAGGGGAGCGTCAAGACGCTGCAACCCGATTTTTTATGGCCGGAATACAGTGGCAGTCGCTGGACTGAAGAAAGTGAAGAGTGGGCCTGGCGGGCTGCCAGGCGAGGAACAGAAAGCCACCTTTGGCGGTCTTACGCAGTAGACAAGCTCCTCGCAAAACTTTGTTTAACTGCGCCATGATTCGCCAACCGACCCTTGTCGTGGCCTGGGTCGGAAGCTACTGGCACGCATCCGCGCACAAAGGGTGCCCAGTGTTTCCCCGGTGGGCTCCGGGACTGAATACGATCGCTGAAGCGGATGACCGCTGTTGTCTGGTAGAGGCAACAGCGGTCATCCGCCACCACGATCAGGTCAAGCACAAAACGGGAATGAATTCCGCAGAAGAGAAGGCTCCGAACTCAAGGAGTCCGACCGAGCTACCCGGAGCGAATCGGTCTTGGGTCGCCGTTGGCGGTGAACCTAAAACACTACAGCAGAGAGCGTGGGACGACGTCAAGGCAGAGAACGCACCGTTCTCATGATGATCGTCCCATGGAACATCATGAGCGACGCGTATCTTTACTGATCGGCATAGTGCCCTTGCAATCCGGATAGTGGGAGCATGACCAGAACGGCCCTGATTTACCCTTACGCCTGAACATTGGGGCGTTGCAAGTGGGGCAAAGCGGACCGGCTTCGACCGGTACTGCCAAGGTGAGCGCTCCGCAGTGTTCGACCAATTGTGCAATCCAGTTTGCCTGCTTGGCGACAAACACCTCCAGGGTCAGACGTCCCGCTTCGATTTCGTCCAGGGCCTGTTCCCAAATCGCGGTCATGCCCGGATCGGCGATTGCTCCGGGTACCGCTTCAATCAGAGTATGGGCCGCCGCCGTAGCCATTAACGCACGCTTTTTCTTTGACAAATAACCACGATCAATCAAGCCCTTGATGATGCCGGCTCGCGTGGCTTCGGTGCCGATACCGGTAGTGTCCCGAAGTTTTTGTTTCAGGCGTGGGTCGTTGACCAGTTTGGCCACGTTTTTCATCGCCTTGATCAGATCGCCCTCGGTCAGTGGTTTGGGAGCGGCAGTGCGCATGGACTTGAGTTCGACGTCGTCCACTGCGCACTGCGCACTGCGTACCGTGTTGCAAGACGGGTAATACTTGGGACTTTTGACTGGGCTCATCCTCCTCGGTGTTGTCGTAGAGCAAGCCTTTCCAACCCTGGACCAGGATCTGTTTCCCAACCGCGATCAATCGCTCTGCGCCGCATTCCAGTTCGACCTGGGTCCGATCAATTTCATGCGGCGGAAGAAATTGTGCCAGGTAGTAGCTACGGATCAGTTCGTAGACATTGCGTTCTTGTTCGGACATCCGTGCAAGGTTTGCCGGTTCGGTGGTGGGGATAATGCCGTGGTGCGCGGTGACCTTGGCATCGTTCCAGGCGCGGGAACGTAATGATCGATCGAGTTTTTCAAATACGGGTTGTAGCGCGGGATCGGTTTTGAGCAGGGCATCGAATACCGTGGGTACCTCGTCGAACATACTCGCTGGCAAATAGCGGCAATCGCTGCGTGGGTAGGTGGTGGCTTTGTGGGTTTCATACAGGGCTTGGGCGATATTCAGGGTTTCCTGAACCCCCAGCCCTAATTTGCGCGAGCAGACTTCTTGCAGGGTGCTCAGGTCGAAGGGCAGGGGTGGCGCTTCACGGAAATGCTCCGTCTGCAGCGAGAGTACTATGGCGGGCTTGCCGCTAGAGATCGCTTGGGTTGTCTGACTGGCGAGCGCCTGTTGCAGGCAATGACCGGCCTCATCTCGTCCTGAGCTGGGTGGTAACCACGACGCGATGAATGGTTGCCCCATTGAGGACAGGTGCACATCCACTTCCCAGTAGGGCACCGACACGAAGCTGGCAATCGCACGATCCCGATCGACCACCAAGCGTAGGGTCGGTGTCTGGACGCGTCCAACTGACAGCACACCGTCGTAACCCGCCCGCCGACCGAGTAGGGTAAACAATCGACTGAGGTTCATACCCATCAGCCAGTCGGCACGGCTACGGGCCAGGGCTGAGTGATAGAGCGGAAAGGTCTCTCGACCAGATTTCAGCGAAGACAATGCTTTACGAATCGACACCTCGTTGAGTGCGGACAACCAGAGGCGCTGGACGGGACCTCGATACTTGCAGAGCTCCAGCAGTTCGCGGGCAATCATCTCACCTTCGCGATCGGCATCGGTGGCGATGACGACGGCGGTGGCTTCACCGAGCAGCCGCTTGATGACGTTGAACTGTGCCGCAGTCTTGGGTTTGACCTCGACCTGCCACTGCGTGGGAATGATCGGTAGATGATCCAACGACCAACTCTTGTACTGAATGCCATAAGCTTCGGGTGGGGCTGTCTCCAGCAGATGGCCGATACACCATGTGACGGTTGAGTCGGTGCCGATCAGGCAACCATCACCGCGCCGGGTGGCTCCGAGTACCTTGGCGATATCCCGACCCTGGGAAGGTTTCTCGCAGAGGAAGAGGCGCATAGAACTGCTCCGGATTGAGTTCGGAGCAGCGTGGTTGGAAGTAGCAGTGCTGAGAATGAGAAACCTGAATGGCAGGTTCCTCATATTAGTCGGTGACGGTCGGTTTGAATGGGCCAAGGCTGCTAGCGCGTTGCGGCTGGACGGTGGTGTGGATCTTCACGAGCAGCGAGTAATGACCGTCCTGCAATTTCGCGCAAAGGCGCAATTTTTATGCCTGAAATCGATCAGTCTGTAGGTGGCGACCCCTTGCGCTTTTTGGGTTTCGGTGCAGGTGAACTGGCTTGCTCTGTATGTTGGCCGACGTGTGTCGCAGATGCCGTCGGTTCACTGGAGCGTTCGCGCATGACCACACTGTGCACGCGGTGAGGCAGGATGCCGACTCGGCGGGCCTCGATCTTGAAGGTGACTCGCGCATTGTCTTCGCTGTCCTCCCACTCATCGCGCACGGTGCGGCCTTCGACCAGCACGCGCATGCCTTTCTGGTACAGCGTGCTCCAGTGTTCAGTTTCGCGGTGCCAGAGTTCAACCGGCGCCCAATAGCCGCCTCGGTCTTCATAGCTACCCTCGCGTGGCACGGGGTTGTCGAAGTACACATTCAGCCGCAGCAAACGCCGTGGCTCGTCATTGCCTGATGGAAACTCCTGGAACTCTGGCGCACTGCCGATGTTGCCTTCGCCGACAAAAAAAGTACTCATCCTGATACCTCCACTGCGGTTGTGAACTGGCGCAGCAGCCGTTCGGCGCTGCCCATTTTGATCGCGCAGGTCGTGGCCTGGCGGTAGAGCGAATGCACCACACTCATCTGTAGGTTCAGTGCGATGCGTTCGCACTCGAAACGGTGCAGTCCCTCGCGTACGGTCTGCGGCAGGGCTTGGTTGCGGACCTGGCACTCCCAGACTGCAACCCCCATGCGGGCGAAGTCACGGGTGCGCCAACGCAAAAAGGTGCTGCCAGCGCTGGTGTTCTGCAGCACCAATCGAATATCCAGCAGTGAGTAAGGGGGCCGTCCGGCTTGCTGCACCACATCCTCCATCAGGTGACATAACTGCGCCTCGATTTCCCTTGCCGCCTGCGCCAGGTGCTCCAACTCCCCCTTACCCTTAAAAGGTTTTAAAAGGCCTTTTAGGGAGGCTGCGTGTTCGAGCTGTCGATAGGCATCCGGTGTCAACGTTTCGAAGAGCATTGGTTGAGCCGGGATCGTGGGAATCATGCTTCGTCCTCCGGCTCATCCACTGTCGCAGGGTGCTCTGCCGCTACCTCTTCCAACGCGTCAGCGTCATCCACTGCCACAGCACCACGACGAATGATTGGCGGCGCGAACTGGGAGCGGCGATGACCCTCAAGGATGTCCATGGGGGGCAAACCCAATTTATCGATCGCCGCCAGGGCACGGGCGTTGTTCGCCGCCATGTCATCGCGTGTGGCGCCGGCATGTCGATAGCGCTGCGCCTGGCCGAAAAGGCTGCGCAGCAGATGGGCGCCGTCGTCGATCCAGGCTTCCATATCGATGCGGCCGATCAAGGCGGTGTGATGGGCCAGCAGGGTGCGACGCACCAGGGTGTCGTAGTCGGTCAGCAGATAGACCGCCAGAAAACCCAGCTGGCTGCCGATGTACAACGGCAAGGTGACGGGGTGGATGTTGAGGTTGTCGCTCATGTCGATCTGGGTCGGCAGGTCCTGTCTGATCCGATCCAGCTGCTGGGTCAGTTCCAACATTCCCGCTTTGGCCTGCATCAGTTTTTCTTCGAGTTGCACGATGGCCCAGTCGGCATAGGGGTCGTCCTGAGCCGCGGTTTGTTTGATCAGGTTGGTAACACTGATGTAGCCGGCCATGCCCATGATCGAGTGAACGCCTTCGCGTGCGGTCCGACCTTGCCAGATACGGGCGGCGTGGTGGGTGTGCAGGGTTAGCGTAATACTGCTGCGCAATGAACCCAGGTTGAGCTGATAGTGATCGGCCACGGTGTTGTCCTCGCATAAGCTTGGGCGAGAACGTTGCGACAGTTGGGGGTCAAGGGCAGCCAAAAAGCTGAATGCGGTCTGTTCGGTTTGTCGAGGGTGAATGGGTGTTGCTGATCTCTGTGGACTTGATGCCCGTGGCAACAAGTACATCGAGGTTCATGATCGTCACGGAGGTCGAAGGGACGAGATCCGCCTTGATGCCTGGGGCATCAAATCCACTGAGATCTACGACGAGTCCGGAGCCCGGTGGACCCGTTGAGTAAGTTGCTTTCCTCGAGTGAAGGCGCGCCCTGGCGGTCAGTAGATTTGATGCCCGTGGCATCAAATCTACTGACCGCCAGGGCGTTTCGCGGGGAGCTGACGCAATTCATCCAGGCAAGCTTGCACCAAGGGTGATAGCGGCTCGCCCGGTTTTCTGGAACGTGGTGGTGGTGGTGGTGGTGGTGGTGGTGGTGGTGGTGGTGGTGGTGCAGTCGCACTTGAGCTGACGAAGGGGGACGCTGCGGCCTGACCTGCCCAGGGATGGAATTCACCGCGCAGCGCACGCTGGATGAGGCCCATCAGGTACGCGGTAGGTTTACGGATGCCGCCAGCCGCACAGCGGGCTCCCGCCTCGTTCAACACTGCCTGGCAATCACCAGGCTCTAATTTGTTCAGCGCAAGGAGAGCGGCCTGTTGCTCCTCTGGGCGCAGATGCAAACCTGCCGGCCACTGCAAGCTCGGCTTTTCCATACCGGGGCTCATGTGTTGTACAGTACTAATACATGCTTTTAATACAGTACAGGCAGCGTTCGGATTCCGAACGCCGTTGTCAGTGTTGGGTTCTAAGCCGAGTTCGGACTCCGAACTGGGCGTTGCACGAATCCGAACGGCGGCCATTTCATCCAGTTCGGATTCGTGCAGGAGGGCGTCAGGGAAGGGTGTCTCCAATGCCTGCGCTGTCAAACGTTCGGCTAGCACATCCAGTCGTGTGGGTAGCCGGCGCTGATCAATATCGGTATCCCGCTCAACCTCTGTCAGGACGTGCTGCGCAACGATACGAACATTCTTGGCTGCATGACTAAGGCAATGCCCGACCAGCTCCAAATAGTCCGGATCCAGTTCCATGGCTTCTGCTGGAGTCAGTGGCTCGTCATGCAGCACATATACAGACCCTTGTAGACGCCCCGTGATGGGGTCGCGTCCGTGCGCTACCAGGCTGAGCCAGCGGGTGAGCCGGAGCACACTGAGCACGCGGGCGATGGTCTCGCGAGAGGCTACAGGGCCATAGGGGACAGTCGACAAGTAAGGTTGCAAATCTTGGTAGCGGGGGGGGACCAAGCCCTGGCCGCCCAATAACAAGCGAAATACCTGCCAAGCGTTGCGCTCGAGCGGCGTCAAGCGACTGTCCAGCAGCAAGCGGCGCGGCACACTATCGAGGGATTGGCCGCTGTAGAGAAAGCCGGCCTGCGGGCCGTAGGTGGCAGATTTGGGGGGTGGTGGACGGGTAGGCCACTGATCTTCTATCTGTCGGGCGCACTGTTGCAGCACCCGTTGCCAACGGGAGGTCGTCATCGCAATCACGACTGAGTGCTGTGCTGGGCGATTTGCTGCCAGACCATCACCAGGCTGATTTGTTGCTCCTCGGCCAGCATCATCATGGCGTCGAGTTGATCCTCGCTGCCTTCCTGCTCACGCAACTGGCACCAGCGCCGCCAGAGCGCGTGCTCTTGTGCTTCGCTGAGGTGATGCGGGCGGCCCTTATGGGTTTCGATTTTCAACAGCCGACGGCGCATGGCGGTTTCCGAATGGGTCAAGCCGAAGCACTGGTACATGATGGTGCTGCTGGCACCAAGTTTGAGGGCCCGGTTGATCAGTCGCTCGTTCTGTTCGTCGCGATCGGCTTGCTCAATCAGGCGCCGCAGCACCGGTGAATCGATGCGGATTTCGACCCAGGATACGCTGGCATGGGCCAGGCGCGACAAGGTGGTGGGCGGTAAGGATTGCAGCAGGGTGAGGTCGTCTTCGCCCAAGCCTAACGCCTTGCAGCGCTGTAGGTTTCCCTGACGCAGTTCATGCAGCACCTGGGTCAGCATGGCCTGATTGAGTAGGTTAAAGGACAGGCTCATGACAATGCCTCCGGAGGGGCGAGAGAAGGCTCAAGCATCTTCTCGATCAGGCGTCGAGCCAGGCGGATAAGGCGAAAGAGCTGGATCAGTTGCTCATCAGGTAGGCGTTCCAAGCCCGTGTTCAGGGCGGGGCGATCATTTATCGGGACCTCATAGACACCAATCAGCAACTGGCCGAACAGGGCCGCAGGCAGTTGGTGGCGATCCTCCCAATTGACCTCGTCATGCGCCCGCATCAGGGCGGTCAGCAGCAGCTGAATGCCGGTGACTCGAGGTGAGCTCAGTTCGAGCGACTCCATCCGCAGGGCATAGCCGAGCCCGTCCAACTGCTCGACTACGCTGTCGGTCTGTCCGGCGTAACTCGCCAGGCGCTGTGCCAGGTTGAAGATGGCGGAGCGAAGCTGTTCGGAGGTGTCATGCGCGGGTTCTATATGCCAGAGGTCGCCCACTCTGTGAAACCCATCCGCCTGGGGCCGCGTGGAAACGACGGCTTGATTTTCAACGTCTGACCGTGACTCGTTCGTGGTCTGCCGGCCAAGGTCACCGCCGCCACCGGCCTGGACGCCATGGTGCATGCCATCGAGGCCTACACCAGTTGCACCCGCAAGAATCCGATTGCCGATGGCCTGGCCACCACCGCCCTAGGGTTGCTGGGCGCCAATCTGCGCAAAGTGCTGGCCAACGGTCAGGACGTGGCGGCGCGCACGGCGATGCTGCAAGGCTCGCTGATGGCGGGCATGGCTTTTGTTAATGCCTCGGTGGCGGCGATCCATGGGTTGGCCTATCCGCTGGGGGCGCGCTTTCACATTCCCCACGGTCACGCCAATGCCCTGGTGATGGCGCCAGTGCTGCGTTTCAACCTGAGCGCTGCGCAAAGCCAATACGCGGAGCTCGCGGCGTACCTGTTGCCGGGCCGCCATTTCGAGGACGAGGCCGAAGCCGCCGAAGCCTTTGTCCAGGCAATTGAAGCGCTGGTGGCCGACAGCGGCCTGGAAACCCGGCTGTCGATACTGGGAGTGGACGAATCCGCCCTCACCGAAATGGCCAGCTCGGTGGCGGTGAACCTGCGTCGCCTGATCGACAGCAATCCCAAGGACATGACCGAGCAGGACGTAGAAGCCCTCTACCGCAGCATCTTCTAACCGACTGACGCGCATCGCCTATTAATAGGCGGTGTGCTGAAGGGGTACGCCCCCTAAATTGAGGGGCCGTATCAGCTTGCCTTCCCTTTTTTCACCTCGTCTGTCTACGCAGAGGGGAGGTTTTGTGCGCTTTTTAAACATGAGAATAAAAACAATGAACTGCAGCAGTAAAACCATCCGCATGCTTGCACCTGTCGTTAGCACCCATGCTCTCGGACTGGCGCTGGCCGTGTCTGCCTTTCCGGCCCTGGCCGAGGGTTTCTTCGAGGACGCCAAGGCGAGCCTGACGGCGCGCAACTTCTACATCAACCGCAACTTCACCAATCCGGCTTATCCGCAGAGCAAGGCTGAGGAGTGGACCCAGAGCTTTATCCTCGACGCCAAGTCCGGCTTTACCCAGGGGACGGTGGGTTTCGGTGTCGACGTGCTAGGGCTGTATGCGCTCAAGCTCGATGGTGGTCGCGGTACCACCAACACCCAGTTGCTGCCAGTGCATGACGATGGCCGCCCAGCCGATGACTTCGGGCGATTCGGCGTGGCGTTGAAGGCTCGCCTGTCAAAAACTGAACTGAAGGTCGGCGAATGGATGCCGGTACTGCCGATCCTACGTTCCGATGACGGCCGGTCCCTGCCACAAACCTTCCGCGGTGGCCAGGTGACTTCCCAGGATATCGACGGTTTGACCCTGTACGGCGGGCAGTTCCGCGGCAACAGTCCACGCAACGACGCGAGCATGGACGATATGTCGATGACCGGTAGGGGCGGGGTTACCTCCGATCGCTTCAACTTTGCCGGGGGCGAGTACAGTTTCAACCGCAAGCAAACCATGATTGGCCTGTGGAATGCCGAGCTCAAGGACATCTACAACCAGCAGTTCATCAACCTGGTGCACAGCCAAACAGTGGGAAGCTGGGTATTGGGCGCCAATCTTGGCTACTTCATCGGCAAGGAAAGCGGCAGCGAGCGGGCAGGGGAGTTGGACAACAAAACCGCCTCCGCCATGTTCTCGGCCAAGTACGGCAGCAGCACCTTTTACCTGGGCTTGCAGAAAGTCAGCGGCGACAACGCCTGGATGCGTGTCAATGGCACCAGCGGCGGCACCCTGGCCAACGACAGCTACAACTCCAGTTACGACAATGCCAAGGAGCGGTCCTGGCAGTTGCGTCACGACTTCAACTTCGTTGGTGTCGGCATTCCCGGGTTGACCCTGATGAACCGCTATATCAGCGGTGAAGACGTACACACCGCGACTGTGAGTGACGGCAAGGAGTGGGGCCGGGAGAGTGAGTTGGCCTATGTGATCCAGAGTGGCAGCCTGAAAAACCTGTCGCTGAAATGGCGCAACAGCACCCTGCGTCGCGATTACAGCAGCCTGGAGTTCGACGAGAACCGTCTGATTATCAGCTACCCTTTCTCGGCGCTTTAATACCGCTAAACAGATCGCACGCTACACCAGCGGCTACAGACTTTTGTAGCCGCCGCTTCTTCGACTTTGAGTTAATTAGACCGCGCCAGGGTCGTGGTCCGGGACTATACCGGCCAGTGAAAGCTAAAGAGGATGGGTGAGTCCAGCGGGCCCAAGGCTGGCCTCGTACCGGCTTAAGCTGGTATGAAGCAATAAGCGGCCACTTAGTTTCCGTCCAGATTACAGGCAAGATCGGCTAGGCCAGCGCATTCAGATTGGTCAAGCTGCATCTTCGGCTGTCCACTTTCCATTTTAAGATCTAATGACTTCGTTTTATTTTCTAATGACCACTGAAGGGAGCGAGTGCTTCGATAACATTTCTTACGAAAGCGCAGCGGCGTGTTCCGAGTACAACCGGCATACCCCGTGTAGTGTCATCAACGCTTCGACGTTCCATTGTGTGCAAAATTGCACTCCACTTGATCACCCGATTGCATTCGACCTGACCAGTCATTTGCATTGACCAACGATTCCATCGGATTTGACCAATACACTTTGCAACCATGACCGGCAGAGAGCGGCCGATTCTGTTGAAAAAGTCGGATTTTCAGTTGGCCTGAACTCAAGCACGACCACCAACAGAGAACCTACTCACCACGTTGCGTGGTTTCTCGGCTCTTCGTCGACCTTTGCTGCTCTGTCAGTGGATTAATTTGAGGTTTTTGCTCCGTGCAGGCGCACCTATCCCGTGAGTGGTGGCCCTTGAGATGTAAGTTTGGCCAGCCGTCGCAGGTTCTGCACTGCAGCAGCCAGCGTGAACTCATCGGCTGCGCCACTCATGCCACGTAGTCTCAGGCGATCCAATTTCAGGATGCGTTTGAGGTGGGCAAACAGCATTTCGACCTTTTTACGTTCGTGGCGAGAACGTACGTATTGCGCCGTCGCTGCGATGCGCCGGGCCACATTACGAGCGGCTTCGTGGACGCTGCGAGCGATCTTGCGGAACGCCGTGTTCGGGCAACACTTGGCTTTCATTGGGCATGTCGCGCAGTCGGTTTGGCTGGATCGGAAGTTGATGGTGTTCGCTTTCGTCACGTGTGAGCGCAGGTTCTTGAAAGCTCTCCATTCGCTACGCAATGCCTTACCAGCAGGACAGCGATACTCCTCAGCGTCTTTGTTCCAGTGGAAGTCGCTGATCGAAAAACTGTCGTCCTTGCGCTCTGCTTTATCCCACACCGGCACATGCGGCTCGATATCTTTCTCTTCCACCATCCAGGCCAACATCGGTGCTGTGCCGTAAGCGGTATCGCCGATTAAGCGATCCGGTTTGATGTCGAACAACTCTTCGACTCGATCAATCATGGTTTTGGTGCTCTCGACCTCGGCCGTTCGATGAGCCGGTGTGGGTTCCACATCCATGATCACGCCGTGCTCGGTATCGATCAGATAATTCGTCGAGTAAGCGTAAAACGCTGGGCCACCTGGAGCTGCGGTACAGCGGGCTTGAGGATCGGTCAGCGACAGGCGCTTGGGTAGCGTTTCGGCCAGTGCCTCCTCATCAAGTGCTTCGAGGTACTCACGCACGGCGCGGGTACTCAGGGCCGGATCGCTCCAGTTGACTGGTTCATCGCCTGGTACACCGCGCTGCCGACTCGCATCCGCTTTGATAATGCTGGCGTCCACGGCAAAGCCTTCGCCCTTGATCAGACCCGCGTCCATGCAGCGACGCAGCACCTCATTGAACAGCCATCGAAACAGATCACTGTCCCTGAAACGGCCGTGTCGATTTTTGGAAAACGTCGAGTGATTGGGGACTTCATCCACAAGGCTCAGCCGGCAGAACCAGCGATACGCCAGGTTCAAATGAGCCTCTTCGCATAACCGCCGTTCGGAGCGAATGCCATAGCAATAGCCCACGACCAGCATGCGGATCATCAACTCAGGATCAATCGACGGACGCCCAATTGGGCTATAGAAATCGGCGAGATAGTGGCGCAAGTCGCTCAGATCGAGACACCGATCAATGCTGCGCAGAAGGTGATTGGCTGGGATGTGATCTTCAAGGTTGAACGAGTAAAACAGTCGCTCCTGCCCACTCGATAACTGTCCCATCATGCTGCGTACTCTCCCGCTGGCCGATGAGCAGATTTTGCCTCAGGCCAAGCAGGAGAGATACTTTTTCAACAGAGTCGACCCATAGCTGTCGTTCACCAGCGGAAAACTGCTCCGCAACGGACTGCTGAAAATAGCTCAGCGGAGAAACCAAAAACCTTCATCAGATCGTCGAGGTTTCAAGCGTATCGGCTTCATTGAATAGTTCGCGCATCACCACCACGAACGCTTCAGCCGGACGGGATGGCTTCTGGGTTTGCGACGAGGCGATCACGACTCGTTGCGGTGGGATGCTAGCGTCAAATGGGCGACACACGATGGCTCGCCCGTCGTAGCTCAAGTCTCCAGCGGGTCGAGTGACGAGAATCGACACTCCGTGCCCATGTGCCACGAGTGAGCGCACCATTTCCACCGAGTGCAACTCCATAATGACATTGGGCTCTAAACCGCCCGTGCGGAACAGTGACAGGAAATAGTCGCGACTGTGAGGCAGGTCTAGAAGGATGAAGGGCTCGGTTTGCAAATCCTGAATACACAAGCTGGCTTTTGCTGCCAGATGATGCCCTTCGGGCAGCAGCACATAAGGTGATTGCAGTCCCACCGCCTGTAGCTTGACCTTACGAGCCAGGTTCATGTCATAGATCAGCGCTAAATCAAGGGTGCCGCGCTCCACCCGTTCGATCAGTTCCTCGGTGTCACCTTCGACAATGGCGACTCGTACCTCAGGAAAACGCTGCTTGAAGCGCTCGACCATGGTGGGGACATGTCGCGCGCCCAACGTTGCAAAACAACCCACCGAAAGGTCTCCAACCACGCTATCAGTCTCCTTGGCAGAGAGCTGCGCGGCACTTTGCAGTAGCTGCCTTGCTTGCTGATAGCGGCGGGTTCCGGCGGAGCTGAGTTCGATCCCTTTGCCTGGAATCCTCACGAACAAGCGCTCATCCCATAAGGCTTCCAACTCCGCAATCGCGTTCGATATCGAGGGTTGGGACACACTCAGCGACTTCGCCGCATTGACGGTACTTCGACATTGGGCCGCTGCTACAAAGTATTCGATTTGCCGAAGGCTGAAGTGAATCATTATTTTTAATTCGCTGTATCAACAGTGCATATTTTTAATTATATACCCCGCCGCTTAACCTCAGTCCATCCACAGCCTGTGTCCTTCCAAAAAAACGCGCTGATCTGGCGCAGATGCTGCACTAACAATATCGAGGATTCGCCCATGGCTCGTTCAACTGCACCTGTTGCACCGAGGTCGGTAATTGAAACCCGCTCCATCGATTACATACCGGAAAACGAGCGCCATGGCAGCGCATTCGGTCAGTTCACACTGTGGCTGGGTGTGAACCTGAACATCACGGCCATCGTCACCGGGGCTTTGGCGGTGGTGCTGGGAGGCGATGTATTCTGGTCGTTGATTGGCCTTCTGATAGGCCAAGTACTTGGCAGCATCGTCATGGGCCTGCAAGCCGCCCAGGGGCCGGCGATTGGCCTGCCACAGATGATCCGCAGTCGCGTGCAGTTCGGTGTCTATGGTGCGGTCATTCCGCTTGTACTGGTGAGTTTGTTGTACGTAGGGTTCTCGGCGGGCGGCACGTTGCTGGCCGGTCAATCCGTGGCGAAAGTGCTATCGATCGCGGACTGGCAGGGCATCATTCTGTTCGGCCTGGTAACCCTGTTGTTGGCGACCCTTGGGTATCGCACCATCCACTCCATCGCCAAAGTAGCCAGCGTGGTGGGCGTCATTGCCTTTATCTACATGTTCGGTGCGTTGCTGGCCCGGCACGATATCCATGCGCTGCTCGACAATCGTCACTTCGTCGCTGCCAACTTCGTGTTTTCGATCTCGTTGGCAGCCGCCTGGCAGATTTCGTATGGGCCATACGTAGCGGACTACTCCCGATATTTGCCCAGTCAGACGTCCAAGTTGAAGATCTTTCTGGCTGCATCGCTGGGCACGGTACTGGGATCACAGGCCGCCATGACCTTCGGTGTGTTTGCCGCAGCCCTCGCCGGAACCGCCTTCTCGGGCCATGAGGTAGAGTTTGTCGTAAGCCTGGGCTCGACGGGTTTGTTGGCCATGATCCTGTATCTGGTGGTCGGCTTCGGCAAGATCACCATGATGACCCTCAACGCTTACAGCAGCTACATGTCCAGCGCGACCATTGTCAGCGCGTTCTGCGGCGTCAGCAAAGTGTCTCTGACCCATCGCTTCATCTACGTGCTGGGAATGGTGTCCGTTGCAGTGCTGATTGCCCTGGCCGGTTCCCACAGCTTTATCAGTGCGTTTTCTTCCTTCCTCATTTTTCTCCTGGCGTTCATCACCCCCTGGAGCGCTATCAGTCTAGCCGACGTGTTCTTCGTAAACGGCACGCGCTATGACCTGGCAGCTCTCAATGATCCCGCTGGCCGCTATGGCCGTTGGAACTGGCCGGTTATTGTCACCTACTGCTGTGGGGTACTGATGGAGTTGCCGTTCATTTCCAGCGGTTTCTACACCGGACCGGTCGCCCGTGCGCTGAACTATGCAGATGTTTCCTGGGTGGTCGGCCTGCTGGGTACCGGAATGCTTTATTGCCTGGTCAGTCGGCGAATGGCCGCCAGGGTGCCACCGTCCCTGACGCCTGCTCTCGACAGCAAAGCCTAACTGGATTGCCAATCCAATCAGCCTTCACTCCACTCTCAGGTAGTCTTTTCATGACATCGGATGAATCCCGCTTCGCACGCGAAAACTTGCCCGGCGACCCATACGCAATGCTGTTGCACTGCGCGAACCGCTGGCCGGACAAGGAGGCGCTCGTATTTGACTCCACACCTCAGCGGCTGACCTTCAGCCAATGGTTGCTGGCTTCCCAGACACTGGCCTGTGCCTTGCGGCGGCGCGGGATTCAACCCGGCAGCTCGGTGGCATTGTGGGCGGAAAACAGAATCGAATGGCCAATCGCGCAGGTCGCCATCGCTGCCATTGGTGCGGTGCTGGTGCCGGTTAATACGCACTTTCGCGAGGACGACCTCCTGCATGTGCTGGACCACAGTCAGTCGGTGGCGATCTTGCTTTCCGCGCGCTTTCGCTCCAGTGACTATCTGTCCATGACACTGGACACTCGTAACCGGTTACCCCTTCTGCGCGACGTGATTTGCTTCGACGGACCTGAGCTTCACGCTGAGAATTGCTGGAGTTACGCAGCACTGATGAGCGAAGGACCGCAGCTGCCATTTCAGGCGTGGCCCTGGTCGCCTCGCGAGCTGGCCAGCATCCAGTACACCTCCGGCACCACAGGGCGGCCAAAGGGCGCTGAACTGTGCTTCGAAGGCATGTTGATGAATGCACGAGGAACCGTCGCGCGTCTGGCGGTTACCGCCGAGGATCGCTGGACTTCCATCATTCCGCTATTCCACTGCGCGGGCTGCATTATGAATGTGCTCTCAGCGCTGGCCGCAGGGGCTACGTATGTGGGGGTCAGCGCCTTCGATGCCGAGCGAATGTTGCACCTCGTGGAGGCCGAGCGCTGTACGCTGCTGACGGGCGTTCCCACCTCTTATCTGGCCATGCTGGAGCACCCGCGACGAACACAGTACGACCTTGGCTCGTTGCGGGCGGGTACTTGCGGTGGCGCCGATTGCGACCCGGCTTTGCTCGAACGCTGCGCGTCTGCGTTCCCGATTCCAGGCCTGGTGCAGGTGTACGGCCAGACCGAAGCCAGCACCCTTATCGCTTTGGACAGTTGCGAGAGTGCGCAGCGATTCACCACCGCCGGCATGCCATTGCCAGGCATGCAGGTGCGCGTGTGTGATCCGGACAACGGACAGGTGCTGGCCTGCGGTGAGACCGGGCAGGTTCAGGTGCGCGGGCCCATGGTGATGCTCGGTTATCATCGTGACCCGCTGGAGACTGCTCGTTGTATCGACCTCGATGGCTGGATGCAGACGGGAGATCTCGGACGCGTTACCGCCGATGGCCGAGTGGAACTTGTGGGAGGACGGTTACGCGACATGATCATCCGCGGTGGCGAGAACATCTACCCGGTGGAGGTGGAGAACCTGCTGCGCGGCCACCCGGCGATCACCGAAATCGCTGTATTTGCCATGCCGGATCCTTTCTACGGCGAAGTGGTCGCCGCGGCGGTCGAGTTGGGTGGGGCGCTCTCCGCTGCGCAGGTGAAGCAAGCGTGTGCCGGAAAAATCGCTGGGTTCAAGCATCCATCCAGGGTGTTCAAGGTCAGCCAATGGCCCATGACGTCCAGTGGAAAAATACTCAAGCGCGAGCTGAAAGCCCAAGCCATGGCGATGCAGTTGGAGGAATTGCCATGAGCACACCGATCATCGGCCACCGGCATCACTGCGCATTCGTACCAGGGCTTCAAGAGACGGCTGCCGCCATCGGTAATGCTGGGGTGCAAGTGGTATCTACGCCGGCACTTATTGCTCTGCTGGAGGAAACGGCGGGCAGTGGCGTTCAGGCTTTCTGCGTTCCGGGATGGGGCACGGTTGGCACTAAAGTGGATATTGCGCATTTGAGCCCGGCCTGGCCGGGCATTGAGGTCCAGTGCGAAGCCGTGCTGGAGTCGACCAAGGGCCGCACGTTGAGTTTCGCGGTGAGCGCGAGCCAACAAGGGCGGTTAGTGATGCGCGGCCATCACGAACGAGTGATGGTCGACCTCAGCCGCTTCTCCATACCGCAACCAATCAGCGCGGGCGAGCCAATTGAGTTTTTTTTCGATTTTCACAGTCCATGGTGCTACCTGGCTATGCCGCGCTTGCGAGAAATCGCCGCTGCCCATGGTCGAGCGATTCATTGGCGGCCTATGCACTTGGCCAACCTGATCGATCACATCGGGGGGCGGCGACCACTGGAAGCATCGTCAGCATTTGTGCGGTGGTTTCAGCAGGATTTGCAGGATTGGGCTCGACTGAGACGCTTGACGCTAAGCTACCACCCTCAGTTTCCATTGCGGCCTTCCCGAGCTTTGCGTTGCAGCTTGTATGCAATCGAGAATGGAAAGGGCGTGGAGTTCATCTTCAACGTGATGCGAGCTTACTGGAGTGAAAACCGGGATATCAGCGACCTGGAGATCCTCGGCGATCTGGCGATTGCAGCAGGCCTGGACCGAAGTGCAACTATTCAAGCTGCTTCCGATGAGCGATTCAAACTGGCACTGGAGGCTAACAACGATCAAGCCGTGCAGGTAGGCGTTTTCGGTGCTCCGACCGTCATCGCCGATTCGAAGCTGTTCTGGGGCAATGATCGGCTGGAAATGATGGGCGATTATCTAGCCCAGAGTAACGGTCAGAACAATTAGTCCCTAGCGATGGAGGAGCGTGAATCAGCCTTAAAGTGTGGGAAGGTTTCTGCATTGCATCATTTGACGAACCGCTCCTCAATTCATACCCGGGAGCAAGTCGGCTGACTGCTTTTGGCCGATTCTGTTGAAAAAGGCCGCTACCGACCGATTCTATTGAAAAAGTTGGTCCTTCCAAACTGCCGGATCATCGACTGGTGAAAACGCCTTTTTTGCACGCTGGTACGTGAATTCCGAGTCCGCAAGCCTCTGCCGAAGGTAAAGATCTCAATCTCGGACGCGTACTTTTCTGATGCGCAAGCCACGGTTACGTGTGAAAAACCCACGGGGGCAGCCAGGCCTGATAGATTTAAAAAGTCAATTTTCATAGTCTTCTCTTCGCAGTGCCGTTCAAAAAGTGCCAGGGACCAGAATTGTTCGATCGACGTTTCTGATATCGGTGTGACCGCATGCGCCATCGACACATCCAGCTCCTTGTGCAGGATCTGCAACGCCTTACTGACACCTGACTCGCCCATTGCGCCGAGTTCGTAGACCATGGCGCGAGCTATCAATGTGCCGCCTGCGCCAAGAGCCCATGCGTTGAGCACATCCTGGCCGCTACGAATGATCTGGCGTGTTGCTGGGGCGGTTTAGCTCACCAGGAAGGGACATCGTACCCTGATCAGGCTACGAAGCCGGACAGCTACTGGCCTTGGAAATCGAAACGGGATCTAGCGTTTTTAAACACTCTGTGCCGATTGCTGCCGATCAATCCGAGCCGGAGTCGACCTGAAACAAGCGCTCCGCGTGCGCCACAAAACTTTAAGTGATTCAGTATTGAAGAGTCTGACTTAGGACGGCATTAGGTGGACTGTGGCGACGTACGCTGGAAAAGACATAATCGATTTGGCCAGAGGGTGCTCCTAGGTCGAGCGAGTCGAGAAAGCGAAGTCAGCCAATCGGCGGCAATCTGGTACTGTATTTTATGTTGGATCTGAACCTTTTTTTAGCTGGTCGGTGCTCTATAGAGTGCGCGTCCGACGCACTAGTGGACAGTGATCGGCAGCCCACTATTTCTGGCTCTCTGATGACCGGACGACCTCGAGAGTCTTCAGGAACCACCATGAATACTCGTCCTGGCTTCCACAGCAAGGCCTTGCCCGAGTCGCAACGTGACATCCTCGGCATGATCGCGACCGACCATCATCTGGGCGACATACTCTGCGCCATCTGTCAGATGCACGACGCACAGGCCCCCGAAACCTTCTGCTCTATCCTGCTTACTGATGCCGAGGACAAGCACTTGCTGAGCGGCGCGGCGCCCAGCCTGCCGGTCGAATACAGTGACGCGATTCATGGAATGGCCATTGGTCCACACGAAGGAACCTGCGGCACCGCAGCGTTCCGGCGCGAGCTTGTGGTCACCGAAGACATCGCCCGAGATCCAAACTGGGAGCGTTTTCGCGGCCTGGCGCTGGGGCATAACCTGCGTTCCTGCTGGTCGGTGCCTTTGCTCTCCCATCAAGGAAGCGTGTTGGGTACATTTGCCCTGTACCAGAACCGGGCCCACGCGCCGGACGAGGCGCAGATTCAACGACTGGCCTTTGCCGCCCAACTGGCCGTCATTGCGATCCGCCATGAGCGTGACGGCCAACGACTGGAGGCAAGCGAACAACGTTTTCGGTCATTGTTCACCTACAACCCCAATCCGGTGTTCGCCCTCGATCTGGCCGGCAACATCCAGAGTGTGAATCCAGCAGGCCTGAAGCTGAAACCGCACACTGCAACCAATTTCATTGGTCATCACTTTTCCCATCTGGTGCTCGAAGAAGACCTGCAACGGGTCAGTCAGCATTTTTCCGCAGCCCGCGCCGGAGTGCCTCAGCGCTTCGAGGCGCGGGTTCGCGACGAGAGTGAAAAACTGTTGACCATGGACATCTCTAACCTGCCGATCATGGTCAACGGAGAAATCGTCGGGGTATTTGGCATTGCCCGGGACATCAGCGAGCAGAAGCATTTCGAGCGCCAATTGAGCTTCAATGCCAGCCATGATCGGCTGACCGGTTTGCTTAACCGTGTTTCGCTTGAAGACCGGCTTGTTCTGGATTGTCACATCAGTCGTCGGCGTAAGCGTCGTCTGGCGGTGATGTGCATTGATCTGGATGGATTTAAGTCCATCAACGATTCGATCGGGCACTACTTCGGTGATCAGGTGCTGATCGAGGTGGCGCAGCGTATGACCCAGCAGGTTCGTCCGGGGGATACCATCGTGCGCATGGGTGGTGATGAATTTATCGTTCTGCTACCAGACCTGCTTCATGATGAGGACGTTGTTCCAGTAGCCGAGCGATTGATGGCCAGCATTTCCAGACCCTACTGCATCCAGGGCATTGACCTGCACGTGAGTGCAAGTGTCGGCATCACCCTGAGCGATGGGCACATCGAGCAGCCGATGCAACTGATCCAGCAGGCTGACATGGCCATGTACAAAGCCAAGCAGCACGGGCGCAACAACTTTCAGTGGTACACCAGCGATCTCAATCAGCGCGTTTGCGAGCATGCGGGCCTGCGCAATGACCTGCAAAAGGCAATCGAAACTCAGTCGTTGCAGCTGCATTACCAACCGCAGCTAGACGCGCGCACGGGGCGGGTGGTCGGGATCGAAGCGTTGCTGCGCTGGGAGCATCCGGAAAAAGGATTTATCTCACCCGCGGTGTTTGTGCCGGTGGCAGAGGACAGTGGTCAGATCATCCCGCTAAGCCTTTGGGTCCTCGATACGGCCTGCGCGCAGCTGCGCGAGCTAGGCGAGCAGGGCATCACCGGCATCTCAATGGCGGTGAATATTTCACCGATGCATTTTCAGCGTGGCCAGTTCGTCCAGTGTGTCCAGGCCACCCTGGAGAAACATGGTCTGTGTGGTGAGCAGTTGGAGCTGGAGATCACCGAGTCACTTCTGTTGCATAACGCTGAACAGGCGATCGACACGTTGCACCGGCTCAAGGCATTGGGGGTGCGCATTGCGCTCGATGATTTCGGCACTGGTTTTTCCAGCCTCAGTTACCTCAAGCGCTTGCCCATCGACAAGATCAAGATTGACCGCTCGTTCATCCAGGATATCGCCACCGACCATCACGATGCAGCGATCACCCAAGGCATTATTTCCATGGCCCATCACCTCAGCCTGACGGTGGTCGCCGAAGGCGTGGAAACGGCTTCCCAAGTGAATTTCCTGAAGGGCTGTCGCTGCGATGTTTTTCAGGGGTATTACTTTGCCAAACCGATGCCCTGCGCAGAAATCGAAGCTTTCCTGAGCCATCCCGCCTCACATCCCTGACCGCCAATTCTGTCTGGATCCAGACCTGAAAATCAGACGCTAAGGCAAATTTTCAGACCCCAGCGCAGAACTCCCTCTCCTCAGGCAAGGCGCTCCCCGCGCCTTTCTCACACACTCGGCTCTAACGCTATCGCGCTGCACAACAACAAGAGCCGCGAAAAAAATGACTAGTTTCCAGCCTGCTACCGAAAGCCAGACCGGCCATATCGGCGCCCGTCAGACCCGTGTCGAGGACGCCGCATTGTTGCGTGGCCTCGGCTGCTATGCCGATGACGCGGCGATTCCTCCGGGTACGCTACATGCAGCGATTATCCGTTCACCCCACGCTCATGCGCGGATTACCTCGGTGGACTTTTCCCGTGCGCTGCTGATGAAAGGTGTGCACGGCGTGCTGGTCGGCGAAGACGTCAAACGCTGGGCGCTACCGTTCCCGGTGGGTGTGCGTCAGCCGATGGAGCACTGGTGCGTCGCCGTCGACAAAGTGCGTTATGTCGGAGAGCCGGTGGCCGTGGTGATCGCTGAGAGCCGCTATCTGGCCGAGGACGCGATCGAAGGGGTGCGCGTTGAATACGAGCCGTTGCCGCCGATCATCGATCCGGAACTGGCCACCGCCGAACAGGCGCCGATCCTGCACGAAGCCGTCGGCAGCAACGTGGTCAACGAGCGGCACTTTCGTTATGGCGAGCCGGAGCAGGCGTTCGAGCAGGCGCCGCACAAGGTCTCGCTCAAAGTGAAGTTTCCGCGCAGTTCCTGCACACCCATTGAATGCTATGTGGTGCTGGCTCAGTACGAGCGCGCCACAGGCATTTATGACGTGCTGGCCAATTTCCAGGGTCCCTATGCGCTGCACACGGTCATGGCCCGGGCACTGAATGTGCCCGGCAACCGCCTGCGTTTGCGCACACCGAAAGATTCCGGCGGCAGCTTTGGCATCAAGCAAGGGGTTTTCCCTTACGTGGTGATGATGGGCCTGGCGTCACGCAAGGTCGGTGCACCGGTGAAGTGGGTCGAGGACCGTCTGGAACATCTTCAGGGGGCTTCTTCGGCGACCAATCGGGTCACCGAAATTGAAGCGGCGGTAGAAGCCGATGGCCGCATCACCGCGTTGCGTTATGACCAGATCGACGATTGTGGTGCCTACCTGAGAGCGCCGGAACCGGCGACTTTCTACCGCATGCACGGCAACCTGACGGGTGCCTACGCGATCCGCAATTTGCAAGTGCGCAACCGGGTGGTGCTGACCAACAAAACCCCGTCCGGCCTGAACCGTGGTTTCGGTGGCCCGCAGGTGTATTTCGCCCTTGAACGGCTGCTGCAACACATCGCCGTGCAGTTGAAGCTTGATCCGTTGGACGTGATCCGCCGCAACCTGGTGCCGGCCGATGCCTTCCCTTATCGTGCGGCGGCCGGTGCGTTGCTCGATTCCGGCAATTACCAGGCAGGCATTGCCTTGGCGGCGGCTGATGGCGGTCTCGACGAGTTGCTCAAACGTCGTGATCAGGCGCGTGCCGAAGGCCGGATCTATGGCATTGGTTATGCCGCGGTCATCGAACCGTCGATTTCCAACATGGGCTACATCACCACCGCGATGACACCCGAAGAGCGGCGCAAGGCCGGTCCGAAAAACGGCGCTGTCGCCACCGCCACCATCAACGTCGGACCATTGGGTGACGTCAGTGTGCACGTGTCCTCGGCACCGCAAGGGCAGGGCCATCAAACCACCGTCGCTCAGGTCGTCGCCGAAGTGCTTGGGGTTGCGCTGGAGTCCATCGTGGTCAACGTCGAGCTCGATACCCAGAAGGACGCCTGGTCGATTGCCTCGGGCAACTATTCCAGCCGCTTCGCCGGCGCCGTGGCCGGTGCCGTCTACAAGGCCGCGCTGAAGATCCGCGATCGCCTCGCCGCGATTGCCGCCGAGCAATTACAGGCCAGTCCCGAAGATATCCGTTTCGCCGGCGGCAAGATTTTTGTGGTCAATGGCGGGGCGGTGGCGCCATTCCATCGGATTGCCGGTGCGACCCACTGGTCGCCGGGCCTGCTGCCGGAAGGGGAAAACGGCGGTCTGCGTGAAACCGCCTTCTGGAGCCCGCCGCAATTGGAGGCACCGGACGACCAGGATCAGGTCAACAGCTCGCTGTGCTACGGCTTTGTCTTCGACATCTGCGGTCTGGAAATCGACCGCATGACCGGCGAGATCCACATCGATCGCTACGTCACCTGCCATGACGCCGGCCGCCTGCTCAACCCGGCGCTGGTCGATGGCCAGATTCGTGGCGGCTTCACCCAAGGCCTCGGCGCGGCGCTGATGGAAGAGTTCGCCTATGGCGAGGACGGTAGTTTCCTCTCCGGGACCTTCGCCGATTATCTGGTGCCGACCGCACCGGAAGTGATCGAACCGGTGATCCTGCACATGGAAACGCCATCGCCATTCACCCCACTGGGCGCCAAGGGTGTAGGCGAGGGCAACAATATGAGCACGCCGGTGTGCATCGCCAACGCGGTGGCCGATGCCCTCGGTCGCTCGGACATCCGTTTGCCACTGACGCCATCAAAAGTACGCACGCTCATCGGCATCGACGAGCCGCCACGGCCCGCCGGTATGGAGGCCGATGACAACCTGGACGCACCTGCCGGTGGACCGGCACTGCGGGCCAACGACTCGGTGGTGATTCCTGCTTCGCCGCAACAGGTCTTCGATACCTTGCTCGACCCGCAGACGCTGGCGGCGATCATTCCCGGTTGTCACGACCTCGTGCTTGAAGGCGAAAACCGTTACCGCGCAGACGTCACCGTCGGCGTCGGCATGATCCGTGCGCGCTTCGAGGCCAAGGTTGCCCTGAGTGATCTGGACCCGCCGCATTCATTGCGTCTGTCCGGTTCCGGCAGCAGCTCGATGGGCTCGGCCCAGGGCCAGGCCAAGGTGCGTTTCGTCGAACTGGAAAATGGCCACACACGCCTGGAATACCAATACCAGGTGGCGGTCAGCGGCAAAGTCGCCGCGGTCGGCGGCCGTATGCTGCAAGGGGCCTCGAAAGTGATCATCGGACAAATCTTTACTCGCCTGTCGCAACGGGTCAGCGGCCAAGCCATCTCCACCGGCTGGTGGGCGCGACTGCGGGCCTCGCTTGGCGCGCTGTTTGGCAAGGGAGGTGCGCAATGAAACCGGCTGCTTTCGATTACGTTCGGGCTGACACCCGGCGTCAGGTGGTTGAGCTGCTCGCCGAGTACGGCCAGGAAGCTCGCATCATCGCCGGTGGCCAATCGCTGATGGCGGTGCTGAACATGCGCCTGGCTCAACCCAAGTTGCTGATCGATATCAATCATGTGGCCGAGCTGGCCTATATCGAGCTGCGCAAGGATTGCCTGGCGGTAGGTGCCGGGGTGCGACAGGCGCAGTTGCTGGCGCGTTCGACCCTGATGGACGAGGTGCCTTTATTGGCACTGGCGATGCCCTGGATCGGCCACTTCCAGACGCGTAATCGCGGTACGGTCTGCGGTTCGGTGGCTCACGCCGACCCCAGCGCCGAGTTGCCGCTGTGCCTGGTGACGCTGGGCGGCGAGATCGTTCTCGAGTCGAAAAAAGGCCAGCGCATCGTCAAGGCCGCCGACTTCTTCCAAGGCATTCTCACCACCGACAAGCGTGCGGATGAACTGGTCGTCGAGGTGCGTTTTCCGCTCAAGCGCGAAGGCATCACTTATCGCTTCCGCGAAATCGCCATGCGCCACGGCGACTTTGCAATTGTTTCCCTGGCCGCGGCCATCGGCACGGACCAGGTCGAACTCGGCATCGGCGGCGTCGCCGACCGTCCGCAACGTCGCAGCCTGCCACGGGGTGCGGCGCTGCCTGACGCGCTCAATCAAACCGCCTGGTCGCTCGATGCACAAGACGACGTGCACGCCAGCGCCGCCTATCGCCGCCAACTGGTTCGCGAGCTGGGTCATCAGCTGATCGAAGGAGTCTGAACATGCGTGTAACTGCCGACCAAACCTTTCCGATTCGCCTGGAACTCAATGGCCGCTCCCGCGAAGCGCTGGCCGAACCGCGGACCCAACTCTGCGACTTCCTGCGCCACGACCTCGGTGCCACCGGTGTCCATGTCGGATGCGAACACGGTGTCTGCGGTGCCTGCACGGTGCTGGTGGACGGAGTCGCCATGCGTTCCTGCCTGATGCTCGCGGTACAGGGGCACGAGCGGCGTATCGAGACCGTCGAGTCCCTGGCCGACGACGACACACTGAGCGACCTGCAACAAGCCTTTCGCCGTCATCACGCCTTGCAGTGCGGCTTTTGCACTGCGGGCATTCTCATGTCCTGCGTGGATTTCCTCGAACGGGTACCCAACCCGGACGAGACCCAGGTACGCGACATGCTTTCGGGGCATCTATGTCGCTGCACGGGCTACACCGGCATCGTCCAGGCCGTGCTCGAAGTCGCTGCCCAGCGCCAAACGAACAAAGGGGTATAACAATAATGTTCGATCTCGGACGCAGTTTCCTCGCTGCCGTTGAACGCCGACCGCACGCGGTGGCGGTCAGTGACGGTGCGTTGAAGAAAACCTATGAAGACTGGTTCGTCGATATCCAGAGCGCAGCGCGGGGCTTGCAATGCCTTGGGCTGCAACGCGGTGATCGACTGCTGGTTGCGATGCAGAACCGTTGGCAGATGGCGACCCTGCATTGGGCCTGTCAGTTTGCGGGCGTCGTCATGACCCCGTTGAACTGGCGTTCGACTGCCGATGAGCTGGGCTACTGCATCGAAGATGCGCAAATCCGCGCACTGGCTTACGACGACGCGACCGTGGCCGCGGTGGCCGGTTGCAGCGCCGCCACCAGGCTGCCTCGGATCGCCGCGGGACTCCGTGCCGCCGACACCGACCTGAGTTTCGAGGAACTGTGTTCGCAGACCCCCTCCGGCATCATTTTGCAGGCCGACGCCGAAGATTTTTCACTGCTGCTGTACACCTCCGGAACCACCAGCAAGCCCAAGGGCGTGCCCCGTCGGCACCGTAGTGAACGCGCCGCGGCGGTTGCCCACGTCGCGCAAAACCTCTACCGCCAGAGCGAGTGCACGCTGGGTGTCATGCCGCTTTACCACACCATGGGCGTGCGTTCGTTGCTGTCCATGGCGCTGATCGACGGGCATTTCGTCTGTGTGCCGAAGTTCGACGTGGAGGCCACGCTGCAGGCCATCGAGCGGGAAAAGGTCAGCAATCTGTACCTGGTGCCGACGCTCTACCACATGCTCATCGAACACCCGGCCTTTGCCCGCGAGCGAGTAGCCAGTGTGGAGAAAATCGGCTTTGCCGGCGCGCCGATGAGCGACGGCTTGATGCGTCGCGTCGAACAGGCGTTCCAGCCGCAATTGTTCGTCAATCATTACGGCAGCTCGGAAATCTACACCTTCACCATCGACCAGCAGGCCAGTCGCAAACCCGGCTCGTCAGGGCGCAGTGCAATGAACCAGCGAGTGCGCGTGGTGCCGATCGATGCTGAAACGGTGGACGTGCAGGCCAACCCATTGGAGGAGGGCCAGATCATCGCCGACCTGGCGAGCGACGAGGCGTTCGAAGGCTACCTGAACCGCCCTGAAGCGAACGCCAAGGCATTGCGTGACGGCTGGTATTTCACCGGTGACATCGGCTACTTCGATCTGGAGGGCGATCTGTTCGTCACGGGTCGCGTCGATGATTTGATCATCACCGGTGGCGAAAACGTCAGCCCGGCGGAAATCGAAAACATGCTCTCGCTGCACCCGGCGGTGGAAGAAGTGGTGGTCGTGGGTCTGCCGGACGAGCAGTGGGGCAAGATCATTGCTGCGTTCATCAAGCCGCGCGCCGAGGTTTCGGAATGCGACCTCGATGCCCATTGCATCGCTTCGGGCCTGGCCAAGTTCAAGCGGCCACGGCGCTATCAGTTCATCGATCAGATTCCCAAATCTCCAGTTGGCAAGGTGCTGCGGCGCGTGCTGCTGGCCCAATTTCAGGAACAGGCCTTGAAGGCCATCAGCTAATCACCCAGAGGACACTCCCATGCAACAACAAGCGATCCAGCAATTTCTCGACACTCGGTTCGATGGCTTCCAGGTTGAAGTCGATGTGTCCCGCGAGCGCGCCGACATCATCCTCGACCGGGCGCCGTTGAACGTCATTTCCATGGGCCAGCGCGATCAACTGCGCCTGGTCTTCGAAGCCCTCGATGCACACAAGGATGTGCGGGTCATCGTGCTGCGCTCGGTGGGTGAACACTTCTCCAGCGGCGGCGACATCAAGGGCTTCCTCGAAGCGTCGCCGGAGCACGTTTCGAAGCTGGCCTGGAACGTCGCGGCACCGGCACGTTGCGAAAAACCGGTGATCGTTGCCAACCGTGGCTACACCTTCGGCGTCGGTTTCGAACTGTCCCTGGCCTGCGATTTCCGCATTGCTTCGCAAACCACGCGCTACGCCTTGCCTGAGCAGAACCTGGGGCAGATCCCGGGCTCGGGTGGCTCCGCACGCCTGCAGAAAATCATCGGTATCACCCGCACCAAACACATGGTGATGCGCGCCAAACGCATCACCGGCGACCAGGCTTATGCCTGGGGTATCGCGACCGAGGTTGTGCCGGATACCGAACTGGAAAGCACCGTCGATGCGCTGGTCGATGAACTGCGGCGCTTCTCGCCGTTGGCTCAGCGCACGGCGAAAAAACTGATCAATGACAACGAAGACGCGCCGCTGACCGTCGCGATCGAAATGGAAGGCCACTGCTACAGCCGTCTGCGCAGTTCCAAGGACTTCAAGGAAGGCGTCGAAGCGTTTCACAGCAAGCGTGTGGCCGTGTTCACCGGCGAGTAAATGCGTACCGGCGAGCAGGTCCGGGAGCATGCCGGCAACGGCGTGCGCCCCTACGGAGCAGGGCCTGCCGCCCCTTCACTGAGACTGATAGGGCGCATCAATATTCGTTAATGGAAAACCTGTTGCGGGGCTCTTAGGGTGAGATCGGCTGCACCGAAATCCGTCCAATAAATATAAAAATCGGAGTTCCACTTATGGCTTCTAGCTGGCTGGTATTAACCATCGTGGCCGCCTACATGGTGGTCTTGGCGTTGATCAGTTTCTGGGTTCGACGCTCTACACAAAGCGCGAAAAACTTCACCACCGGAGGCAAGGACTTCCCGGCGGTGCTGATCGGTTTTCTGATGATGTCCGAGTTCATTGGCACTACCGCGAGCATTGGTACGGCTCAGGCGGGTTACACCTATGGCATTTCCGCTGCCTGGAACATCGCCGCCCTGGGCGTCGGTTTCGTGATCTTCTCCATGCTGTTGGCGAAGAAGTACAAGGACCTCGGCGAGAACACCATTTCCGGGGCGCTGGCCCGCACTTACGGCGAGCCGGTACGCTTCGCCACGTCAGTGATCATGATCTGCGCGCTGTCGATCGTTGCGGTCTCGATCTACGCCAGCGGTGGGGCAGTGCTCGCGACCTTGCTGGGCATCGAGCGGACGTCGGCGATCATCATCGTCGGTATTGTTTCGGTGCTGTACGTCGGCATCGGCGGCATGCGTTCGGTGATCTATACCAACGTCTTGCACGCGATAATGATGTACGCCGGGATTATCCTCGCCCTGGGTTTTGCCTTGAGCAAGGTTGGCGGCATGGGCGAGTTGGTGGCGCGACTGCCAGCGCCGATGTTCGAAGTCGACAACGTCGGTTGGCCGAAGATTTTCGCCTGGCTGGTGGCCGGTATCGGCGCGACGTTCGCCACCCAGTACGTGGTGCAGGCAGTGAATACCGTCAGTGACGGGCGCAAGGCCCAACATGCGAGTTTCTACTGTGCATTGATGTTGATTCCCTACGGCCTGATCGCTGCGATGGTGGGGATGTGCAGCGCGGTGTTGTTTCCGCAGATTCCTTCGTTGCAGGCCTTTCCGCAAATCCTCGGGCACATGCACGAATGGATGGCCGGGATCGTCGTCGCAGGACTGGCCGGGGCGCTGTTCGGCACCATGGCCGCGCTCACCATGGGCATCGCCACATTGTTGCTCAAGGACTTCTATCAGCCGTTCTTCAACCCCCGAGGGGATGATCGCAAGAATCTCAACTTTGCCCGGACCGCGACCATCGTCGCCGGCCTGCTGCCCATCACACTGGCGCTGTACGCCTCCGACGTTCTGGTGGTGACCTTCCTCGCCAAGGCCTTGCGCGCTTCACTCGCGGTGCTGGTGCTGATGGTGTTTTACGCGCCGACATTCGGCACGCGGCAGGGTGCGTTCATCAGCATCATCGCGTCACTGATCATCACCATCGGCTGGTTCCTGATGGGCAATCCCTATGGCATCGACAACGCCTACATCGCACTGGCCACGCCGCTCGTGATCATGACCCTGAGCCATTTGCTGCGCGGTGGCAAACCCGAACATGCCGACAGCACCAGGCCCGTCGGTGCGAGCACTACCGGAAACTGAATCCCGACGATTCAAACGGGCATGCCATCGGGGTGACCGGGCATGCCACCAAAACAATAATGACGAGGTAAGGCCATGCAGCCTGTGACTCTTTCCACCCCCGAAGCCGACAGGGCCGGGGACCTGCCAGCAGGCGCCAGCCTGCGTGGCTGGCTCGACCATTTGCAGCGCCGGCAGCGTTTGACAATGATACGTCCCGGCGTGGACCTGCGTTTCGGCGTTGCAGCGATTGCCAATCGTCTGGACGGCAAGAGCGCTTCACTGTTCCCCCAGCCGGGCGGCCATTCGATCGCGGTGGTGTCCGGTCTGTTGTCCGACCGGCAGTGGATGGCCGAGGCCATGGGCGTGGAGTCCGCTGAAGTGTTGGCGCGTTTCGAGGCGGCCAGCCTCAATCCCCTGCCGTGGCGCGAAGTCAGTGATGCAGTTTGTCAGCAAGTGGTGCATCGCGAGATCGACCTGAATCGACTGCTGCCAATTCCCACCCACAACGAGCACGACAGCGGCCCTTACATCACTGCTGGCCTGTTGATTACCCGCAACCCGCGCACCGGGGTGCAGAACGTTTCGATTCACCGTTTGCAGGTGAGCAGCCCAAATCGCCTGGGCGCGCTGCTGCTGCCACGCCATGCGCTGGCCTTCTTTCAGGAAGTCGAGGCGCTGGGTGAGGATCTGGAGGTGGCGGTGGTCATTGGGGCTGATCCGCTGACCTTGCTGGCATCCCAGGCCATCGTGCCCATCGATCACGACGAACTGGAAATTGCCGGTGCGCTGCATGGCCGTCCGCTGGCAGTAACGCGTTGTGTGACCAACCAGATTCGCGTACCTGCCGACGCCGAGATCGTCATCGAGGGCCGGCTGCTGGCCAAGGCGCGGGAGATGGAGGGCCCGTTCGGCGAGTTTCCGCAGTACTACGGCGAGCGCGCCGAACGCCATGTGATCGAAGTCGACGCCGTAACCCATCGTCACGACCCGATCTTTCACACCATCGTCGGCGGCGGCCTGGAACACTTGCTGCTCGGCGGCATCCCGCGCGAAGCGACCATGCTTGCGCACTTGCGCCGCAGCTTTCCGTGCGTGCGTGACGTGCACCTGAGCAAGGGCGGAGTGTGTCGTTATCACCTTTATGTGCAGATCGACAAACGCTCCGAAGGCGAGGGCAAGAACGTCATCCTCGGCGCGCTGGGCGGTCACTACGACATCAAGCACGTCACCGTGGTGGATATGGATGTGGACATTCATGACCCCATCGAAGTCGAGTGGGCTATTGCCACCCGTTTCCAGGCCGACCGCGACCTGGTGCTGATCCATGAATCCCAGGGCTCGAAACTCGATCCGTCCACCCGCGACGGTGTCGGCTCGAAGATGGGCTACGACGCCACGGTGCCGCTGTCGGCACCGACCATGCGCTTCAAGCGAATCCAGGTGCCGGGCCAACAGGAAGTCGAGCTCGACAAGGTGGCGCACGTGGCGCCGCAGGACTGGCAGTGCGTGCTCCAGAAGCACGATTGAACCCGGAGGTCGCTGGTGTTCAGCGGCCTGTTCCCGATAGTTCCAACCAGCTCAAGACACGTCTTGTGTGAGGCAATCATGACCACGACAACAACAACTGCACCGCCAACCAGCGCCGCTACCGATACACCGCAGATTCCACCGGGCAAGGCCTTGCTTGCGGCATTTGCCTCGACATTCGGCTGGGCGCTGGATTTGTTTGACCTGTTCATTCTGCTCTACGTGGCGCCGATCATCGGCCGTATGTTCTTCCCCTCGGACACCCCGACACTGTCGCTGGCCGCGGTGTATGCCTCGTTCGCCGTGGCCTTGCTGGTACGTCCGCTGGGCTCGGCGATCTTCGGCGCGTATGCCGACAAACACGGCCGCAAGCGTGCGTTGATGGTGTCGATGGTCGGCGTCGGTATTTCCACGGCACTGTTTGGCGCCTTGCCGACCATTCACCAGGTCGGGGTGTTGGCCCCGATACTGTTTTTGATCTTGCGGATCATTCAGGGCGTTTTCGTTGGCGGCATCGTCGCTTCCACTCACACCATCGGCACCGAATCCATCTCGCCGCGCTATCGCGGCTTGATGTCCGGGTTGATCGGTGGCGCCGGTGCCGGCATGGGCGCGCTGTTGGCGTCATTCACTTATCTGGTGTTGTCGGAGATCTTTCCCGGGGAGGAATTTGACGTCTGGGGCTGGCGCTTCATGTTCTTCTGCGGCTTGCTCAGCACGTTCTTCGGTCTGGTGATGTTCCGTTACCTGGAAGAAACCCCGGTCTGGCAGCAACTGCAACAAGCGCGCAAAACCAAGGGGCCGGCGGTGGTGGCCGTGTCGCCACTCAAGCGTCTGTTCGGTCGCGAGTACCGCGGCGTGATGCTGGTCAACCTGCTGATTACGTTCGGCGGCGGGGCTACGTATTACCTGGCGTGCGGTTATCTGCCGACCTTGCTCAACGTGGTCGCCAAAGTACCCCATACGCAGACTTCGCAGCTGCTCATGTACGGGTCGGTGGCAACCATTGTCGGAGCACTGGCCTTCGGCTACCTGAGTGACCTGATCGGCCGCAAGAAGACCTTCATGCTGCTGGGTGTGCTCAATCTGGTGAGCTTGCCGATGATGTTCCTCGGTGTCGCCGAGCCGGGTTCGCTGGCCCGCACTGCGCTGTATTGCGTGGGCATTGCCTTCATGGGCGGGGCGATCATCGCGCCGATCCTGATCTTCCTCAACGAACGCTTTGCCACCGAGCTGCGTGCCAGCGGCACCGGGTTGTCCTGGAACATCGGCTTCGCCCTCGGCGGAACCATGCCGACTTTTGTGTCCCTGTTCAGCAGCAGCCCGGCTCAAATCCCCATGGTGCTGGCGATGTTCGCTGCCGGCCTGTCGGTGATCTACCTGATCGGCAGCGTGGTGATTCCGGAAACCCAAGGCAACTTCAAGTAAAGGAAAACGCAATGAGCAGATTGAAGGGAAAAGTCGCGATCATTACCGGTGCCGCGCAAGGCATCGGTGCCACGTATGCCCAGGCCCTGGCGGCCGAGGGCGCGAAGGTGGTGCTTTGCGATTTGAAGGCGCCTGATGACACCGCTGCCGCGATCCGCAACAAGGGCGGTACGGCCCTGGCAATCGCTTGCGACGTGACCGACGGTGCCGCGGTTCAAGCCATGGTCGAGGAAGCCGTGGCGCAGTTCAGCGGTGTGCACGTACTGATCAACAACGCGGCGTTGTTTGCCACCCTGGAACTCAAACCGTTCGAGCAGACCAGCTCGGCGGAATGGGACCGGATCATGGCGGTCAACGTGCGCGGTTCTTTCGAGTGCGCGAAGGCGGTCATGCCGGTGATGCGCCGTCAGGGCTACGGCAAGATCGTCAACATTGCCTCGGCAACGGCGTTCAAAGGCGCGCCGATGATGGCGGCGTATGTCGCGTCGAAGGGCGCGGTGATTGCCCTGACTCGCTCGATTGCGCGGGAAGTCGGCGACGCCGGCATCCGCTGCAACTGCCTGGCGCCCGGCCTGACCATGAGCGCCAACGTCCAGGCCAATGCCGCCTGGGCCGGGGATATCGTGCGCAACAACATTGCCAGCCGTTGCATCAAGCGCGAAGCGGTGCCGCAGGATCTGATCGGCGCGCTGCTGTTTCTGTCCAGCACCGACAGTGATTTCATGAGCGGCCAGACCATTGTGGTCGACGGCGGTTCGGTGACCCATTGATTCAAGGAGGACTCATGCAAAGCCAACACTTCATCGATGGACAATGGACCGCTACGGATCGTTGGACCGACAGTCTCGACCCGGCAAACGGTGAGCTGATCGGACGCTTTGCCGACGGCGGCGAGGCCGAAGCTGAAGCGGCGGTGGCCGCCGCCGCCCGTGCCTTCAACGACCCGCAGTGGGCGCAGAATCCACGCCTGCGTCAGCAGCTATTGCTGGAGTGGGCTGCCGGCCTGACAGCGCGTCAGGAACAGCTCGCGCAGTTGCTGACCCGCGAGAACGGCAAGGCATTGGCGCAGTCCCGAGGAGAGATCGGCGGGGCGATTTCCGAGATTCTTTATTACGCCGGCCTGGCCCGGCACAACCCGGGGCACATGCTCGAAGTGGCACCCGGTGAGTTCTCCAGCATGCTGCGCGAACCCGCCGGAGTGGCGGGGCTGATCATTCCGTGGAATGCCCCGGCGGTGCTGCTTGTTCGTGCTCTGGCGCCGGCGATCGCGGCGGGTTGCACGGTGGTGATCAAACCCGCGCCACAAACCGCGCTGTTCAACGCGGCGATGCTCGAACCGCTGTTCGCGTTGCCGGGCCTGCCGGCAGGGGCGGTCAATCTGTTCACCGAGAGCGGGCATGCCGGGGCAGCGCATCTGGTGGCTTCGCCGCGGGTGGATGTGCTCAGCTTCACGGGCTCGACCGCTACCGGCCAGCGCATCATGCGCGACTGCGCGGCGACCATGAAAAAGCTCTCTCTGGAACTGGGTGGGAAGTCCTGCTGCCTGGTCTTTGAAGATGCCAATATTGCCGCCATCGCGCCGAAACTGGCCGCGGCAGCCACCATTATCTCTGGCCAGCAATGCACTGCCGCCCGACGCGTGCTGGTGCATGCCAGCCGCTTCGCCGAAATGAAAACCGCGCTGAGCGCCGCACTGGGGCGGATCCGCCTGGGCAATGGCCTCGATCCAGCGACGAACATGGGACCGCTGATCGACTGGCAATCCCGGGACAACGTCGAGCGACGCATCGGCGAGGCACTGGACAGCTGTGACGAAGTGCTGCTGGCCGGTGGTCGCCCGCAGGGTGAACTGGGCAATGGTGCATTCCTCGCGCCGTCGCTGATCGCCCATCGCGATAGCAGCGCGTTCTTTTGTCAGGAAGAAATTTTCGGCCCGTTGCTGGTGCTGGAGTCCTTCGAAGATGAAGCCGAGGCAGTAGCGCGCGCCAACCATACCGAGTTCGGTCTGTCCGCGAGTGTCTGGACCGGGCAGGGCGCTCGCGCCTGGCGTGTCGCTCGGGCACTGCGCAACGGTACGGTGTGGCTCAACGACCACAACAAATTGTTCGCCGAGGCGGAAACCGGTGGCTACCGCAAGAGCGGCCTGGGGCGCTTGCATGGCGTCGATGCGCTGCTGGATTTCAGCGAGCTCAAACACATTTATCAGAACGTCGGCACGCTCGGTTGAGCGCGCACGCGAGGGTGACTATGGAGCTGCGCCATCTGAAGTATTTCACCTGCCTCTATGAAGAGGGCTCCGTCACCCGGGCTGCACAGCGCTTGAATATCGTGCAACCGGCGTTGTCGATGCAGATCGCCAGGCTTGAGGAAGAGCTCGGGCAGACGTTGTTCGAGCGCAGCTCCAAGGGCATGGCGCCGACCGAGGCCGCAGATCAGGCTTATCGCTTGTTCATGCCGATTCTTGGCCAGCTGCTGGCGGCGCGGCAGGCCCTGATCGACCGTAGCGGCCAGATTGGCGGACGCATCAGCGCCGGGCTGATCGCGTCTGCCGCCAACAACGCGTTGGCGAGCACGCTGGCGCATTTCGTCGAGCATCAGCCACAGGTTGAATTGAGCGTCACCTCGGGCTACAGCCAGGAATTGATCGCGAAGGTCCTGACCGGCGTGCTGGATTTCGCGGTCATCAACCAAAGCTTTCAGCATGAGCACCTGATCGGCCACGACATCTTCGATGAGGAGCTACTGGTCGCCACCGGTGCAGCCAATCGCCTCAACGGAGCGTTGCCCTTGCCGTTGGCCAGTCTGGCGGGATTCAAACTGGTGCTGCCCTCGCGTCGTCACGGGTTGCGCAGGGTGATTGACCAGCACCTTGCTGCCCAGGGCATTGAAGTCACCCCGCAGTTGGAGGTGGACGATCTGGCGGTCATCGAGGACTTCTTGCGTCGCAGCGACTGGGTCAGCGTGCTGCCGGCAACCATCCTGCATCGCGGATTGCACGAAGGCGCGTTGCGCGCCTATCCGCTGGCCGCGCCAGGAATCAGCCGGCGCATGGTCTGTGTGCACGACGCCCGTCGACCATTGACCCCGGCGGCAATGCTGTTCATCGAGATGATCGGCAAAACCATGACCACCGCACTCGACACCATCCATTTCTACAAAGAAGGTCCGATAGAGGAAGGCAACCATGGGCACTCCCGGTAATAGCCGGCCGCAGCGGCTGATCGTAGGAATTTCCGGTGCCTCAGGCGCCGTCTATGGCGTGCGTCTGTTGGAGCTGTTGCGCGACACGCCGATTGAAACCCATCTGGTGGTCAGCAAATCGGCGCTGATTACTTTGGCCCATGAAACCGATATGTCCTGGTCCCGGATCAAGACCCTTGCGGACGTCAGCTACGTCAATCAGGACATTGGCGCGGCAATCGCCAGTGGCTCGTTCAAAACCATGGGCATGATCATCGCGCCGTGTTCGATACGCAGCTTGTCGGAGATTGCCAGCGGCGTGACTTCAACACTGCTGACTCGCGCCGCCGACGTGGTGCTCAAGGAACGCCGGCGCCTCGTGCTGATGGTTCGCGAGACGCCACTGCACCGCAATCACCTGCGCAGCATGACCGAGTTGGCCGAACTCGGTGCAGTGATCGCGCCGCCAGTGCCAGCGTTCTATGCCAAGCCGACCAGCCTGGAAGACATGATCGATCACACCGTTGGCAGGGTGCTGGATATGTTCGATATCGAACTGGGTGTCGTCCGTCGCTGGCGTGAACGGCCGGAGCGCGTAGCAACGCTGGATGAGGTGGTCGATGGTTGAGTCACGTTCGGTACATTCAGGCGGGGAGGCGCTCCAGGAATTCGCAGACCAGCTCCAAGGTCCGCTCGGTCGCTTCGGTCTGGGGAAAGTGCCGGCAGTCATCCAGCAACACACAGCGGCAGGGCCCAGGCACCTGTCGCTGGATGACCACCAGTTGCTCGGGCGTGGCGTAGAGGTCTTCGCGACCCTGAATGACCAGCAGCGGCTTTTCGATATAAGCCAACTGCGCTCCAAGATCGTCCAGGGAAAAGTCCGGGTGCAACCAGCTGTCGCTCCAACCGTGAAAAGCGCCGTCGACATTGGTCCCATGGTGGCGTGCCAGGCGTTCGCGCAAGTCACCCTGATGCCACACCTCGGTGGTGTGGCGAATGCCATCGAGGCTCTCGGTCTCGACAATCACGTGAGGCGCCAGTGCAATGCTGC
This sequence comes from Pseudomonas sp. MT92, assembly GCF_058792515.1. Classification (NCBI taxonomy): domain Bacteria; kingdom Pseudomonadati; phylum Pseudomonadota; class Gammaproteobacteria; order Pseudomonadales; family Pseudomonadaceae; genus Pseudomonas; species Pseudomonas sp. MT92. Next base: position 67,366 of record NZ_JBXAFA010000021.1, read on the forward strand.
CCAACACCCTTGGATCGTTGGCGGCGGCATAGGCGAGGACGATGGATGCACCGTCACTGTGACCGAGCAAGACCACGTGCGGCAGTTGCAGGGCATCGAGCAATTGCCGCAGTTCACGTGGACCGTCGCTGCTCAGGTAGTTCAGCGGACGCGGCAGGGTTACCGGGCTCGATTGCCCATAACCCTGACGGCTGTAGGTGACCACACCGCAACCGCTGGCCTGGGCCAGACGCAGGGGGAAGTCTTTCCATTGGTCGGCGCTGCCGAGGCCTTCGTGCAACAGCACAAGCGTCGGTCGCGATGGGTCAGCCGCAGGCAGGTGGCGGTATTCCAGACGCAGCGGCCCAAGTTGCAAAAATTGTTGTGGCGACATGTTGAATCAACGATTGGACAAGGTTGCTCGCAGGTTACCGTAAACGTAACCCTGCAGGCAGCACCACGCTTTGCTTGAGGTATAAAACATGCGTCATCTCGATGTTCAGGTGATCGACCAGGCACTGCAATGGGCTCGCGCCGGGCAGGCCCAGTGGCTGTGCACGGTGCTCTCCACCTATGGCTCTGCGCCGCGTGCGCCGGGTGCCATGCTGGTGACCAATGGCACGGGCGAACACGTCGGCTCGCTGTCGGGTGGCTGCGTCGAAGAGGAATTTCTCGAAAGCCTGGCGCGGGGTGAATTACGCGAACCGGCGCAGATCGTCAGCTATGGCGACAGCGTCGAGCAACGCCACCGTCTGCGATTGCCCTGTGGCGGCGTGCTGATTGTGCTGGTCGAGCACCGCGCTGCCAGTCTCGAATGGATCGCGCACCTGGAGAGCCTGCAAGCGGCGTTACTGGGTCAGCGGCGTCTGCTGCGTCACATCGAGCTGAGCAACGGTGCCTTGCGCCTGGACGCAGACACCGGGCACGGCAGCGAGCGGGTGCAAATCGTCGACGAAAGGGTGCGCATCAGTGTTGGCCCGGCGCTACGACTGATTCTGGCAGGACTCTCGCCGGTCGCTGAAGTTTGCGCCAGTTTCGCCCGAGCCATCGGCTGCGAAGTTATCGCCTGCGACCCCCGGGAAGAGATGCTGCATGTACATCTCGAAGGCGTGGAGATGCAGCGTGTACTGCCCTCGATGTTTATCGCCGCCGGAGGTTGCCACGCAGCGACCGCGGTGGTGGCGCTGACTCATGATCCGCGAATCGATGATCTGGCGCTGATGGAAGCGGTTCACACCCCGGCGTTTTACATCGGCGCCATGGGCTCTCAGGCAACCTCGGCCAAGCGCGCCGAGCGGCTCAAACGCATCGGTGGTCTGACGGATGAACAGATTGCCCGTTTGCACATGCCCATCGGCCTCGATCTGGGCAGCAAGGCCCCGGCGGAAATCGCTCTGGCGGTGGTGGCCGATATCCTGCGCGTCTATCACGGGAAAGAACGCCATGCCCTGTAAGGCGGTTTTTCCGATGAGCGTAGGGGCTGCGAAAGTCGAGGTAGACGCTCGGTCATTCGCGCGCGATAGTGGCCAGCAAAGTGCTGAACCATTGAGTGATCGTCGGGTCCGGAAACACATGGACGCCTCGATAATCCTTCATGGTGGCCGATAACAATATCGCTTCAAGCGAGCGGAGGAATCTGATGTCGATTGCCCAACGGGTTTTCCACGGCAGGTTTGGCCGGGTCGCCTTGCTGGACATGGATCGTTCGCTGGTTACCCACACCCATTCCGAATGCCATGTGCTGGTCAAAGTGTCCGGCGAGGACACTTACTTCAACGTCAACGGGCGGCGGGTGCCGCTCAGCGATCGCACGGCGGTGCTGGTCAACGCCTGGGAGCCGCATTTCTACGATCCGCAGCCGGGTGCCGCTGCCACTGTAATCCTGGCGCTCTACATCGAGCCCGCCTGGCTGGCCACTGCCCAGCAGTCGCTGGCGCTCAGCGGTCGGCCGGACTTTTTTGCCCAGTCGTGCATCGAGCTGTCGAGCCGTAATCGCACCTTGGCCGACATCCTGGTCGCCGAAGCCCATGGCTGCGGGATCGTGCCGAAAGAACGCATGGAGTTCATGCTGTTCGACTTCCTGATCGAACTGATCGAGGACTTTTCCAGCTGGCGGCATTTGTCGCTATTGGGGGCGCCGAGTTCAGGTGAGTTCCGGGACGCGCGCGTGCGCCGTGGCACCGCCTGGTTGCTTGAGCACCTCGATGATCCACACCCGATCGACAACGCCGCGCGGGCTTGTGGTCTGTCCCGGGCGCACTTCTTTGCGCTGTTCAAGAAAGATACCGGCATGACGCCGACCCTGTTGCTTAACGACGCGCGCATGCGCCGGGCTTTTGCCTGGCTGGAGCGTGAGCGCAGTGGAACCTTGGGCCTGTTGTCGGAGAACCTCGGGTTCTCCGAGCAAGGTCATTTCACGCGGTTTTTTCAGCAACACATCGGCGCCTCTCCCAGCCAGTATCGGAGGGTAGTGGATAGCTATGCGGGGGTTTGAATATCGCCTCAGCTGAATCCTGGTCTGCTCAGGTTCTTTCCTGAAATTCAGACTCCAAGGCAAACTTGCAGACGGCAGCGCAAAACTCCATCGCTCAAGGCAAGGCATTCCCCGTGCCTTTCTCCCACACTCGGCTCTAATGCCAGGGGCCGGGTGTGGTTGGCAAAAGCGTTGGCTATGTCTATAGCCGCTTAACCATCCCCGGTCACAATACTGAAAAATGGCTGGACTCGAGAAAATAAAGACTTTTTACGTATAAATGGTTCCTTAAAATAATATTGGACCAGTATTAGTCGACGACTTAGATTCACATTACAAGAAAAGCAAGAACGTGAGTTGAAAATAATATGGCTAATGATGCGATTCTGGAAACTGTTGGTTTGACCAAAGAGTTCAAAGGATTTACCGCTGTTGAAAATGTCAACTTGCGTGTGAAGCGTGGCTCAATTCATGCCCTGATCGGTCCCAACGGTGCCGGAAAGACGACATGTTTTAACTTGCTCACCAAGTTTCTCGATCCTACCCAAGGGACTATTCGCTTCAACGGCCAGGACATCACTCGTGAGCACCCAGCTGCAGTAGCGCGCAGAGGGATGATTCGATCTTTCCAGATATCGGCAGTCTTTCCTCGCCTTACCGTGCGAGAAAACATCTATATTCCGCTACAGCGAAGCCTGGGGACTTCCTTCCATTTCTGGAAGTCGCGCGCTGCACTTGCCGCTCTTGACGATAGAGCGATGGAGTTGCTCGCCCAAGTGGGATTGGAGTCATTCGCCGATCTAGTAGCAATGGAACTGTCCTATGGCCGCAAGCGCGCGCTGGAAATAGCCACCACTTTAGCGCTGGACCCTGAGTTGATGTTGCTCGATGAACCCACCCAAGGCATGGGGCATGAAGACGTCGATTGGGTCATGGAGCTGATCAAGAATGTCGCCGCCAACCGCACTGTCCTGATGGTCGAGCATAACATGAAGGTTGTAGAGGGGATTTGCGACACTATCACGGTACTTGCTCGCGGCAGTGTGCTCGCCGAGGGCAGTTATTCTGAAGTTTCAGTCAATCCACTCGTGGTCGAAGCCTATATGGGGAGTGCCGACAGTGAGCTGCACTCTCCAGGGAGCCATTGATATGACCAATGCTACCGAATACATGCGAGTTGCCAACTTGCAAGCCTTCTACGGTGAGTCTCATGTTCTCCATGGCATTGACTTCACTGTGAAACAGGGTGAATGCGTTACTTTATTAGGTCGCAATGGCGCAGGCCGCACCACCACCTTGCGAGCCATTATGGGGCTCACGGGGAAGCGCCAGGGTTCGATCATAATAGATGGTACTGAGACCATTGATCTTTCGCCCCATAAGATTGCGCGCCTGGGTGTGGGTTATTGCCCAGAGGAAAGAGGCATCTATGCCAGTCTTTCCTGTGAGGAAAATCTGCTGTTGCTGCCGCGTTTGGGAAACAATGGAATGTGCCTGGAGGAAATCTATGAGATGTTCCCCAACCTCTACGAGCGTCGTCACAGCCAAGGTACCCGCATGTCGGGTGGTGAACAGCAAATGCTTGCCCTGGCCCGAGTCCTGCGCACTGGTGCACGCCTTCTACTGCTTGACGAGATATCCGAGGGACTTGCACCGGTCATCGTCCAGCGGCTCGCCGAAATCATCCGCCAGCTCAAGAGCAAGGGCTTCACAATCCTTCTGGTCGAACAGAATTCACGTTTTGCCGCCCCCCTCGCGGATCGCATGTATATCGTCGAGCACGGCAAGATTATCGCTGAGATTCACCAGCACGAAGTTGGGCAAAAAAGCGATCTGCTTCAAGAATATTTAGGGATCTAATATCGGCTAAAGCACTTGTCTGGTTTAGACGGTTCCAACGGCGAGCCAAGGGATTTAAAGCCTGCAACCCCTACAACGCACCTTCTGGGTACAAGGCTGAAGCGTGTGGCTCTATAAGTATTCCAGGCTCTTCGGCGAATATCCTACTAATAACAAATCGTCAGGATAAACAATATGGCAACATTCTTCGACGTTCCGTTGTCGGCCTTGATGGGCCAACTTATGCTAGGGCTGGTTAACGGCTCGTTTTACGCGATCCTCAGCCTGGGCCTGGCAGTTATATTTGGCATGCTTCGCATCATCAATTTCGCGCACGGTGCGTTTTTCATGATGGGTGCCTTTTTTTCATGGATGTGTCTCAATTATTTTGGCGTCAACTATTGGTGGTCATTGTTGCTTGTACCACTCATGGTGGGGATTGTCGGCGTTGTGATCGAACGCGCTCTGCTGCAGTGGTTGTATAAGCTCGATCATCTATACGGTTTATTGTTGACGTTTGGATTGGCGCTCATCATCGAGGGCGTTTTCCGTAATGAATTTGGTGTTTCAGGTCAACCCTACGCAGTCCCTGAAGCACTGAAAGGGGCAATGAATCTGGGTTTCATGTTTCTACCCGTCTACCGAGGCTGGGTGATTGTTGCCTCGCTTGCCGTATGCGCCCTGACGTGGTTCATGATCGAAAGGACACGCTTGGGGTCATACTTGCGTGCTGCCACGGAAAACCCGGCATTGACCCAAGCCTTCGGCATTAATGTACCTGTCATGGTGATGCTGACTTATGGTTTCGGCGTCGCGCTGGCCAGTTTTGCCGGGGTGCTGGCTGCGCCAGTATTACAAGTCAGTCCCATGATGGGCTCGCAGTTGATTATTGTGGTGTTTGCGGTAGTGGTGATTGGCGGGATGGGCTCAATTTTTGGCGCCATTATTACCGGTCTTTCCCTCGGCGTAATTGAGGGTTTGGCCAAACTGTTCTATCCGGAAGTTTCCGCAACCATTGTTTTTATTATCATGGCGATCGTCCTGTTATTTCGGCCGGCCGGTCTATTTGGGAGGGCTGAGTAACATGTCATCGAGAACGCGACTATTAGGCTGTATCCTTCTGCTCATCTGCGGCGCTATTGTCCCCTTCGCCATATACCCGATACTGGCCATGAAGGTGCTTTGTTTTGCGCTGTTTGCCTGTGCATTCAATCTTTTGCTTGGCTATACCGGCTTGCTTTCGTTCGGTCATGCCGTCTTTTTCGGCGCAGCTGCTTATGTGAGCGCCTACAGCATCAAGGTGTGGGGCTTCCCGCCCGAGCTGGGGATCCTCACAGCGGTTGTGGCTGCCGCCGTGCTGGGGTTGGGATTCGGCCTGTTGGCGATACGGTGCTCAGGCATCTACTTTGCGATGATCACATTGGCGTTGGCGCAGATGATGTATTTCGTCTTCCTGCAATCTCCGTTCACCGGAGGGGAGGACGGTTTACAAGGTGTGGAGCGCGGGCTGTTATTTGGGTTTATCGACCTCAGCAACGACGTAAATCTGTACTACCTGGTGTTTGCCATCTTTGTTTTTGGCTTCTGGTTGATTCATCGCGTTATCCAGTCTCCTTTTGGCCAGATTCTCAAAGCCATTCGAGAAAACGAGTCGAGGGTGATTTCCCTGGGCTATCAGGCAGCCCGATACAAATTGTTGGCCTTCGTTCTTTCGGCTGCTCTGGCGGGGCTCGCTGGCGGTACCAAAGCCGTGGTGTTTCAGTTCGCGACCTTGAGCGACGCCCATTGGCAGACCTCGGGCGAAGTAGTGCTGATGACCCTGCTCGGAGGCCTGGGCACCGTCTTCGGCCCACTGATAGGGGCCGCCATCGTTGTGACTCTGCAGAACGCATTGGCCGATAAGGTGGGCGCGCTCTTGCCAGTCATCATGGGCGTCATTTTCATCGTTTGCGTGCTGCTCTTTCGCCGCGGTATTGCCGGGGAGTTTGCGGCTTTCTACCAAAGCAGGCTGGCGGCAAGGCGCGCTGATGCAAACCGCCGAAAGTCTCTTGGGGCCTCTCGCAAAGGGGGCGGTTCAAGGGGAGCGGATGATTCGGCGAGGGAGGCGAACCCGTGATGCGGATGTCGAGCATTCAACTTCGAAAAATATAAAAAACACCGTACTAAACACCCGAATGAAAGAGTAGGAGAAAATAATAATGATCAAACAACTGAATACTCATCTGCGCAAGATCTGCTTCGGGCTGCTGGTAGCCGCTCCGGCCGTGCAAGCCCAGGTTTCAGATGGTGTAGTGCGTATCGGCGTATTGAATGATTTGTCAGGTACCTATGCCGGGCTTTCCGGTCCGGGCTCGGTGTGGGCGGCAAAGCAGGCGGTGGCCGACTTCGAGCCTGAAAAACATGGCCTGAAGGTCGAGGTCGTGGCGGCTGATCACCAGAACAAGCCAGATGTAGGGGCCAGTGTGGCCCGTCGTTGGTTCGATGTGGATAAGGTGGATGTGATCGTCGACGTGCCGACTTCGTCGGTCATCCTGGCCGTCAATGAAGTGGTGAGGGAAAAAAACAAGGTGCTCCTGGTATCTGGTGGCGGCAGTTCCGATCTGACCGGTAAGGCGTGCAGCCCGAACACCATTCATTGGACCTACGACACATGGGCGCTTGCCAACGGTACCGGTAAAGCGGTGGTGGGGAGTGGCGGCAAAAGCTGGTTTTTCATGACGGCGGATTACGCCTTTGGTCACGCATTGGAACGTGATACGGCGTCAGTCGTTGAAAAAAGTGGCGGAACAGTGACGGGCAAGGTTCGCCATCCGTTCCCGGGCACCGATTTTTCGTCTTACTTGTTGCAGGCCCAGGCTTCCGGGGCGCAGATAATCGGGTTGGCAAATGCCGGTGGGGACACCATTGTCGCCGTCAAGCAAGCGTCTGAATTTGGCATCACCGCCGGTGGCCAGAAGCTAGCCGGTTTGTTGGTGTTCATTAGCGACGTGCAAGCGTTGGGCCTGGAGGCGGCACAAGGGTTGATGCTGACGGCTGCCTGGTACTGGGACATGAATGACGCGAGCCGTGAATTCGGTAGAGCATTCGCTGCTGCCAACGGCGGGAAATTTCCGACAATGGCGCAGGCTGGTGTTTACTCCGCCGTCACGAACTATCTGCGAGCAGTTGCCGTCAACAATGACGATGGGAATGGTGCCGAAGTAGTCGCCCGGATGAAGGCGGTCAAAACCGAGGATAAGCTCTTCGGCGAGGGAAGTATTCGTGCCGATGGTCGCAAGATCCACCCACTCTATCTCTTCGAAGTGAAAAAGCCCTCCGAGTCCAAGTACCCTGGCGACTATTATAAGTTGCTGTCAACAATACCTGCCGAAGAAGCATTTCGGCCGATGTCCGCAGGCGGTTGCTCGCTTGTTACTTTGAAATAAGCACTGGGGTTTCAAACCGGTCGAGCATTGGCTTGGCCGGTTTAGAACAAAGGGAGAGCTATAGTGCTATTCGCGGTAGCGATATTGGGTGGCTGGATATAAGAGTTAAAACATTTTCCTTGCAAGTTATGGCGCCACAGAGGGCGCCTTGTCAATTATTAAAGTCGCTCGTGCTCGAAGGCCGTCATCACTTCTTTTGCGGTATCAATAAACGACTGCAATAGCGGCGAAGTGTTACTGCTGCGCCATCCAAGCATCACTTTTACCAAGGGCATCTGCCCCTGAATAGGCCGGTATGTAAGGTGCTCAAGGTGAATGCGTTGAACAGAACTCGGTACCAGGGCCAGGCCTACGCCTGAGCTGACGAGGCCCAGGCAGGCATAAATCTGGCCGACCTCCAGTGCCGCGTTGGGTGTGAAACCTGCTTCCGCGCAAAGGCGATAAATCATGGTATGAAAATCGGGAGCCAGTTTGGGCGCGTACAGGACAAAGCGCTCGGTGGCGCACTGACTCAGCGCCACGCTGTCCTGGGACGCCAGCGGGTGGTGCTCCGGGATCGCAAGTACGAAGGGTTCTGTCAGCAGCGTCTCGGTGCTGATTCCGTCGAATTGCGATGTGGGGCGCATGAAGGCGATATCGACATCACCTCGCAGGAGCGCATCGGCCTGGTCCACCACAGGGAACCAGCGCAGGACCACTTCCACATCCGGGAAGCGTTCGCAAAAGGCGCGGTAAATCGGCGGCAGCAGGGTATAGGACATATGTTCGAAGAAGCCCACGGCCAGCGTGCCAATCTCTCCGCGTTCGGCACGTTGAGCCTCCAGTGCCGCGACATCCGTGGCCCGAAGAATCTGCTTGGCATGAATATAAAATACCTGGCCGGCATCTGTAAGTTGCACATGGCGCTTGGTCCGTTGAAATAGCGTTACGCCGAGCTCCTCTTCTAATTGACGAATCTGTTGACTAAGAGGCGGCTGGGCAATGTGCAGTCGTATAGCGGCCTGAGTGAAACTCAGCTCCTCCGCAACTGCAATAAAATAGCGCATGTGCCGCAGATTCATATTAATACCTTTTTAATATTATTCTTGATCAAATTATATATTGGAAGTCTCGGAAGTCAACTCGTAACATGTTTTTCGTGGCCTCAGGGCAGTGGGTCAATACATTAACTCGGCTCTTCTCGGAAGACATTTTCTGCCATTGCCGAACGGCGCAACTATAGGAGAGATAAGTTGGATAACAAGATTCTCAAGCGCGCAATCGATAGAGTGTTGACACGCATTGACGCGACCCTCGATCAGCCCGGCCAAGGGTTTCCCCATTACGCCGACCAAACCACTGGTGAATGGACTCGTAGTCCGGCAGGTGACTGGACGGGAGGATTTTGGGTGGGCATGCTTTGGCTTGCCGCCTGGCATACAAAAGAGCCGCGTTACCACGAACAAGCGCGGATCTGGGCCGAACGCCTTGGGCCACGCGCTTCATCCAAATCGGCGTTCAAGGGCTTTCTCTTCTGGTATGGCACCGAGCTGGGCGCTGAGCTTCTGAACGACGAAACGGCGCGCAATTTGTCGTTGGCAGGCACTCGCGGGTTGCTCGACATGTACAACCCCCAAGCGCAATTGATTCCCTTGGGCAAAGAGGCCGAGGAGGCCTCGGATGTCGGCAGCAACGAGGCAAACATCGATGCGCTGCCAGGGCCGGTTCCTTTATTGATCAAGCATGCGGCAGCGCTTGACTCCCTCGAGATTGCTCGCAATCACCTTCGCCAACATATCGCGCTGTGCGTGCGCGATGACGGATCTGTCTGTCAGTCCGCCAGTTTCGATCCGCAAACCGGGGCATTACTGCGCCGTTACACCCACAAGGGCATTCACGGCGAAAGCACGTGGACTCGTGCCCAGGCGTGGGCGATGGTTTCCCTCGCTCAGGCCCTCAATCGCGGAGAAATGGAATTCCGAGACGTCGCCATTCAGGTTGCTGACTGGTGGTTGGAACATCAGCCCAAAGACCATGTGGCGTACTGGGACTTCGATGATCCGGCAATTCCCGATACCAGTCGCGACACCTCGGGTGCTGCCATCGCCGCCGCCGCATTGTTAAAGCTTGCAGTCTGCCTGCCGGAAAGACGTGAGCGTTATCGGCAGTCCGCAGAGGCGATCGTTGAGGCATTGGTGCTGCGCTATCAGACCCCGGTCGATGCCAGCGACTCCCGTCCCGTCGGCATCCTCACCCAGGGTTGTTTCAATCGAAAGCTCGGTGTCGCAATGGAAAACGAGCTGATCTGGGGTGACTACTTTCTTTTCGAAGCCCTGTTGGTGCTCGACGGTCGCCTGGCTTCCGAGCGGGTATGAGCACACAAATCAGTCACAAGGAGACAGCCATGCCTGAGTTCAATAGTCCTCATCGCGGAGAGGTTTCGTCCCTCATCGGCACGCAGACCAGCTACACCCGCACAGTCAGTGAATACGATATCTACGCGTTTGCCGGGATCAGCGGTGACAACCATCCCAATCATGTCGACGAGGAGTATTGCAAGCGCGTCGGCTTGGGCGCTCGGGTGGCCCAGGGGGCAATGTTGGTGGGTTACATCGCTGGCGCCGTCACCAAGTACCTGGGGCTGATCGACCGTCCGGCCGTTTCCTACGGATACGACCGGGTACGTTTCACCAAGTCCGTATTCATAGGTGACACCTTGACCGTGAGCTACCGCATCGCCCGTGCCGATGATGAGAAGAAGCGGCTTTGGGCAGAGGCAGTGCTGACCAACCAGCACGGCGACACCGTGTGCGTCGGCACCCACATCATTCACTTCCAAGAGTAACGCCCTCGGCACTCATAAAAACAAGAGGAGAGTGTAATGACCAAAATATGCTCGGCTGCCGAGGCCGTGGCCGATATTCAGTCTGGCCAGACGGTTGGCTGTGTCGGTGTTATCGGATGGCTCACGCCGGATACCTTGCTGCAGGCGCTGGCGCAGCGTTTCGAGGAGAGTGCCTCGCCCCGGGATCTGACTTTTTTCTTTCCGGTCAGCGTTGGCGACGCGATGGACATCCGCGGGATGGATCATGTCGCGATAGAAGGCTTGATGAAGCGCGTCATCTCGGGCAACTACATCAATACGCTGGATCCGAAGACCGGAAAACGTCCGCAAATGATGCGCTTGATCCGCGAGAACAAGGTCGAAGCCTATTGCTGGCCCATCGGCGCGACCATGCATTGGCTCCGGGAAGTGGCGCGCCGCGGTCCGGGTTACCTCACGCGCATCGGCCTGGGTAGTTACATCGACCCGCGCCAGCAAGGGGGTAAATATACGGCGTGCGCTGAGGAAGATCTGGTCAAGCTGGTGGAGTTCGAAGGCCAGGAATATCTGTTTTATCCTGCTCGACCAGTGGACGTAGCCTTGCTGCGCGCAAGCAGTGCCGATGAGTACGGCAACCTCAGCTTCGAAGACGAGCCGATCACTTCCAGCGCCTTGGCCATGGCGCTCGCGGTAAAGGCCTGTGGCGGCACAGTGATCGCGCAGGTCCGCAAGATCGTCCCCCGCCAGGCGCGGCCGGTGCACGCTGTGCGTGTTCCCGGCGAACTGGTGGATCGTGTTGTCGTTGCCCCTCAAGCCATGATGACCACCGAGGTCGTGTATGACGACAGCTACCTGGGGGGGCAGCTCTTTCCTGGTGCCTCCACGGCAGTACTGCCGGCCGGTGCCGACAAGATTATCGCCCGGCGGGCGGCTTGCGAGATTCGTCCGGGCGTGCCGAGCATCTTTGGCTTCGGCGCATCTTCCGATATCCCGGGCGTGATGATGGAAGATGGCGCCTTCGAAGGCGACGGACTCCTGCGTCACCGCTTTACGACAGAGCACGGTCCGTTCGGTGGCATCGTCATGAGCGGCTGGCAGTTCTCCGCCAATAAGTATCCGGAGGCGCTGCTCGATGGCCCGGCCCAGTTCGACTTCATCAATGGCGGCAACTGCAAGGTCGCAGCGCTGGCGTTCGCCCAGTTCGATGAAAACGGCAACGTCAACGTCAGCCGATTCGGCGCTGCGAACCCGGGGCCTGGCGGGTTCATCGATATCGCCTACAACGCTGAAACCTTGATTTTCACCGGCACCTTCACGACCGGTGGGCTGGAGGTGGCGTACGAGGGCGGCGAGTTGCGCATCGTGCGTGAAGGATCGGTACGCAAGTTCGCCCGCCAGGTGCAGGAAATTACCTATCCGGTGCGCCTCAACGTCGCCACCCGTGGCCAGCGCGCCATGCTCATTACCGAGCGGGCGGTGTTTGCCATCGAGCCCGATGGGCTGGTGCTGATGGAAATCGCTCCCGGGATCGACCTGCAAAGCCAGGTACTCGATCTGATGGACTATGCCCCGGTGCGCATAGCCAACCCCTTGCCCCTGATGAATGCGGCCGTGTTCAAGTCCTGAGCACGCCATCGTCGCGCCAATAAACGAGGAGATTCCACGCTATGGCTGTTATCAACTATTTGACCACCATCCAATTCGAACAGGGCGCAATCGAGCTATTGCCGTCCGAGCTTGACCGCCTGGGCATACGGCGGCCCTTGATCGTCACCGACCAGGGCGTGCGCGCTGCCGGGCTGCTTGATCGCGTACTCGGGACCCTGGCCTCGCCTCCCGCCGCGATCTTCGACGAGACGCCAGCCAATCCCACCGAGGAGGCGGTCATCGCCGCTGCTGCGATGTTCAAGGACAATGACTGCGATGGCATCGTTGCCCTGGGTGGCGGATCGCCGATCGATCTGGGCAAAGCGACGGCGCTTCTGGCCACCCATCCTGCGCCGCTGCAGCAGTATTCGGTGGTGGATGGCGGTGTCGGGCGAATCACCGATAAAGTCGCGCCACTGGTGGCGATTCCCACGACGGCAGGGACCGGCAGCGAAGTAGGGCGGGCCGGCGTTATCGTGATGAAGTCCGGGCGCAAGCTTGGCCTGTTGAGTCCTTATCTGCTGCCTAAAGTGGCCATTTGCGACCCGGATCTGACGCTGGGCCTGCCGCCGATGTTGACAGCGGCTACCGGCATGGATGCGATCGCCCACTGCATCGAGACCTTCCTGGCGCCTGCCATCAACCCACCGGCCGAGGCCATCGCCCTTGATGGTTTGCGTCGGGGCATGGCCAATATCGAGCGCGCGACGATCGATGGCAGTGACCGGGAGGCGCGCTGGAACATGATGATGGCGGCGACTGAAGGCGCGATGGCGTTTCAGAAAGGACTGGGAGCGGTGCATGCCCTGTCCCATCCCCTGGGGGCCGTGCCCGGAATTTCCTTGCACCATGGCACCCTCAATGCGGTGCTGCTGCCGGCAGTGATGCGTTTCAACCGGCCAGCCGTCGGTGCCAAGTACGAGGCGTTGGCCCAAGCGATGGGACTGAGTGCAGGCGTCGCCCCGGATGAAGCCATTGCCCGGTTGACCGCCCGCCTGGGCCTGCCCGTGAGTCTTGGCGCGATGGGCCTGAACCGGGCTGCGCTGCCTGAGATTGCCCAGGCCGCCCTCAAAGACCACTGCCACGCCACCAACCCCCGTCCTGCCACCGCAGAGGACTACCTGCGGATGCTCGAGGAGTCTTATTGATGAATGAGCAACATGTAATGATTCGCGATGCCGTCAGGCGGTTCGCCGAGCAGGAGATTGCACCGGTCTCCGAACGCCTTTGGGAGCAGCAGGAGTTTGCCTATCAGGTCTGGAAGCAGGCCGGAGAGTTGGGCTTCCTCGGCCTTCCCTACCCGGAGGAGCACGGTGGCGGTGGCGGGGACTGGCTTGGCTTTACCATTGTGCTGGAGGAAATCGCCCGGGTAGACGCGGCTGTGGCATCGTCCATGATGGCCAATTCCACGCCCGCCAGCCTGATCAACAACTATGGCACTCCTGCGCAGAAGGAGCGTTACTTGCGCCCCATCATCGACGGGACGCAGGTCGGCTGCATTGGGCTGACCGAGCCGAATGCAGGCTCGGACGCCGCCAATATCCAGACCCGTGCCGTTCTGCGAGACGGTCAATGGATCATCAATGGTTCCAAGACCTTCATCACCAATTCGGGTACCGACATCACCGGTCCGATCGTGATCGCAGCCGTTACCGGCACGAGGGACGACGGGCGCAAGGAAATCTCCAACTTTATCCTGCCGTCCGATACCGACGGTTTCAGTCTGGGGCGCAAGTTGCAGAAGATCGGTTGGCGCGGATCGACCACTTATGAACTGTTCTTCGAAGATTGCGTGCTGCCGGCCGACCATCTACTCGGCGAACAAGGCGCGGGGCTCAAGCAGACCCTTGGCAACATAAGCACCGGGCGCATCCTGATCGGTGCGCTGGGGCTGGGTATTCTGCAAGGCTCCATGGAGCGCTCGGTCGCCTACCTGAAGGATCGCAGCGCCTTCGGCAAGCGACTCGAACATTTTCAGGCGCTGCAGTTCAAGGTCGCCGACATGGCCACCCATGCCCACGCCGCCCGCCTGATGCTCTACGACGCGGCCTCGCGCAAGGATGCCGGTTTGTCATGTGATGTCGAGGCGTCCATGGCCAAGCTCTTCGCTACCGAGAGGGCGATGGAGGCGGCTCACCAGGCGATCCAGATCCATGGCGGTAACGGCATCATGACTGAATACCCGGTCGCACGCGCTTTCGGCGACGCCAAGGTATTGGAGATCGTCGAAGGCACTTCCGAAATCCAACGCATGATCATTTCCAGGCAAGTGCTGAGCTAAACGCGTCCTGCAGCCTGTGCCGGTTCCGTTGGGGAGCCGGTCGTTCAGCTTTCTTCGGGGAAAATCAGCATGCCAGGCTCCAATCCTTATGACCTCGGCCTTGAGCAAAGTCCGGTCAACTACCGGCCTCTCACGCCGCTGGGCTTCATAGCCCGCACCGCCCAGGTATATCCGCAGCGGTTGGCGGTTATCCATGGTGCGCGTCGATACAACTGGTCCGAGACTTACGACCGGGTCTGCCGCCTGTCATCTGCGCTCAAGGCCGCGGGCATTGGCCGTGGCGATACGGTGGTATTGATCGCCGCCAACACCCCGGAGATGATCGAGGCGCATTTCGGCGTACCGATGTGTGGCGCGGTCTTGTGCACGGTCAACACCCGGCTCGATCCTGCGGCAATCGCCTACATCCTGATGCATTGCGAAGCCCGGCTCGTGATCAGCGACACCGAATACGCGAGCGCCGTCGGCCAGGCGCTGGCACTTTTGGAGCACCGGCCAAGGGTGATCGACATCGATGACAGCGAGGGGCCGGGCGGCGAGCGTCTGGGTGAGCTCGACTACGAGGCGTTCATCGGCGCGGCTTCTACAGACGAGCATTGGCAGGAACCTGTGGACGAGTGGCAGCCGATTGCCCTGAACTACACCTCGGGCACCACAGGGCGTCCCAAGGGGGTGGTTTATCACCATCGGGGGGCTTATCTGGCGGCGCTTTCAAATATGCTCGACTGGCAAATGCCGCGGCACTCCATCTTCTTGTGGACCCTGCCCATGTTCCATTGCAATGGCTGGGGCTTCGTCTGGACCATGGCGGTCAACGCCGGCACTCACGTGTGTCTTCGCCGCTGTGAACCGCAACGCGTGCTGTCGATGATTCGACAACACGGTGTTACCCATTACTGCGGCGCGCCAGTGGTGCACGCCATGCTGGCCCATGCGCCAAAGGAGTGGAAAGTCGGGATCAGCCACCGTGTTCATGGCCTGATCGGTGGCGCTCCGCCCCAACTGCCGGTGATTGCGGCGTTGCATCGAATGGGCATCGATCTTTTGCAGATATACGGTCTGACAGAGGTCTACGGTCCCGCTGTGGTATGTGCCGAGCACCAGGAATGGAGCGAGCTTTCCACCGACTTGCTGACCGAACGCAAAGGTCGACAAGGGGTGCGTTATACGGCTCAGGAAGATATGGCGGTCCTGGACCCCGAGGACTTCACGCCGGTGCCGCGCGATGGCCGCAGCATTGGCGAAGTGATGTTCCGCGGCAACATGACGATGATGGGCTACCTGAAAGATCCGCAGGGCACCGCCGAGGCCTTTTCGGGTGGCTGGTTTCATTCCGGCGATCTTGCCGTGGTGCATGAGGACGGCTACATCCAGATCAGAGACAGGGCTAAGGACATCATCATTTCAGGTGGTGAGAACATCAGTTCGGTCGAGGTCGAGGAAGTGCTTTACCGCCATCCGGCTGTCCGTACCGCGGCGGTGGTTGCCATGCCCCATGCCAAGTGGGGCGAGACCCCCTGTGCCTTTGTCGAGACGAGCCCTGACGCGAGCATCGGCGAAGCGGAACTCATCGCCCATTGCCGTTCCTGCCTGGCCCATTACAAGGTGCCGACGCGGGTCATCGTGGGGGGCTTGAGCAAGACGGCAACTGGCAAGGTGCGCAAAGTCGAACTGCGTGAACATGCCTTGCGGCTGGCTACCAGAGATGCGGCCATCCCGATCGATTGAAGGACGTTCGAGACTGAAATTCCGGTTTCCGTAGGCCTGTTCGGGCTTGCGCGATGTTGTGCAAAAAAAATTCAACTGGATGCCTCATCCAGGTCGAGTGACGTTGCAGACGCGGACAGTGTCGGCGGCGATCACGACGGCCCGGTGGTTTCGGTATCCCTGCCTTTTGAGCGAGGAGACACCCATGAAAATTCTCGGCCATAACTACACTGGCGGTACACGTCGCGGTGAAAGCGGCGTCTATCTGCACAGCTACGATGCGACCTCTGGCGAGCGGTTACCCTATGACTTCGTCCAAGCGAGCCCCGCCGAAGTCGATGCGGCTGCCCTGGCCGCCGCTTCGGCTTATCCCACCTTTCGTGCACTGCCGGCTGTCAAGCGTGCGGCGTTTCTCGACGCTATTGCCGACGAACTGGATGCACTGGGTGATGACTTCGTTTCCCTGGTAACCCGCGAAACCGCGCTGCCTGCCGGCCGTATCCAGGGTGAGCGTGGCCGTACCAGCGGCCAGATGCGGCTGTTTGCAAACGTGTTGCGCCGTGGCGATTTCTACGGTGCCCGTATCGACCTGGCGCAACCCGATCGCAAGCCGCTGCCGCGTGTCGATCTGCGTCAGTGCAAGATGGGCGTTGGCCCGGTGGCTGTATTCGGTGCCAGCAACTTCCCGCTGGCATTCTCCACGGCAGGCGGTGATACCGCCGCCGCCCTGGCTGCCGGTTGTCCGGTGGTGCTCAAGGCGCACAGTGGCCACATGGCGACCGCCGAATGCGTGGCCGATGCCATCATCCGTGCCGCGGAACGGACCGGCATGCCCAAAGGCGTGTTCAACATGATCTACGGCGCAGGCGTCGGCGAGGCACTGGTTAAACACCCGGCGATCCAGGCCGTTGGTTTCACCGGCTCGCTCAAAGGCGGTCGCGCGCTGTGCGACATGGCTGCGGCGAGGCCGCAGCCGATTCCGGTGTTCGCCGAGATGTCCAGCATCAACCCGGTTCTGGTGCTACCCGAAGCGCTCAAGCAGCGTGGTGCCAGCGTGGCCAACGAGCTGGCCGCTTCGGTGGTCATGGGCTGTGGCCAGTTCTGCACCAACCCCGGCCTGGTGATCGGCATTCGCTCGCCAGAGTTCTCCAGCTTTATTGAAAAACTCGCCGGCTTGATGGGCGATCAGCCAGTGCAAACCATGCTCAATGCCGGCACCCTGCGCAGCTACGAGAAGGGGCTGGCGGCACTGCATGCGCACAAGGCCATCAAGCATCTGGGGGGCCAGGCACAGGAAGGTAAGCAAGCCAGGCCGCAGTTGTTCCAAGCCGATGTCAGCCTGCTGCTGGAAGGCGACGAGTTACTCCAGGAAGAGGTTTTCGGCCCGACCACCGTCCTGGTCGAAGTGGCTGACAAGGCCGAGTTGATCAAGGCGCTGCATGGCCTGCACGGTCAGCTCACCGCGACCCTGATTGCCGAGCCAGACGACCTGGCTGCATTCGCCGAACTGGTGCCGGTGCTCGAGCAGAAGGCCGGCCGGTTGCTGCTCAACGGCTATCCGACCGGCGTCGAGGTGTGCGACGCCATGGTGCATGGCGGGCCTTATCCCGCCACCTCGGATGCGCGCGGCACCTCCGTCGGCACGCTGGCCATCGACCGCTTCCTGCGCCCGGTGTGCTACCAGAACTACCCGGACGCACTACTGCCGCAGGCGTTGAGAAATGCCAACCCGCTGGGCATTCAGCGTCTGCTGAACGGTTGCAGTACCACCCAGGCGATATAAGGCCTCATCCGCAGATGCTGATGCCTGTCGGTTCGCCGGGTATCTCGACGCCGTGCCGTTTGGGATCGCCAATTACCTACCTAATAAGAAGAGAGAGCTATGCACGTACTTCGTCCCACCCAAGTTTTTCTGCTGTCCGGCCTTACTGGGGCTTTCGGCGTTTGTTCATCCGCTTCGGCTGAGTTCCTTGCGGACAGCAAGGCCAGTCTGGACATGCGCAATTTCTATATGAACCGAGACTTCCGCCAGCCAGCGGCCCCACAAAACAAGGGCGAGGAGTGGGCGCAAGGCTTCCTGTTGCGCTACGAATCCGGCTACACCGAAGGACCGGTGGGCGTGGGGGTCGATGCGCTTGGTCTGCTCGGCATCAAGCTGGATTCGAGCCCGGATCGCGCGGGCGCCACCGGTCTGCTACCGCGTGGCACCGAGTCGAGGACGGCACCCGATGACAACAGCGAGCTTGGCCTGACTGCCAAGCTCCGGGTTTCCAAGTCCACCCTCAAGGCAGGGACCCTGATTCCCAAGCTGCCGGTATTGCAGCCCAACGATACACGGCTGCTGCCGCAGACCTTCCAGGGTGGCTGGCTGAACTCGACGGACCTCGCGGGTCTGACCTTCGACGCCGGTCGGCTCACCCAGGTGAACCAGCGCGACTCGACCAACCGCGAAGACATGACAGTCATGAAAGGCCCCAGGCGCAACATCGTGACCGGGGCGAGGGCCACCACCGACCAGTTCGACTTTCTCGGTGGCAATTACATGTGGAGCAAGACGCTGAGTACTGGCTACCACTACGCGCAGTTGGACGACCTGTACAAGCAGCACTTTCTGACGGTGATGCATGTGTTGCCCATTGCCGAGGGGCAGGCGCTGAAATCCGATCTGCGTTGGGCCCGTTCGACCGATGACGGCAGCAGCAATGTCGACAACCAAATGCTCGGCGCCATGTTTACCTATTCACTGGGCGCACACGCCTTCGGTCTCAGCTACCAGAAAATGAGCGGCGACACCGGTTTCGCCAACGTTCAGGGCACCGATCCGTACCTGGTCAACCTGCTGCAAATCAACGATTTCGGCAATCAGGACGAGCGCTCCCTGCAAGCCCGTTACGACTTCAACTTCGCCGGCCTCGGCATTCCCGGCCTGACCTTTATGACCCGTTATGCAAAAGGCGACCAGGTCGACCTGGGAGTAGCTTCGGGAACCGGCAAGGAGTGGGAGCGTAATACCGACATCGGCTATGTGATCCAGAGTGGCGCGCTGAAAAATGTCGGCATCAAATGGCGCAACGCGACTTATCGCTCGAGCTTTGCCAGTGAAATTGACGAGAATCGCCTGATCGTCAGCTACAGCCTCCCGCTCTGGTAAGGCTGTTGCGTCGATGTCCATGCCGGGCGCCGTTCTGGCAAAAGGGTAGATTCACGAGTCAGGAACTCCCGAGCAGATCTTCGACCGTCCGAAAAAAAGCTGAACGGCAGACTTTTTACGCTCGGTGCTCTGAAGATCAGGCTCTTGCAATGAGAGCGGCGAATCCGCGGTTATCGGCTGATGCCGTAACCGCGGTCGTGGCGTGCCGGATGTGTTTGATGCCTAAAAGCAAAACGTGGAGCGCAGCACCAGTATTTGCGAGTTGTTGCCGCCGGCGCTTTTGATCGCGGAACCGATGTCTTAGAACAAATAGTCGGAGTCAACGAAAACGTTAGCGGTCGGGGTCCAATTGGCGTTGGCCTGATACAGGGTGACCAAGCGTTTTCCGCTGCTGGTGGTTGTTCCGGGGGCTGCGAAAGTCGAGGTAGACGCTCGGTCATTCGCGCGCGATAGTGGCCAGCCAACATTGAGAGATCGCCGGGGTCTAGAAACAGATAGGCGCCGCGATTATTCTTCATTGTGGCCGATAACAACATCGCTTCAAGCGAGCGGAGGAATCTGATGTCCATAGCCCAACGGGTTTTCCACGGCAGGTTTGGCCGGGTCGCCTTGCTGAATATGGATCGTTCGCTGGTTACCCACACCCATTCCGAATGCCATGTGCTGGTCAAGGTGTCCGGCGAAGACACTTATTTCAACGTCAACGGTCGGCGGGTTCCACTCAGCGATCGCACGGCGGTGCTGGTCAACGCCTGGGAGCCGCATTTCTACGATCCGCAGCCAGGCGCCGGTGCCACCGTAATCCTAGCGCTTTACATCGAGCCCGCTTGGCTGGCCACTGCTCAGCAGTCGCTGGCACTCAGCGCCCGACCTGATTTTTTTGCCCAGTCGTGCATCGAATTGAAGAGCCGTAATCGCACCTTGGCCGACATCCTGGTCGCCGAAGCCCATGGCTGCGGGATCGTGCCGAAGGAGCGCATGGAATTCATGCTGTTCGACTTCCTGATTGAACTGATCGAGGACTTTTCCAGCTGGCGGCATTTATCGCTACTCGGTGCGCTGAACTCAGCTGAGTTCCGTGACGCGCGCGTGCGTCGTGGCACCGCATGGTTGCTTGAGCACCTCGATGATCCGAACCCGATCGACAACGCCGCGCGGGCTTGTGGTCTGTCGCGGGCGCACTTCTTTGCGCTGTTCAAAAAAGATACCGGCCTGACGCCGACCCTGCTGCTTAACGATGCGCGCATGCGGCGGGCTTTTGCCTGGCTGGAACGTGAGCGCAGTGGAACGTTGGGCCTGTTGTCGGAGAACCTCGGGTTCTCCGAGCAAGGTCATTTCACACGGTTTTTCCGTCAGCACATCGGAGCTTCACCCAGCCAGTATCGGCGCGTAGTGGATTGTTATACGACGGCTTGAACCGAGAGGAGGGCGGGGGGTATTGGGCAATACTCCCGCCGATGAAGTTAGTCTTTCATCTTGAAATTGCCGGTTTTTATAGACGACCAAACTTGTAGAGTCTATTAATTGTCGAGAGAATCATAGATCTCTTTCATGCGTTCTTCGCGCATCAACTCAAGTTCTTCTTTGGTTTCAGCTACCCACTGCAGGATAAAATCCCAGCAATCGCAGTCGTGAGCATCCGCTTCTGTTTCAAAAGCTTCTTTCAGAAATTTAAGGCGATATTCTTCTGGCGAGATCCTGCAGTTTTCAGCGAGGCTGTAATTCAGCTCGCTGAGTTCAAGCTGAATCCATAGATTGGCGTCCAGGAATTTCTTCAGGGCAAGTTCGGCTCTAAGTTCTTTTGCGATCATGAATGCTCTCTTGTGGCATGCAATAAGTAGCTGGTTGTTCAAGGTCGGCCCAGCGCTAAATTGGACTATGTCAATTTCCTGCCGTCATCCATCCTCGAACGCCATGACTTTCACTCAGCTCTTTCACGACTCGAGCCGCGTCCTGCTTATGTTTATATGGGCCTATGACGACAAAGTTGTTTTCTTTACGCGCTACCGGCAACTCCAGTTGCTGAATGGCTTTTAGTGCGCGATGGCGGCTGGGCGTATTCAATGCGATTTCGATCACCCAAAGGCCGAATGAAGGCGTGGCTGGAGCTGCGTTTTTAGCGTGGAAAATGTAGCCGCCGCACGTCAAGCACGTGCGTTCCAGCGTGATTAGCGAGCCTGGTACGGTGCCAAAGACATGCCATTGCGGATCATCGGTTCTTTTGCGGGCGAAGATTGCCAAGAGCAGGCCGGTAAAGGCAATCAGCCCGCTCAGGATGATTGTCCATATGCGTGCCTGTGCGGGTAAAGAGGACAGCGTAAGTACTGGTGTTTCGTCTGGCTTTTCGTACAAAAACTGTACGGCGTCAGCCTCCGTTGAGTCGGGTGTGCGGGATTCGTTTTTTGCAAGGGGCGTGAGTTCGTCGGGAAGATTTGTACTGATCTCTGTCGCAACTTTATTAGCAATGTCGTCAAATTCGTGCTCGAAGTCTGTCACTTTTTGCTGGATGTATGAATTGTCGACGTTATTTTCACAAGTTGGTCCTGTGGACGTGTAGATCCATAGTAGAGCTGATAGTTGCCATAAAACGTTAGTTGCCAGTAAGCCCATGCTAAGCTTTCGCACGGCGCCCTCTCCAAATCAAGTGAATAGTTATTTGTGCCATTTCTTTTTATAAAGAAAGGTTTTATTTCTGATCCTGAGATGGTCTGAGTTCTCGAGCGCGTCAGTGTGCCCAAGCGCCAAAATTAGTTGGCTGCTTTTTGTTGTTTTAAAGAACATCGGGCGTGCACTTTATAGACTACTGATTCACGAAAAAGGCTCAGATAGTCGAAAAAAACCATATCAGAATGGGAGAGGTTAATCCTATGAAATACTTGTATTTAAGATAAATATCGTGGCCAAAGTGCCTTGTGGAAAACCGCGAAGGATCTGCATTCGCCACTTATGTGATGAACACTCAAAATTCAAAAGTTATAGAGCCCGGTCGCTATCCATAAAGTCATCAAAGTCGTCGAACATGACCGGAATTGTGTCGGGTCCCAGCCCCTTAAATCAGACGCAAAGACAAATTTCCAGACTTCGGCGCAAAACTCCATCTCCCCAGGCAAGGCGCTCCCTGCGCCTTTCACACACACTTGGCTCTAGCGCTCTCGCGCTGTAAAACAACAAGGAGCCACGAAAAATGACCAGATTCCCACCTGCTATCGAAAGGCAGACCTGCCATATCGGCGCCCTCCGGGTACGCTACATGCGACGATCATCCGTTCACCTCATGCTCATGTGCAGATCACCTCGGTGGTTTTTTCCAACCCGCTGCCATGGAGCAGGATGTTCAGAAGAATAAAATGGCGTGCCAATTATCGGGTTAGTTGAAATTGACTAAGTACTGGTCCTTCGTGTGCGTTGCGTTGACCTCTAAGATTTTGCGTTGCTTCTATTACTTTAAAATAACAAAGGGAGCGCTATACAATTGAGTAGAAAAAAAATTGCTGCAAGTTCGGTGTTTCTTGGTATCACCCTGAGTGCACAGGCGCATGCTGACTTTCTAAGTGATAGCAAGGCCACCTTGGGGATGAGGAACTTCTACTTCAATAACGACAACCGCGATGGCACTGCCGCCCCTTCCAAAACCGAAGAATGGGCGCAGGGTTTCATGTTGGACTTCAAATCGGGTTATACCGATGGCATGGTTGGCTTTGGTGTCGATGGCCTGGGATTGCTGGGGGTTACCCTGGACAGCGGCAAAGGACGGCATGTCGGCAGCACCATGATGCCTTCTGACAGTGACAACCGTGCCGTCGACGAGTGGAGCCGGGTGGGGCTGACCGGAAAAGTCAAAATGTCGAAAACTGAACTTCGCTACGGCACCTTGATTCCGAAACTCCCAATTCTGGTTGCCAACGATGGGCGCGTACTTCCACAAACCTTCGAGGGCGGTCAAATCACCTCGAGCGAGTTCAAGGGGCTGACCTTGACTGGAGGTCGGATCGAACATGCGACAGGGCGTGGTTCAAGCGATCAGACGGGGTTGGCCGTTGCTGGTGGTACGCGTGAGAGCAATCAGTTTGACTTCGCCGGGGGCGATTGGAACGTCACCAAGGATCTGACAGCTCAGTACTACTACGCAAACCTCGATAACTACTATACGCAGCATTTTTTTGGATTGATTCACACCCTTGCGCTCTCGGACAATCAGTCCCTTAAAACCGACCTGCGCTACTTCAAAACTGACTCGTCAGGTGCAAATAGCTCCGGTACGTCAGGCTACAGAATTAATGGCTACACCAAAAACGGTGATGGAGAGATCGACAACCGTACCTGGAGTGCCGCGTTGATTTACACGCTGGGTGGCCACGCGATTACTGCGGGGTACCAAAGTGTGTCGGATGGCAGCAACTTCACTCAACTCAATCAGGGCAGCCTGATAGACAAGGGCGCCGGTGGAGCAAGCCTGTATCTGTATACCGACCGTCTGATCCAAACGTTCACCCGCGCAGGCGAGCGCACAGCTTTCGGTCAGTATGCTTACGACTTTGCCGCTCTGGGAGTTCCTGGCCTGAAAGGCTCGGTCATGTACCTCTCCGGCGATAATATTAAAACTACGTCCGGCGACAACCAAAAGGAATGGGAAAGAGACATTAGCCTGGACTACGTCCTTCAGTCCGGAGCGCTTAAAGGTGTCGGGTTCGGCTGGCGTAACGGCAAGTCCAACAGCGAAGCGGCTCGTAACGTAGATCAGAACCGAGTTTTTGTAAGCTATAGCATTCCGCTTCTCTAACGAGTGTCATGAGGACGAATAGCCGCTTTCAGTCCGGCCACGCTGAGGAAGGCACCCGATAACACGGGTGCTTCTGTGCAGGATTATCCGCCCGACGCTCAGGACATTAGGTAGGTGGTGCAGCCGGTTTGATTTATTTTGTCTACGCCCTCTTAGAAGCCTTCCAGCACGATCTTGCCCTTCGCCTTGCCGCTTTCCAGCAGAGCATGGGCTCGACGAAGATTTTCTACGCTGATGCGCCCGTAGTTGTCGCCAACGGTGGTGCGCAAGTCGCCCCTATCAACGCGCCGCGCAATTTCGTTGAGGATGTTGTGCTGCTCCTGCATGTCCTCTGTCTCGTAAAGCGAGCGGGTGTACATCAGCTCCCAGTGCAACGACAGGCTCTTGCGCTTCATCGGTACGACGTCAAGCGTGGCCGGGTCATCGATCAGGCCCAGCCTGCCCTGAGGTTTCAGTGACTCGATAATTTGCTCGAAGTGCCGATCGGTCTGGGTCAGGCTGGCGACATAGCTGACTTGTGCGATACCGAAGCGTTTGAGCTCCTCGCTGAGTGGCTTGGTATGGTCAATGACATGATGCGCACCCAGCTCGGTGACCCAGGCCTGGGTTTCAGGGCGCGAAGCCGTACCAATGATCGTCAACCCGGTTAGCTGACGCGCCAGCTGAGTCAGGATTGAACCCACACCGCCTGCAGCGCCGATGATCAGCAGCGTTTCGCCCCGGTCGGTGGTATCGCGTGCAACACCCAGGCGATCAAAAAGTAATTCCCAAGCGGTCAAGGAAGTCAGTGGCAATGCCGCAGCCTGGCTGAAATCCAGCGACTGGGGCATTGAACCGACGATACGCTCGTCCACCAGTTGCAGCTCACTGTTGCTGCCCGGGCGGATCAGCGATCCGGCGTACCAGACCCTGTCGCCGGGCTTGAATAGCGTCACGTCGCTGCCGACCGACTTGACCACGCCGGCAGCGTCCCAACCGAGGATACGCGGCTGGCTTTCGTCCTCGTGCGGTACGTATCCCTGCCGCACCTTGGTATCGACAGGATTGACCGATACGGCCTTTACCTCTACGAGCAAGTCGCGCGGCCCCGGCACTGGCTCGGGTATATCGATCTCCACCAAGGCGTCGGGATGTTCAATAGGCAGGCATTTGAAGTGTGCAATGGCTTTCATTCGAAGCTCCTCAGGAGATGCGATACATTTTCGTGATGGTGAGCTTTTCAGCAGCACGTTCGATGAAAGGGAGCGCTGTCTGAAAATGCGGTGTCGCTTCGTGAGCAGTCAGCGCCGCTTCGTCCCGCCACTGCTCGATCATGTGGAAAGTGCGAGCCTGCTCGGCATCACGGTGGAAATCGTACTGGATGCAGTCCGCTTCGCTTCGGCTTGGGCCTTGCAGGCCCTGCAGCGTCTGCTCGAGCTCGACTTCGAAGCCGGCCTTGGCGACCAAGGTGGCAATCAGTGTCAGAGGGGTGGTCATCAAACCTCCTGTCTGTGTGCGATATGAAGAGGGAGCATTGGCTGGCACGGGTGTATCGAAGATGTCCATGCCGGCCATGCGGCCAAAAACCTGAATCCGGGTGAGAGCGCGACAACAATCTTGCCAACTTGGGCATTCGACCAAGTTGATAGCCCTAAGGCCACGCGAGCGCTCTCGCTCCGGCGGGATCACCTGTAGCGTTCAAGCCAATGGGCATAGGGAGCGGGCAAGGTCCAGGCAGCACGCTCTACACCCAGCGCCTGGGCGGCTGAATAGGACCAGTTAGGATTGCCCAGGTGCGCCCGGCCAATCATCGCCAGGTCCAGTTGACCACTTCTCACCGCTTCTTCGGCGACGCTCGGCGTGCCGAAGCCCCATGCCGAGGCCACCGCAATCCCCGTCTCGCGCCGTACCCGCTGGGTAACTTCGCCCATGAATCCGGGGGCCCAAGGAATGTTGGATTCAGGGATGGTGAACCCGATACTGACGCTGAGCAAGTCCAATCCACCGTCCTTGAAACGACGTGTCAGTTCGATAGCCTCTGACAAGGTCTGCTCGTCCCGGCCGTCGTATTCGATGACACCCAGGCGAGCGGTGAGCGGCAAGTGCTCTGGCCATACTTCGCGAACCGCCGCCAGTGTTTCCAGCAGAAAGCGGCTACGGTTATCGAAGTTTCCGCCGTAGGCGTCGTCACGAAGGTTGGAGTGTTCAGAGAGGAATGACTGGGCCAGATAGCCATGGGCGAAATGCAGCTCCAGCCACTCGAAGCCGGCCTCACGTGCACGGCGAGCGGCTGAGACAAAATCCTCGCGCACCCGGGCGATATCCTCCAGCGTCATGGCTTTGGGCAGCCTGGCGAGATGAGCGCCAAAGGCAACAGCCGACGGGGCGATGGTCTGCCAGCCACGCGCATCATCCTCGCCGATATGATCGTCACCTTCCCAAGGGCGGTTCGCACTGGCCTTGCGCCCCGCGTGGGCAATCTGGATACCTGGCACTGCGCCGGCAGCCTTGATCGATTGCACCACCGGCACGAAGGCGCGGGCGAGCTCATCATTCCAGATACCAGCGCAGCCAGGCGTGATCCGTCCTTCGGGGGACACGGCGGTCGCCTCGACGACCACCAGTCCCGCCCCGCCCCGCGCGAGGGTGGCATAGTGCACAGTGTGCCAGTCGTTGATCAGGCCATCATCAGCCGAGTACATGCACATGGGGGGAATCGCGATCCGGTTGCGAAGGGAAATATCCTTGAGCGTGAAAGGTTGGAACAGCGCAGACATCAGGTTTTTCTCCGAAGTTTATATTTCCGTTGTTCGATAATATTCGAACTATTGGCATAGAGCAAACCCGTGTATGATTCGCTCATGCGCCCCTTCAAACACCTTCCTCTCAGCGAATTCGTTCTTGAGCGTCTGTTTTACGCCTTGAGCGACCCTGTGCGCCTGGAGATTGTCCGGCGTCTCGCCGAGCTGGGAGAGGCCAGCTGTGGCGAGCTGGACGGTGGCCGTGCGAAGTCCACCATGTCCCACCATTTCCGGGTGCTGCGAGATGCCGGACTGGTTCAAACCCAGACCATCGGCACGACCCACATGAACTCGTTGCGTAGGGAAGACTTGAGTCACCGTTTTCCGGGCCTGCTGGAAACGATCCTGTCCCAGTACGACGAAAAAGGAAGATGAGGCTCACGGGTGTTTTTCCACCCAACTCTTTCAGCGCGCGCTCTGCGCAAAAACACGCGGATCTGAGAAGCAGTTGACCAGGTGGTCGTACACCAGCCTCACTCTCGGTGCCACGGGCCCTGATTGCGGGCGATACATGATCAATTCGGAAGGCGGCGGGGCATCGTGTTGCATGACCTCGACCAGTCGCCCTTCAGACAGATAGGGTTCTGCCAGATAACCGGGCATTTGCCCAAAGGCGATTCCCGCCAGAACAATCTCTCGCTCGGTTTCTGGATCGTCGCAGGTAAATGCCGGGGAGGCAGGCAGGAACGCTTGCCCCTCGGCAAGCACCCACGGCCAGGGGCGACCGTTGTTGCGATCGATCAGCATCGACAAGGGCAAGCGTTTCAGATCCTCGATGTTGCCAGGACGTTGCACGGTGTTGAGGAGTGACGGCGCTGCAACGATTTTCAGGGCGACATGGGCCACCGTTCTGGCGATATAGCGCCGATCCCGCACAGCTCCGACACGAATACCGATGTCAATCTTGTTGGCCACCGCGTCGGTGAGCTGGTCATCCAGGCTCAGGTCGATGCTCAGGCCGGGATTCTCCCGCATCAGCGGTTTCAGAAACTCAATCAGATACAGCTTGCCAATGGCGTGGGGGGCCGTGATGCCGACGACGCCTTTTGCCTCCTGTTTACTGTTGGCGATAAACAACTGATCCACCCGTTCCAGGGTTTCCCGGGCTTGCAAGGCGAGTTTGGCACCAAAAGCGGTGACGTGAACCTGCCGCGTGCTGCGGTGGAACAACAGCTCCCCAAGCGTGCGCTCCAGTTCTTTGATGGCGCGTGTCACGGTCTGCGGAGAGGTGCCGAGGCGGGTGGCTGCATCGCGAAACGTGGTCGATTGCGCCGCCACCGAAAAGATCCGAATCAGCTCCATGCGATTGAGCATTGGCGTCAACTCCCGTTCCAGAAAATGGAATTCTCAAATCCGAACTCTTCCATTTTCTGACGAATAAAACCAGCGCAGACTGCACTCATCAACCCAAACAGGTCTCAACAGGAGCGCTGAACATGAGTAAAAACATCCAGGGTAAAGTGGTCGTTATCACCGGTGCGAGTAGCGGTCTGGGCGAAGCAACGGCGCGTCATCTGGCAGCGCTCGGCGCCCATGTAGTGCTTGGCGCCCGTCGCCAGGATCGTCTGGACGCGATTGTCCGGGAGATCGCCGCAGCAGGCGGCAAGGCGATTGCCCATCCGATCGATGTCACAAACAAAGAGGACTTGTCTGCGCTGGTCGCCAAGGCTGTAGAGGCATTCGGTCGCATCGATGTGATGATCAACAATGCAGGGCTGATGGCGATCTCTCCGATTTCGCAGCTGCGCGTCGAAGAGTGGGATCGCATGATCGACATCAACATCAAGGGCGTGTTGTATGGCATCGCGGCCGCGTTGCCGCTTTTCGAACAACAGGCCAGCGGTCACTTCATCAACATCTCTTCGGTTGCCGGCATCAAGGTGTTCAGCCCCGGTGGATCGGTGTACAGCGGTACCAAATTTGCGGTGCGCGCTATTTCCGATGGCCTGCGTCATGAAGTCGGCGGGAATATTCGCACGACGACCATCGAGCCGGGCGCGGTGGATTCCGAGCTCAAGTTCGGCAGCGGGCACCAGCCGAGCGCCGAGGTCGTTGGCGAGTTTTACAAGAAGGCCATCCCGGCTGATTCGGTTGCACGGGCCATCGCTTACGCGATCGAGCAACCTGCCGATGTCGATATCAACGAGATTGTTCTGCGTCCGACGGCGCAAGACTTCTGATAGTTAACCTGTGCCGTTTGTGCCCTTGCGCAAAAGCACGGGCGCGAGCGACTAAGCTTTAGCACTATTGAATACTTCGAATGTCTGGCCTGGAGCCAAACTTCCACGCAAGCCAACCAATATCGGTGATATCAACCCGTTTGTTTTTACCGTGAAGGCGGGAAGCTTTACCGCCGCGGCGATTACACTGGGCATGGACCCGCATTGTTCGCTTGGAGGACCGGATGGGCGCACGGTTGCTCAATCGCACGACGCGCAAACTGAGCCTGACAAACGAGGGGCAGATTGCGTATGAGCGCTGGCGGCAGATTATCGAGGATCTTGATGAGGTCGAGGTGACCATGGTCCGGGCCGTGGGCGGCCGACCGGTACCTTTAAACTCACGGTCCCGCTGTCCTTTGGTCAGCGCCATGTCCTGCCGATCCTTGATGCCTATCTGAAGCAGTGGCCTGAGCTGCACGTGGAGTTGTGGTTTACCGATCGCTTTGTCGACGCCCTTTTTACCACAGATGTAGCCGACTCCTCATCCTTCCCAGGAGCGTCATCCCGTTTTTCAACGCCTGTTTCAACCAGAAGCACTCACTATCGGTCCGATTTTGCCGCTGGAAACCCATCCCGGCCGAGCGGCCCCGACCATGCGCGGTCATTTCGAGATGGCGCAACGCGTCGAAGCGCTGGACTTTGGTGCGCTCTGGATGCGTGACATTCTTTTCTACGATCCGGATTATGGCGACGTGGCGCAGATGTTCGAACCGCTGGGCCATCCACAGCCAGCCAAGCGCCTATGCCAACAGCCAGCCGATGATGGTCCTCACCGACACGGCCGTGTTCCCAATAATGTGAATATAAGCAGCTCGCATGTTGTGGTCACGGCTATCCACTTCAAGGTTGTTGTGAGCATGCTCCGTGAATTCGACGGTCCGTTCACTAGATGGCAGAGCAACGGCTACTTTTGAACCCATGCGGCTCCGGAATTTCGCTGGTGGTTTCCAGAAAGCCGGCTGTCTGCATAGTTAAACACTTGCCGCGAACCGTCCTGGCGTATCGTCGTAACAGTGACATAGCCGGCCGAGAGAATACCATTCATCCGGAAGTCACTGTTGATAGGGGGGGGTGAGCCTGTGAAAAGCTTACCATTGACTGGTCTAATCCCATTCAGTCTGGAATCTTCAGCATGCGAACTGTCGACATCCAGCAGGCAAGAATAAACCTGTCCCAGCGTTGATGAGGCTGTCAAAGGATGTCATTCCTGATTTCCAAGTCCGGCAGGCGGCTCTCCTCATCTGTTGTACGGAGTTGGTAATATCGGGCCGTGTTGGCAACGGGTGCCACCTTAGTTTGTAGGCTGGTTTCTACGGAGAGCGGCGGTGCAGTGGCGGTGAGTCGGGCGAGAACATTTAGGATGTGATCGGCACTCAGGGCGCCAGACAATCCTCGCAAGCGCCAATCGATTTCGCGCGTGCCGCGCTCAGCGCTTCACACAGGGGGACCGAAGGTCCCGACTCAAGCACCAGTTCTACCGCTACCAGCACCGGGTCGAGACCAGCGATGGGCACAGCAGCCAATACCTACGTCATAATTTGATCACCGTTGCTGTGATGTCTCAGGCCCCGCTTGAGAAGCCGCAACGGAGTGGGCAGATCAGCAAACGGCTTGCCATTGCACAGTGCACTGGGTTTGCGTTCGATGAGTGGGATGTAATGCTGCCAGTCAAAACTGACCTGATCTCGATCAAATAGGCACTCGTGGCTGGCAATCATCGTGTCATCGGCGATGACCCTGATCCGGGAGGGATATAGACGGCTGCTGACCCACTGGCCGACTCGCTCACACGGCACCGAATCGCGATTTCGTGCCACGCAGATCAGGCAGGTGCTGGAGACCCTTACGGTGTGCTCGACGTAGCCATCAAAGGCGGTCGGCATCCATTTCGACCCGCTCCAGCTCCAAAACGTCTGTAGTGGTCAACTAATCCCGGACACGACGTTAAGTTTTTCTTCGGCCCGAGCTGGCGCCAGCCCACCGTTGAATTGATGGGGGCGAATCCAGTTGTACCGATGCATTAAGAATTGGCTGATATCGCGCTGGGCTTCTTGAGCCGTTCGGTAACCCGTGGTCGGTATCCACTCCGTTTTCAAGCTGCGGAACACGCGCTCCATTGGCGCATTGTCCCAGCAATTTCCCCGGCGACTCATGCTCTGGCGCATGCGATAACGCCACAGCCGCTGGCGAAATAAACGACTCGCATACTGGGCGGATTCAACCGGTCGTCGCAACACCGGGTTGTTGAACAGATTTTAGATACTCATTCAGAGCTTCGACGGGTGT
>NZ_JBXAFA010000022.1:0-77254 GCF_058792515.1 Pseudomonas sp. MT92
AACTGATGCTCGTACCGGGCGTACCAGTTCCACACGAACAGCTCGCAGTGGACGCTGAATAAACGCTCCGTTTCGCGATCCACCTCATCGGTCAGGGCCGGCAGCGGTTCGAGGCCGGACCGGTCGAGGAGCACCAGGCGCTGGTCTTTGGAATGGTCCGTGCCGATCACCTGGACGATCAGTCTGTCGGGCTCGCAGCAAGGGCCGGCGGACAATCTTCCCAGGCGCTTCATGACTTAACCTGCGTGCAGTGGGTGCTCAGGTATTCGCTGATGGCGTTGCTGTCGTCGATGCCTTGGGCCAGCGCTTGCTCCATCAATTGATTGGCCTACACAAATGAATGCTGCGGGTGTCGCAGCCACCAGTCATGGAGAAATTGCTCATTACCCAGGCGCGTCAGGGCCTCTTCCTGGGCGGCGCTCAGGGACACGGCCCGACGCGTGTTTTCGATGGTCCAGTGGGTCGCATGCGGGTTATCCAGTTGCTGCCAGTCGGCTTCACCGGCAGCTTTAGTGGCCCATGTCCCACCGAACCAGCGCAGGCGGCTGATCGGTCCCAGCCACCGGCCGAGGTCTTGCGCCGGGCAGGCCGCAAAGAAATAGCTGGCGACGGTGGGGTCGCTGTAGCGCAGGACGCCTTTACGTTGCTGGTCGAAGTTGACGATCAGAATCTTCCGCAGATGCGCGAGTATCGAGGGGGTGTCGAAGTTACTTTCGATCAGCAGACCGGGCCATTCAGCCGGGGAACGCTCGATCGCCTGATTGAATGTCGGTTGGTTGTTCAGCCTAACGAGCAAGGGGCCTTGCTCGGCGAAACTGTCTAAGGAGGTGCCGGCATACAGCATATGAGTGTCGGGGTGCGTCGCCAGGCGATACAGCGTTTTCAGTTGCGCCGTCGGGCGCTCCAGCAGAATCCAGGTATTCATGTCCGGTCTCCATAGCCCAGGGCTTTACGGCATTGGCAATCACTCAGCGGGCAGTCCATGGGCGTACCCCCCGCAGGCATCTGGCAGAGTTCAACCAGTGCTTCATCGCCGAGCAATCGTTTGAGTAATGCGGCTGAAACGGCTTCCGGCCGTGGTGGTTCGCTCGCATCGAGCATCACCGGGGTCGCCGCGATGATCGACTTCGGCGCGCCGCCCACTTCAACGGGCACGCTGCTGAAGATCCCGGCCGCATTGATCGTGATCCACACGCCGCCGGCCTGAATCGTGGTGCTGGCGCCACCATCGATGACGATGTTCTGGCAGGCACTGACGTTGACCTGATGCTGAGCGCTCAACCGATGGTTGGCGGCGCGAATGTGGCGGCTGCCCTGTACCGTCAGATGATCGTCCTGCCTGATTTCCGTGCGCCGCTCGCCGTGGGTGATGCGCCGCTCTTCGGCGCGCTGTTCATGACGGGCGTTACCCGCGACCACGACGCTGCGTAGGTTGTCGACTTGAAGCCGCTCGTCGTTCAGCACGTATTGCCGGTAGTCGCGCTGGGCACGGATGGATATTTCCTCTGCGCCCTTGCGATCTTCGATGCGCAGTTCGTTGAAGCCTCTGCCCCCGGGGCTGGTTTGAGTCTTGAAGGTGCTGCGGGTTTTCTCGGCCGGGAGGTCGAGCGCAGGACGATTGGCGCCATTGCTCAAGCAGGCGACGATTAGCGGTTTGTCCGGGTCGCCCTGATAGAAACCGACGACCACCTCCATGCCGACGCGGGGGAATCAACACGCTGCCATGCCGGTCGTGAGCCCACTTGCTGGCGACTCTCACCCAGCAACTTGAATGATCGTTTTTAGCGCCGTCGCGATCCCAGGGAAACTGGACACGAACACGGCCGTATTCGTCGCAATGAATTTCTTCGCCAGGCGGGCCGCAGACAACGGCATGCTGATAACCGTTGATCGTGGTTTTGGGGTGGGCAAGCGGAGGTCTGTAAGGCGCGTCCCACGGTGTGGCGAGAAAGGTGTTGCGATAGCCTTGAGACAGTTCGTCGTTCGGGGCACTTAGGATCGACGCTTCGAGCGATTGCGGTTGCTGGCCGGTGTGGATGACTTCGGTCAGTAACCACAGGTCATTCCACTGCTGGCGAGGGTGACCGGTCAGCGTCAGGAAATGACCACTCAGCAGCATCGGTTGATCGCTACGTCCTGTGGCTTGCCGATAATCGCTGCGGTGTCGTTCAAGTGCTCGTTGAGCGCGATGATCGCCGAGTTCGCGGTCGGTGAAACGGCCGGGAAAGCCGTAGTCTTCGAGTCGCAGCGGCGAAGGATCCTTCGCGCCGCTTTCCAGTTGCAACAAAGGCTTTTCGAAGTCGTAGTCGCGTCGGGTCACGGACGTGGGTCGGGTCTCCATTGCAAGGGTGAAGGCCTTGATCACCGGCTCATCGGCGACCATTGCGCTGTCTTGCAGGTACACGGTGGGGTGTTGGAGCCTGGGGAACACTGTCTGGTCATCCCCGAACACCACTACATGTCCCTCGCGGCTGTGCTCGAAGTGGTAATGCAGGCCTTCTTCTTCGCAGAGGCGCTGCAGGAAATGCAGGCAGCTCTCGCCATATTGGACGCAGTAGTCCCGTGGTTGGTAATCCGTGCCGAGGGTAAAGCGATAGGCAGTACTGAGGATGCCGTGGCTTTCCAGTACCTGAGCGATGATCTGCGGCACGCTCAGTTTCTGGAATATCTTATGGTCGAAACGGTGGCCCAGATAGGCAAGACTGGGCATCAGGCAGAGCTGGTACTGGGTCAGGCGCTTGCCTGCGTCGCCCTGGCCGACGCTGTAAACCTGGCCATGAATACCCGCGCCGTGGCGGTCAAAGCCAAGGAACGCCATGCGATGCAGAAGGCTTTCCAGATCCAGGTCGGGACTTTCGCTGACCAGTTTCAGATCAAAGCGGAAGGGTTGGCTGATGGCTTCCTTGCCGGTGAACTCAAGGACTTGCAGATCGTGGTTGAGCCCCTCGATATCAAGGATAAAAGAGGCTTGGTCGGCAGGGCTGAACATCACACATCCCTTGTGCTGATTTTGAAGGGCGGGACTGTGAATGAGTGAATGCGGGATTGATGCAGGGCAACTCCGCTTCTGATGTGGGAATGGTGTTTTTGTTGTGTGGGATTTTTCGCCTGAAGATTTTCCGAAATGCTCAGCCGGCCAGCCAACGCCTACCGTTCCACCGTATTTGTAAACGCTGGCTTGTCAGAAAAAGGGCCCTCGGGCCCGCCGTAACGTCAGCCGTCGACACGCGCCAGAAACACCCGCGTCACCCGTCGCTCTTCAACCTTGAGGACGGTCATGCGCCAGCCCTGCCACTCATGGCTGTCACCGATCATCGGCAGGCGATCCAACAAGCTCACCACCAACCCGGCCAGGGTTTGATAGTCGTCGGTCGGTTGCGCCGCAAATCCGGTGCGTTGCCGCACCCGCGCCAGGTTCAAGGCGCCACTGACCACAAACCCGCCGTTGTCCTCGATCACATCCGGACCTTCGATCTCACTCGCATCGGGCAACTCGCCGGCAATCGATTCAAGAATGTCGGTCATGGTCAGCACGCCGACGAAGTCCCCGAATTCATTGACCACAAAAGCGATGTGGGTCGATGCCTTGCGCATCTGCTCCAGGGCATTGAGGATCGAATAGCTGTCGAGCACATTGATGGTCTGGCGTGCCAGGTGCGCAAGATCAGGCTCGTTACCGGCCAGGTACTCCTTCAGCAGTTCCTTTTTGTGCACGAAGCCCAACGGCTCATCCACTGCACCGTCACGAATCAACGGCAGACGCGAGTAGGACGAATGCATCAACCTTGTACGAATGGCCTCGGCATCATCGTCCAGGTCGATATGATCGACGTCGGCGCGCACGGTCATCAGGGTCCGGATCGGCCGTTCAGCCAGTTGCAACACGCCACTGATCATCACCCGCTCGCGACGGTCGAACAGCTCTTCAGTCGGCGCTTCGCCGTTGTCCAACAGGTCCGCAATGTCTTCGCCAACCTCCTCCACGGCCAACTTGCGACCGCCCAGCAAGCGCATCACCGCGTGAGCCGTGCGTTCGCGCATCGGTCGCAGGCCCTGCATCGAACGCTTGCGGCGAGCCCGGGCAACCTGGTTGAACACCTCGATCAGGATCGAGAAACCGATGGCCGCGTACAGGTAGCCCTTGGGAATGTGGAAGCCCAGGCCCTCGGCGGTCAGCGCAAAACCGATCATCATCAAGAAGCCCAGACACAGCATGATCACCGTCGGGTGCGCGTTGACGAAACGGGTCAGCGGTTTGCTGGCGACGATCATCAGGCCGATGGAAATGATCACCGCGATCATCATCACCGCCAGTTCATCGACCATGCCCACAGCGGTAATCACCGCATCGAGGGAGAACACGGCATCGAGCACCACGATTTGCGCCACGATCGGCCAGAACAAGGCGTAGGCCGTGTTGGACGAGCGCTGGCCGACATGCCCTTCGAGGCGTTCGTGCAACTCCATGGTGGCCTTGAACAACAGGAACACACCGCCAAACAACATGATCAGGTCACGGCCGGAGAAGCTCTTGTCGAACACCTCGAACAGCGGTTGGGTGAGGGTTACCAGCCAGGAAATGCTGGCGAGCAGGCCCAGACGCATCAACAACGCCAGGGACAGACCAATGATTCGCGCACGGTCGCGCTGCTCAGGCGGCAACTTGTCGGCGAGAATCGCGATAAACACCAGGTTGTCGATGCCCAGCACCAGCTCCAGCACAATCAGCGTCAACAAGCCCAGCCATGCGGTGGGGTCAGCTATCCATTCCATATAAACGTCTCGATCTCGTCAGTGAATTCAGATTGCCGGGCACGGCAAGGCGCGGCGCAGAGGCCGGGAAACTCCAAGGACAAGGGCGTT
This sequence comes from Pseudomonas sp. MT92, assembly GCF_058792515.1. Lineage (NCBI taxonomy): Bacteria > Pseudomonadati > Pseudomonadota > Gammaproteobacteria > Pseudomonadales > Pseudomonadaceae > Pseudomonas > Pseudomonas sp. MT92. Next base: position 4,864 of record NZ_JBXAFA010000022.1, read on the forward strand.
TGGGTGCCGGGATAACGGGGGCTTGGCGTGCGTCAAGAACGCGCGTTGGTGCGAAGGGAAAGGGTAACCGGGAGGCTCCGTGAGGGTGTTCATGTAAGTCCTGAATGGAAAAAAGGACTTGGATCGTACAGTTGATCGGGATAATTCCTACAGCCGAAAATCATTTCAAAATCTGTAAAGGCTCTTTTGGAGCTACCCCGCTTTTCTTACCCAATCGATATACCGGAGAACCGCCGGTGATTTCTCAAACCGCCGATGGATCAACGCCAGCCACGACGATGCACGGCAATCCTTGATGGGCCGATACACCACGTTTGGCAAGCTGACATGGCCGACCACCGACTCCGGTACCACCGCCACCCCCTGCCCCAGGGACACCAGCGCGATCACCGCCACCAGGCCACCCGGCTGCGCCCCCAGCTTCGGCACAAAATCGCCCTGAGCGGCCACCTGCAAGGTGCCAACGACTTGTTCGGGGAGGATGAAGTTTTCATTCTGCAAGTGCGCCGAATTGATGACCGTCAGGCGGTTGAGCCACGAGTCCGCCGGCAACGCCAGCACAAAACCTTCGTCGCTCAGGCGTACGCCTTCGATGCCATCGGGCAAGGACAGTGGACAGCGGATGTAGCCCAGGTCGAAGCGCCCCTCGAGAATCATGTTTGGCAAACTGGCCATGGGGCTTTCACGCACATTGAGGCTGACATCCGGGTATTGGCCGGCAAAACCCTGCACCTGCTTTTGCAGCAGCCCCGAATACACCGCCGAAGCAACATAACCGAGTTCGATGTGCCCGATGTCGCCACGGCCGGCACGCTGGGCATTGCGCTGGGCCGACTCAAATTGCCGCACCGTGGCTTCGGCCTCGATCACCAGCGCCGCGCCCGCTTCGGTCAAGCTGACGTCCCGAGCCTGGCGCAAAAACAGACGCGCCCCCAGTTCGGCTTCCATGTCCTGGATTTGCCGGGTCAAGGTCGGCGGCGCGATCCCCAATTGCTCGGCGGCACGGGTGAAGTTGCGGTGCCGGGCGACCGCGAGGAAATAGCGGAAATGACGAATGTCCATCGGTGCATTAGCTCAAAGGTAATGAAGTGACGAGGTACGCCTAACAAAGGCTCCGTATACCGGCGATAAGCTGCACGAAACCTAACAGTAGAGAACCCGTGCCATGTCCGTCAAACCCAGAGTGAGCAAGCAACTGACCTTACTTACCGCGTCGGCCGTGTGTTCGCTGATCGTGCTCGACACCAACATCGTCGCCGTTACCTTACCGAGCATCGCCCGGGATCTGGGGGCCAATTTCGCAGACATCGAATGGGTGGTCAGCGCCTACATGCTGGCCTTCGCCGCCTTGCTGCTACCCGCTGGCAGCCTGGCCGATCGCTTTGGCCGACAGAAAACCCTGATCTGGGGCCTGGGCATTTTCATTCTCGCGTCCCTCGGTTGCGGCGCGGCGCCAAACGCGTTGTTCCTCGACATCGCCCGGGCCATCAAAGGCGTCGGCGCCGCATTGTTGCTGACCTCGGCACTCGCTTCGATCGGCCACACTTTCCACGATGAAGTGGAACGGGCCAAAGCCTGGGCGTTCTGGGGTGGCTGCATGGGCGTGGCCATGACTGCGGCGCCGACCCTGGGCGGGTTGATTACCGAATACGTTGGTTGGCGCTGGATTTTCTACCTCAACCTGCCCGTCGGCCTGTTCCTGATGTACATGGTCTGGCGTGCAGTGCCGCAATCCCGTGACGCTCAGGCTGCGCGCCTCGACCCATGGGGCAGCCTCGCCTTCAGCGCGAGCTTGCTGTGCCTGATCTGGGGCCTGATCGAAGCCAGCCGGATCGGCTGGAACAGCCCCCTCACCTACACCCGCCTGTTGGGCGGTGCGCTGTTAATGGGCTTGTTTGTGCTGATCGAGCGCCTGCAACAGCGGCCGATGATCGACCTGCAACTGTTCAGGCATCCGCGCTTCATCGGCGCCCTGCTCGGCATGTTCGCCTACGCCGCGTGCGCCCAAGTGATGATGACCCTGCTGCCGTTTTACCTGCAGAACGGCTTGGGCTTCAGCGCCATTTCCGCGGGACTGGGCATGCTGCCTTTTGCCGTGACCATGTTGATCTTCCCGCGCCTCGGCGCGCGCCTGGCCGGACGTGTAACCCCGGCGAACATGATGGCCATCGGCCTGACTCTGGTGGGCAGCGGCAACCTGCTCAGCGCCTGGGCGGTCAACAGCGGCGGCTACCTGCCCTTCGCCCTGGCGATCGCCGTGACCGGTGCCGGCGCCGGGTTGCTCAATGGCGATACGCAGAAAAACATCATGGCCTGCGTGCCGCGCGAGCGCACCGGCATGGCCTCGGGCATGAGCACCACCATGCGTTTCAGTGCGGTGATGCTGGCCATCGGCGTGTATGGTGCGCTGCTTTCCGGGCATAGCGAACGGCTGCTGCACGACAGCCTGTCGGCACAGGGCGGACAGTGGCTCGAGCAAACCCAGGGCGTCGCCTCGCGGGTGGTGGCCGGTGACATGCCGGCGGCGATGAGCCTGTTGCCACAAGCCGCGCGGCCGGTGGTGGAACCACTGGCGCGACAGGCGTTCGTGGGCGGTTTCAGCCTATTGCTGTGGGTCGCCGGCCTGGCGGGATTATTGGGCGCAGGGGTTGTGGGAACGCTGATGCGCAAGCCGATTCCAGCGCAACGCTCAGCCTTGGTGCTGGAATGACACCCGGCGTCCAGGCCTGTGAGGTAGGGTGAGCCTGCCGAATTCATCTTTGAATGTGCAGTCCGACGATGAGGCAAGCCTGGGCACCGCGCATCTCAGCCGGGAAGCAATCCGTCGATATGCCGATAATCAGCCTGCAACTGCGCCGCCAGGTCCTTGCTGCGCCCGAGGCGAATCGGCCCGCGCTCGATGTCGATCACCAGCCCCGGACAATCGAGCGAGGGCAACGTCGGCCAGTCCTTCAAGCGGCCATCGGTCACCAGCAGCAACCGTTGCTGCTCCGCCGGGAAGCGCTTGTGCCGCGCACCCAGCCAGCGCCCCGCCTCACTCAACGCCGCCAGCAACGGCGTGCCACCGCCGGCACCGAGCCCATCGAGCCAGGCGCGCAAACCGCTGGATGCCTTCAAGCCTTGCACCTGCCACTTCGGCTGCGTTCCGCTGGCGGTCAGCAAGGCCAGGCGCGCACGTTGGCGGTAAGCATCGTCGAACAGCTGCGCCAGCAAGCCCTTGGCATCACTCAAGGCGTGATGGCGACGCGTGGATGCCGACGCATCGACGATCACCAGCCACAGCTCATGGGCTGAACGGGTACGCAGGTGGAACAACAGGTCATCGCGCTGACGTGGCCGGCCGTCCAGCAACGTGCCGGGCCAGTTGATCGAACCGTCGCGCGCGGCGTGACGCTTGCCCTGTTTGCCGTGATCGAGGCGCCCTGCGCGGGGTCTGGCATTCGCCCCCGCGTCTGAGCGAGGGCGAATGCCTAGGGCTTTTTTGGCCAGCTCGGCACTTCACGACGAGCCCCGACCGGCAGCGCCTGAGCGGGCATTTCGCCCCACTGCCCCTGGCCTTCGCCGGCGCTTGGCTGTTGACCGGCGTGGGACTGTTGCTGTTGGGGTGCCGGTGGCGCTTGCTCGCGACGGCGATGGCGCAACGCGAATTCGGCGACCGCATCGATATCTTCCACAGCGATGGCTCGCGCTCCGCGCCAGGCGGCATGGGCCCGCGCCGCGCGCAACCAGACCAGGTCGGCACGCAAACCGTCGACGCCGGCGGCAAAACAACGCTCGGTAATCTGCGACAGGGCGTCATCGTCGAGGGCAATGCTGGCCAATGTGCTGCGCGCCTGCTGGCAACGCTCGCGCAACGACTGCTGCTGGCCTTCCCACTCGGCGCAGAAGCCGTGCGGATCGGTGTCGAAGTCCAGGCGCCGTCGGATGATTTGCCCGCGTTCGGCCGGCGCGGTGTGACCACCGAGGGCGACGTTCAAGCCAAAACGATCGAGCAGTTGTGGGCGCAGCTCGCCCTCTTCCGGGTTCATGGTGCCAATCAACACGAACTTCGCCGAATGGCGGTGAGAAATCCCGTCGCGTTCGACCAGGTTAGTGCCGCTGGCGGCCACATCGAGCAGCAGATCGACGAGGTGATCAGGCAGCAGATTCACTTCATCGACGTAGAGCACGCCACCGTCAGCCTTGGCCAGCACGCCCGGGGAAAACTGCGCGCGACCTTCGCTCAATGCGGCGTCGAGATCGAGTGTGCCCACCAGGCGTTCTTCAGTGGCGCCCAAAGGCAAGGTGACAAACTGACCGCTGGCCAGCAGGTCCGCCAGGCCACGGGCCAGCGTCGACTTGGCCATGCCGCGCGGACCTTCGATCAACACACCGCCGATCTTCGGGTCGATGGCGGTCAGGCACAGCGCGAGTTTCAAATCATCGGCGCCGACCACGGCGGAGAGCGGGAAATGGGGGGTATCGGTCATTGTTCAATCTCGGTCATGGTCGGTGATTTCGAAAGCGGCGCGTCAGTGGCTATTGATGTGACTGACGCTCCATCGCGTGCAAGCTCGCTCCCACAGGGTCGGCGGTGTATTAACTGTCTTCTTCTATATCCAGCAACAGATTCTCCAACGCCTCGCGATATTCGCCCGGCGCTTTCCACATACCCCGCTGTTGCGCTTCGAGCAGGCGTTCGGTCATGTCGCGCAAGGCATGGGGATTGTGCTCGCGAACGAAGTCACGGGTATCGGGGTCGAGCAAATAGGCATCCGCCAGCAACGCGTATTGGTGATCGTCGATCAACCGGGTGGTGGCATCGAAGGCGAACAGATTATCGACCGTCGCCGCCATTTCGAACGCGCCCTTGTAGCCGTGACGCTTGACGCCTTCGAGCCACTTCGGATTGGCCGCCCGGGAGCGGATGACCCGGTTCAGTTCTTCCTTGAGCGTGCGGATTCTGGGCAGGTCCGGCTGGCTATGGTCGCCGTGATAACTGGCCGCCGTTGCACCACTGAGGCTTTCCACGGCGGCCAACATGCCACCCTGGAACTGGTAATAGTCGTTAGAGTCGAGCAGATCGTGCTCGCGGTTGTCCTGGTTTTGCAGCACCGCTTGCACCTGGCTCAGGCGCTGGGCGAACTGCTCGCGGGCAGCGGTGCCTTCGTCGGAACCGCCGTAGGCGTAGCCTCCCCAGTTCAGATACACCTCGGCCAGATCCTCGCGGCTCTGCCACAGGCGACCGTCAATGGCACCCTGCACGCCCGCGCCATACGCGCCGGGCTTGGCACCGAAGATGCGCCAACCGGCCTGGCGTCTGGCCGCGTCTTCGTCCAGTCCCGATTGCAACAACGCTTCACGTTCGGCGCGAACCTTGGCCGCCAGGGGGTTGAGGTCGTCGGGTTCGTCCAGCGCGGCGACCGCTTGCACGGCGGCGTCGAACAGGCGGATCAGATTGGCAAAGGCATCGCGGAAGAAACCCGAGACGCGCAACGTCACGTCGACGCGGGGGCGGTCGAGCAAACTCAGCGGCAGGATTTCGAAGTCGTCGACTCGCTGGCTACCGGTCGCCCAGACCGGACGCACGCCCATCAACGCCATGGCCTGTGCAATGTCGTCACCACCGGTGCGCATGGTCGCAGTGCCCCACACCGACAGGCCGAGCTGGCGCAGGTGATCGCCGTGGTCTTGCAGGTGCCGTTCGAGAATCAGGTTGGCTGACTGGAAACCGATGCGCCATGCCGTGGTGGTGGGCAGGTTGCGCACGTCCACCGAGTAAAAATTGCGTCCGGTGGGTAGCACGTCCAACCGCCCGCGACTCGGCGCACCGCTGGGACCGGCCGGGACGAAGCGACCGCTCAGGGCATCGAGCAGACCGCGCATTTCGGCCGGACCACAGGCGTCCAGGCGTGGTGCGACCACTTCGCGCAGGTTGTCGAGAATGGCTTGTACCTCGGTCCAACCGGCCTCCTGCAGGAGCGAGTCTGCTCGCGAGGGTGTGTCAGCCGCATTGATGTCAACTGACACACCCTCGCGAGCAGGCTCGCTCCGACAAGGGGCATCCAGCGCCTGAGAGATCAGTTGTGTGGCAAACAGCTCCAGGCGTTCGCGGGTGTCGCCGGTAATGCGCCAGGGTTCATCGCTGATCGACAACAACGCATGCGGACGCGGCCCGTTCCACGGCTCGGCCAGTGCACAATCGAGCGGATCGAAGCCCAGTTCAAAGGCTTTCGCCAGCGCCCTGAGCAGGCTTGATTGCGCACCACGCCCATCGCCCCGTGGAATGCGCAGCAGTGCGAGCAAGGTGTCGATGCGCAGGCGCCCGGTCGGTGACTCACCGAACACGTGCAGGCCATCGCGGATCTGCGACTCTTTCAAATCGCACAGGTAGGTGTCCAGACGCGGCAACCAGATCGCCGCGTCGGCATCGCTGTCGAGTTGTTCGTCCAGTTGCAGTTCGCGGTCAATATGAGTGTCACGCACCAGTTGCAGGATGTCGCGTTGCAACTCCCGGGCACGTCGCGGATCGAGCAGTTGCGCTTCGTAGTACTCATCCGCCAACAGCTCGAGATTGCGCAACGGGCCGTAGGTTTCGGCGCGGGTCAACGGCGGCATCAAGTGGTCGATGATCACCGCTTGGGTGCGCCGCTTGGCCTGGGCGCCCTCGCCCGGATCGTTGACGATGAACGGATAGATATTCGGCAACGGCCCGAGCAACGCGTCCGGCCAACAGTGTTCGGAGAGCCCGACACCCTTGCCCGGCAGCCATTCGAGGTTGCCGTGCTTGCCGACGTGGATCACGCCGTGGGCGCCGTAGGTGTTGCGCAACCAGAAGTAAAACGCCAGATAACCGTGGGGCGGCACCAGGTCGGGGTCGTGATACACCGCGCTCGGGTCCACCTGATAGCCCCGCGCCGGTTGAATGCCGACGAACGTCAGGCCGAAACGCAACCCGGCAATCATCATCCGCCCGGCGCGGCACATCGGATCGCTCTCGGGTGCACCCCAGCGTTGTAGCACCGCCTGGCGGTTGGCTTCGGGCAGCGCGTTGAACATCTGCAGGTAGTCGTCCATGGCCAGGCTTTGCTGGCACGGGCGCTGGTCGAGGGTGTCAAGATCATTGCTGACGCCGCCGAGCAGTTGCTGGATCAACGCGGTGCCGCTGTCCGGCAACGGCGCCGGCAATGGATAACCTTCGGCCTGCAGTGCACGGAGGATATTCAGTGCCGCAGCCGGGGTGTCGAGGCCGACGCCATTACCGATACGCCCGTCGCGGGTCGGGTAATTGGCGAGAATCAGCGCGACGCGTTTTTCGGCATTCGGCAACCGCGCCAGATCAATCCAGCGCCGCGCCAGTTCGGCGACAAAGTCCATGCGTTCCGGTTGCGCGCGGTAGCAGACCACATCGGACTGACTGCGCTCACTGCGCCAGGCCAGGTCCTTGAAGCTGATCGGTCGGCTGATGATTCGCCCGTCCAGTTCCGGCAGGGCGATATGCATCGCCAGATCACGCGGGCCGAGCCCTTGTTCGCTGGCGCGCCATCCCGGTTCGTTATCCTGGGCGCAAATTGCCTGGATCACCGGGATATTGCGGCGAAACGGACGCAAATGCGGAGCTTCAGGACTCGATTGGGCGAAACCGGTGGTGTTGAGAATCACCGAGGCGCAGACCTCGTCCAGCCAGTCCTCGACCACCGACAGGCAGCCGGGTTCTTTCAGACTGGCCAGGGCGATAGGCAACGGATTCAACCCCGCTGCCTGCAAACGCTGACAGAAGACGTCGATGAAAGCGGTGTTCGCCGCCTGCAAGTGCGAGCGGTAGAACAGCACCGCCGCCACCGGTTGATCGGTCCGCCATTCGGCTTGCCAATCACTCAGTTGCGCAGGACTTTTGTGTGGGTGGTAGATCGCTGTGCGCGGCAAGGCTTGTGGCTCGGACCAGGCGTAATCACGGCCCAGCCAGCGATTGGCCAGGCAGCGAAAAAAGCCCAGGGCATTGCCCATGCCACCCTGACGCAAATACTGCCAGAGTCTGTCGCGGTCCTCAGCACCCACGGTGCTAAGGTCGCTGAGCTCCGGGTCCGGACGATCGTCACCCGGCACCAGAATCAGCTGCACCCCGCGCCGGGAAAGCTCTACCAAGCGCTCCACGCCATAACGCCAATAGGCGATGCCGCCGTGCAGCGAGATCAGAATGACCTTGGCGTGGCGCAGCACTTCGTCGACGTACAAATCGACCGAAGCGTGATTCTGCACCTGCATCGGGTTGGCCAGGCGCACGCTCGGGTAATCGTCAGGCAACTGCTGGGCCGCTTCGGCGAGCAGCGCCAGGCTGGAATCGCCGCTGCACAGGATCACCAGCTCGGCGGGAGTTTGTCCAAGGTCGGCAATGTTGTCGTCCGACACGAAACCGCCGGGCTGGGTCCTGAGCAGGTGCATGGCTTATACGCTGAGCGCGGCGCGCAATTGCGTTTCGAGCAGCTCGGCGTCCAGCGCCTGGCCGATCAACACCAGACGTGTGGTGCGTTCTTCTTCGCGCCCCCACTGACGGTCGAAGTGCTTGTCGAAACGAGTACCCACGCCCTGGATCAAAAGGCGCATCGGTTTGTTCGGGATCGCCGCGAAGCCCTTGACCCGCAGGATGCTGTGCTCCACCACCAATTGCGTCAGCGCGTCCATCAGCAAGCTCTCGTCAGAGGCTGGCAGTTCGATGGAGATGGAGTCGAAAGCGTCGTGATCGTGGTCGTCGTGATCATCATCGTCGTGGTGATGATCGTGATGGCTGTGGCGGCTGTCGATGTGTTCTTCGGAACCGGCGCCCAGGCCGATCAGAACGTCCAGTGGCAGGCGACCGCTGCTGGCTTCAATGACTTTCACCGCAGGCGGCAACTCTTCAGCGACTTCCAGGCGCACGCGGGCCAGGTCTTCCGGGCTGATCAGGTCAGCTTTGTTGAGGATCACCAGGTCGGCACTGGACAACTGATCGGCGAACAGCTCGTGCAGCGGCGATTCGTGGTCCAGGTTCGGGTCAAGTTTGCGCTGGGCGTCCACCTGATCCGGGAACGCGGCGAAGGTGCCGGCGGCCACGGCCGGGCTATCGACCACGGTGATCACCGCGTCAACGGTGCAGGCGCTGCGGATTTCCGGCCACTGGAAGGCCTGGACCAGCGGCTTTGGCAGCGCCAGGCCGGAGGTTTCGATGAGGATGTGGTCGAGATCGCCGCGACGGGCAACCAGTTCGCGCATCACCGGGAAGAACTCTTCCTGAACGGTGCAACACAGGCAGCCGTTGGCCAGTTCGTAGACGCGGCCATTGGCTTCTTCTTCGGTACAGCCGATGGAGCACTGCTTGAGGATTTCACCGTCGATACCCAGCTCGCCGAACTCGTTGACGATCACCGCGATGCGACGCCCTTGAGCGTTGTCGAGCATGTGCCGCAGCAAGGTGGTTTTGCCCGAGCCGAGGAAGCCGGTAACGATGGTGACGGGGAGTTTGGCCAGTGTTTTCATCGGATGCCCTTTGGCAAGGTGGCGGGCATACGGGACGAGAACCGGCAACGCCTGTGCGCGCCGGAAGCGTTCGCCACCGGATCACCCCGCCCGGTTGTAGTGAGAATCTGTTCGAGGCAGGTCTCCTGGCTGACGGCGTGCCAGTCGCTTGACTGGCGTTGGCTGCGCCTTCCCGCGGGCTCAGGACCTGAGCGTGCAGTGGCGTGGCAGCGAACATCACCGTTCACAGTTGCGGGGGCAGCCGCGGCATCGACCGCGTTCCCTTCTTAGCTTCGGCAAACGCCGAAGAACCTCGAAAGCGCAAGGCTACGCATCGTATTGGGGCGGGTCAATGTTCATGCTGAGTTCTACAGTGCCTGCTCGCGAATCAAGCAACTCAGTCCCGAGTTGAGAACACTTGCCAATTGACGCCCCACCTCTGCCCATGCTCTCCTACACGCCTTGTTACGGGTGCCCTTCACAGGGTGAAACGGGAAACCGGTGAATCATGTGCTTTACTCTAAAGCCATGTCAGTCCGGTGCTGCCCCCGCAACGGTAAGCGAGCGAAGCGTCAGATCCACTGTGCCAGTGCGGCATGGGAAGGTGATGCTTGCAGGTTCAGGCGATAGCCAGCACCCCTCGTGAGCCCGGAGACCGGCCCGCAACACAAAGTGAACCTTACAATCACTGAATGACAAACCCGCGGTGGGCGGGCGCTGTTCGAACCTCTGCGCGCTCGCTCGTGCAGGGATTTGCATGCGCTCCCATTCCCCGCTGACAGAACTGAGGGAAGCGCCATGTCGATTATCAGCAGCACCGGCCACAGCACCACCACCAGCAGCACCACAACCCTGACTCAACGCCTGACCGCCGCCGTGTGTGCGTCGATCCTCGGTGCGTGCCTGGTGTATTTCGCCGGTTTCTCGCACATCGAGGCGGTTCACAACGCCGCTCACGATACCCGTCACAGCGCTGCCTTCCCGTGCCATTGAGACCTGTCGACATGATCAAGCGTATCGCGCAAACCGCGGGGTTCACGGGGCTGCTGGCCGCCCTGCTGCTGACCCTGCTGCAAAGCTTCTGGGTCGCTCCGCTGATTCTGCAGGCCGAAACCTACGAAAAATCCGAACCCGCTGCTGTTGAAGTCCATGAACATGCCGCTGGCGTCGCCGCTCACACCCACGATGCCGAAGCCTGGGAGCCGGAAAACGGCTGGCAGCGCGTGTTGTCGACCACCGGCGGCAATCTGGTGGTGGCTGTCGGTTTCGCCCTGATGCTCGCCGGCCTGTACACCTTGCGCGCGCCGACCAAAACCTCTCAGGGGTTGCTCTGGGGCCTGGCCGGTTACGCGACCTTCGTGCTCGCGCCGACCCTTGGCCTGCCGCCGGAACTGCCAGGCACCGCCGCTGCCGACCTGGCGCAACGGCAGACCTGGTGGATTGGCACCGCCGCTTCAACCGCTGTCGGCATCGCGCTGATCGCGTTCAGCCGTCACTGGCTGATGAAAGTCCTCGGTGCAGCCATCATTGCCGTCCCTCATGTGATTGGCGCGCCGCAGCCGGACGTGCACTCGATGCTGGCACCGCAAGCACTGGAAACCCAATTCAAAATCGCTTCGCAGCTGACCAATGTCGCGTTCTGGCTGGCCCTGGGCCTGATCAGCGCCTGGCTGTTCCGCCGCAAGAGCGATGGCCAATACCACGCATGACCGATACCGGCACAGCGCCGACCCTGGTGGTCGGCCTGGGCTGCCAACGGGGCTGCCCCGTCACCACGTTACGGGCGTTGCTCGATCAGGCGTTGCAAGCGCACCAGATCGAATTGCATCAGATCAAGGCCCTGGCCAGTATCGATTTGAAGCGAGATGAGCCGGCCCTTGTCGAGCTGGCCGAGCAACTCGCGCTGCCACTGACGTATTTCAGCAGCGAACAGTTGGCCGGCTATGAGCCACAACTCAGTCATCATTCGCAGATCGCCTTCGAGCGAACCGGCTGCTACGGCATAGCGGAAAGTGCCGCACTGGCCCTGGCCGAGCAGTTGACCCATTCGCCGGCCAAACTGCTGATCAAGCGGCAGAAATATGCCCAGGCCACCTTCGCATTGGCCTGCTCGACGTAAAATCCTCGATAATCCGCGCTTTCGATCATGAGCAATCTTCATCTGCTGCCTTGCCCAGCCCCTTTCTCCCACAGGAATCGACGATGACCGTCTACTTCATAGGCGCAGGTCCTGGCGACCCCGAGCTGATCACCGTCAAAGGCCAGCGGCTGATTCGCAGCTGCCCGGTGATCATCTATGCCGGTTCGCTGGTGCCCGCCGCAGTACTGCAAGGACATTGTGCCGAGCAAGTGGTCAACAGCGCCGAACTGCATCTGGAACAGATTATCGACCTGATCAAGACCGCCGACGCCAAGGGCCAGGACGTGGCTCGCGTGCATTCTGGCGACCCGAGCCTGTATGGCGCCATCGGCGAGCAGATTCGCTACCTGCGCGAACTCGGCATTGCCTTTGAAATCATTCCCGGGGTCACCGCTACGGCCGCCTGCGCAGCGCTTTTGGGGGCGGAACTGACCCTGCCCGACGTCTCACAGAGCGTGATCCTGACTCGCTATGCCGACAAAACCGTGATGCCCGCCGGTGAAGAATTAGGCAGCCTGGCGCAGCATGGAGCCACCATGGCAATTCATCTGGGGGTCAATCACCTGGAAAAGATCCTGGCCGAATTGCTGCCGCATTACGGCGCGGATTGCCCGATTGCAGTGATTCACCGCGCGACCTGGCCGGATCAGGATTGGGTGGTGGGTACGCTGGAAGACATTGCCGGGAAGGTTCAGGCCAAGGGGTTTCGGCGCACGGCATTGATTCTGGTGGGACGGGTGCTGGGCAGTGACCATTTCAGCGAATCGTCGCTGTATCGCGCGGGGCATGCGCATCTCTATCGACCTTGAACCCTGCTGAATCCTGTGGCGGGGGCTTGTCGGATCGCAACAGGTTATCGAACACCCATAAAAAACGGCGCTCACGGGCGCCGTTTTTTAATTTCGCAGCGAACGCCTTAGTAGTAGGCGTTTTCTTTCTGCGTGTGGTCAGTCACGTCACGAACACCCTTGAGCTCGGGGATACGCTCGAGCAAGGTGCGCTCGATGCCTTCCTTCAGGGTCACGTCTGCCTGGCCGCAGCCCTGGCAACCACCGCCGAACTGGAGAACGGCGATGCCGTCTTCAACCACGTCGATCAGGCTGACCTGGCCGCCGTGGCTGGCCAGCCCCGGGTTGATCTCGGTTTGCAGGTAATAGTTGATGCGCTCGTTGATCGGGCTGTCGGCGTTGACCATCGGGACTTTGGCGTTTGGCGCCTTGATGGTCAGTTGGCCGCCCATGCGGTCGGTGGCGTAGTCGACAACCGCGTCGTCCAGGAAAGCTTCGCTGAACGAATCGATGTAAGCGGTGAAGCTTTTGAGCCCCAGCGCGGTGTCTTCGGGTTTTTCTTCGCCCGGCTTGCAGTAGGCAATGCAGGTTTCGGCGTACTGGGTGCCAGGCTGGGTGATGAAGACGCGGATGCCAATGCCCGGGGTGTTCTGCTTGGAGAGCAGATCAGCCAGATAATCGTGGGCGGCGTCGGTGATGGTTATAGCGGTCATGGAAACTCCTCGCAGGCTTGGGCGCAGTTTACGCCAATCATCGCGCCGGACAAAGTCCCAGTATTTTTGTCAGGAAAGAACGATGGCAACCTCACCCGGCCATTCGCCGTCAATCCCGACTTTAAACCACCGATAGCTGCAGTTGACTACCCAATTGCGGCTTTCCCACGATCCTGATTCGATGGTCGCTTCTTAGTCCGGGACATCAGGCAGCTTGCAAAAATCGATCAAAGATTCTGGTAGCGATTCATGTCCAGCACGCCCTCCTCGACCGGATCGGTCTCATGGATATAGCGGCTCAGGTCATGGAAGTACTGCCAGAACTGCGGATGGCTGCGCCTTACGCCCCAGCGATCGACAATCCTCTCGAAGCTGCCGGCGTCTTTGGCGTTTTCCATGGCGTCGACAAAGGCCGGGACTTGTTCGGCGGGAATGTTGAACATGAAGTTCGGGTAGCTGCTCATGACCCCCGGATAAATGGTGAGCGTGTCGAGCCCTGGCTCATACCGCAGCGACTCGCCAAGCAGGAACGCTACGTTGCTGTGTGCGCGGTTGCGCAGCAGGCTGTAGACCACACGTTGGCCACTCGCCGTCTCGACGCGCAGCATGGTCGCTTCAGGCAACTGGTCTATGACCTTGAGTCCGGCCGCCGGGCGCGAAGTCAGGCGACTCAGGGCTTGTTCGGCACCCTGCAAGTCCAGATCGATGTTGGGTCGCGAGCAGTAGGCACCGTCACAGCGATTGATCGGGTCCGGGTTGGCATTGAGCTCGCCATAGCGCGCCAGCAACTGCATGACGAAATCGCGCTTGGGGTCCTTCGGATCGAGTTTCAGCGCCGTCGGCGTGTCGTTGTCAATCGATTCGTAGTCCAGCCACATCTTGAATTTGCCACTGCTCTGGTACCAGTCGTCCAGGTAATCGTCGCGGGAGTTGGCCGGCATCAGGCGCAGGAAGTTCTGCTCCGCGCCGTTACGGATCAAGTCGAAATACAAGCGCGTCTGGGCTTGATGAGAGACGTTGCCGAACACGTCGAAATTCACCGCCAACTGATAGTAAGTGCGCTCCAGCAACGGGAAGTCGAACAGCCAGATGGTTTGCGGCACCTCACCGATCAGGCCCTTGGTCACCGAGGCGCTGTCGAAATGTCGAAAGATACTCAACAAGGCGTTGTCATTGCCTGCCCACAGGCTGGACCAGCTCGGCGGCCGCAAGTCCGCGTAACTGTCCCGGCGCAGGGCTTCATACGCATTGCGCTTGTCGCGGTAGTCATGCCACAGGCTCAGGACACTGCCAACGTCGTCGTTCTGCCCTGGCATCGCCAATAATGGTGTCGCCTGGCCGCGATACTTCGGGTCGGTGATGTAGAGGTCATGTTCCGGGGCCTGGAACAGCGCCCAGAAATTATCGCGAATCACGTCCGTGGCAATCTGACCCCGGCAGACCGGGCCGCGAATAAAGGTGCGCACGAAATATTCGGCGTTATCGAGCATGAACTGATAACGCGCCTGGGCCGGGATGGCTTCGAAAGTGGTAAACGGATTGGCCCGGCGTTCCGGCCCGTAGCCCGGCAGCGCGTTGACCTGCCAGTTGCCGTTGTAGAACAGGGTTTTGATCCGCGCCATCTTCGCCGCGCTCAGCGGATAGGTGATGTGGGTCTTGTGCACGATCACGCCCTGTACCGGCCACAGGCGGTAATAGATCTGAGTGCCGGGATCATCATTGGGCCGGCGGGTGTTGATCAGATCGATAGGCTGGCCGCTCGGCGTGCGCGAACGCACCCACTGGAAGAAATGCCCGGGCTCGCCATCCTTGAAATAGATGTGCGCAAGAAACCAGTGCTCGAACAACCAGCGCCCCACCAGACTTTGTCGCGCACCCGGCGCATTCAGCAGGTTCTCCCACTGCACCACCTCCAAGGCTTCTTTCGCACTGGGCGCCAGGCCTTGCTCATCGATGGGCGCGCCAGAGGCCAGCCAGCGTTGCAACGTCTGATATTGCTGATCGGTCAGACCCGTCACCGCCAACGGCATGCCCTCCTTCGGGTGGGAACCGGCATAGGCATCGAACTCCGCCGGCATGGCGCACGTGTTTTCCCGATTCAGACCCAGGACAATCTCTTCGGGCAGCTTGGCATTGGGCTGCATTGGCGCCTTGTGACCCAACTCGAGCATCCGCGCCATCAGCGCGGCCTGACTGCCCTGGGCGTCGAGCACTGAATAGAAGCCCTTTTGCTGCCAGGCACGCTTACCGAACGCGTCATAAAACAACCGGGTCGGCGCGGCGGCCTGACTGCGATCACCGTCATAGACCGGGATTTTGTTGGCGCCGCGCGCCGCGCCTTCGCCACTGCCCAGGTTGAGCTGGCAGGCGGAGTCGTAGCAGGCGTGGCAAGCCACACACTTTTCAGTGAAGATCGGTTGGATGTCACGCGTGTAGGAAATGCCGTTAGATACAGCGGGACTTTGCGCGACGGCGCCCCAGCTAAACAGCAACAATGCAATGCTGATGACGACGCGATACGACATGTCCCTGGTCCCGATCTTTAAAAAACGCGGCGATTCTACCGGTCTGGCCATCACACCATCATGAGCGATATTCACGTTAAATCCAGACATGCTCCAATAGCGCACAGGTTTGCTATCATCCCGGCCCTTCGTCATGGCCTTACCGAGTAGTCCAAATGTCCGATCGCAGCGTTCGCCTTCAAGCTCTCAAGCACGCCCTCAAAGAGCGCATTCTGATTCTCGATGGCGGTATGGGCACGATGATCCAGAGCTATAAGCTCGAGGAGCAGGATTACCGTGGCAAACGCTTTGCCGACTGGCCGAGCGATGTCAAAGGCAACAACGACCTTCTGGTGCTGACGCGCCCGGATGTGATTGGCGGTATCGAAAAAGCCTACCTGGATGCCGGCGCCGACATTCTCGAAACCAACACCTTCAACGCCACTCAGATTTCTCTGGCCGATTACGGCATGCAGGGCCTGGCGTACGAATTGAACGTAGAAGGTGCACGGTTGGCGCGCAAGGTCGCCGACGCCAAGACCCTGGAAACCCCTGACAAGCCGCGCTTCGTCGCCGGCGTGCTCGGCCCGACCAGCCGCACCTGCTCGCTGTCGCCAGACGTGAACAACCCCGGCTACCGCAACGTGACGTTCGATGAACTGGTGGAGAACTACACCGAGTCCACCAAAGGCCTGATCGAAGGCGGCGCCGACCTGATCCTGATCGAAACCATTTTCGACACCCTCAACGCCAAGGCTGCGATCTTTGCCGTTCAAGGCGTGTTCGAAGAACTGGGCATCGAATTGCCGATCATGATCTCCGGCACCATCACCGACGCCTCCGGTCGCACCCTGTCCGGCCAGACCACCGAGGCCTTCTGGAACTCCGTGGCCCACGCCAAGCCGATTTCCGTCGGTTTGAACTGCGCCCTCGGTGCCAGCGAGCTGCGCCCGTACCTGGAAGAGCTGTCGAACAAGGCCAGCACCCACGTCTCGGCGCACCCGAACGCCGGCCTGCCAAACGAATTCGGCGAGTACGACGAATTGCCGGCGCAAACCGCCAAGGTCATCGAAGAGTTTGCCCAAAGCGGCTTCCTGAACATCGTGGGTGGCTGCTGCGGCACCACGCCGGGCCACATCGAAGCCATCGCCAAGGCCGTGGCCGGTTATGCGCCGCGCGAGATTCCGGAAATCCCCAAGGCTTGCCGCCTGTCGGGCCTGGAGCCGTTCACCATCGATCGCAACTCGCTGTTCGTCAACGTCGGTGAGCGCACCAACATCACGGGTTCGGCCAAATTCGCCCGCCTGATCCGCGAAGACAACTACACCGAAGCCCTGGAAGTCGCCCTGCAGCAGGTCGAGGCCGGCGCCCAGGTGATCGACATCAACATGGACGAAGGGATGCTCGATTCGAAGAAGGCCATGGTGACCTTCCTCAATCTGATTGCCGGCGAACCGGACATCTCCCGCGTACCGATCATGATCGACTCCTCCAAGTGGGAAGTGATCGAAGCCGGCCTCAAGTGCATCCAGGGCAAGGGCATCGTCAACTCCATCAGCATGAAGGAAGGTGTCGAGCAGTTCATTCATCACGCCAAGCTGTGCAAGCGTTATGGCGCCGCCGTGGTCGTGATGGCCTTCGACGAAGCCGGCCAGGCCGATACCGAAGCGCGCAAGAAAGAAATCTGCAAACGCTCCTATGACATTCTGGTCAACGAAGTCGGCTTCCCGCCGGAAGACATCATCTTTGACCCGAACATCTTCGCCGTGGCCACCGGCATCGAAGAACACAACAACTACGCGGTGGACTTCATCAACGCCTGTGCCTACATCCGCGACGAACTGCCGTATGCGCTGACCTCGGGCGGCGTGTCCAACGTGTCGTTCTCGTTCCGTGGCAACAACCCGGTGCGTGAAGCGATTCACTCGGTGTTCCTGCTGTACGCGATCCGCGCCGGCCTGACCATGGGTATCGTCAACGCCGGTCAGCTGGAGATCTACGACCAGATCCCGGTGGAACTGCGTGACGCCGTTGAAGACGTGATCCTCAACCGCACCCCGGAAGGCACCGACGCCCTCCTCGCCATCGCCGACAAGTACAAGGGCGACGGCAGCGTCAAGGAAGCCGAGACTGAAGAGTGGCGCAACTGGGACGTCAACAAGCGCCTGGAGCATGCACTGGTCAAGGGCATCACCACCCACATCGTTGAAGACACCGAAGAGTCCCGTCAATCGTTCGCCCGCCCGATCGAAGTGATCGAAGGTCCACTGATGTCCGGCATGAATATCGTTGGCGACCTGTTCGGCGCCGGCAAAATGTTCCTGCCGCAAGTGGTGAAATCCGCCCGCGTGATGAAACAGGCGGTAGCCCACTTGATCCCGTTCATCGAGCTGGAAAAGGGCGACAAACCGGAAGCCAAGGGCAAGATCCTGATGGCCACGGTGAAAGGCGACGTGCACGACATCGGCAAGAACATCGTCGGCGTGGTGCTGGGCTGTAACGGCTACGACATCGTCGACCTCGGCGTGATGGTGCCGGCGGAGAAAATCCTCCAGGTCGCCAAGGACGAGAAGTGCGACATCATCGGCCTGTCCGGCCTGATCACTCCGTCACTGGATGAAATGGTCCATGTCGCTCGCGAGATGCAGCGCCAGGACTTCCATCTGCCATTGATGATCGGCGGCGCGACCACCTCCAAAGCGCACACGGCAGTGAAGATCGAGCCCAAGTACAGCAACGACGCCGTGGTCTACGTCACCGACGCCTCCCGCGCCGTCGGCGTGGCCACGCAGTTGCTGTCCAAGGAACTGAAGGCCGGTTTCGTCGAGAAAACCCGCGAGGAATACGTCGAGGTCCGCGAGCGCACCGCCAACCGCAGCGCCCGCACCGAGCGCCTGAGCTACGCCGCTTCGATCGCGAAAAAACCGCAGTTCGACTGGAGTACCTACGAGCCGGTCAAGCCAACGTTCACCGGCACCAAGGTGCTGGATAACATCGACCTGAAAGTGTTGGCCGAGTACATCGACTGGACGCCGTTCTTTATCTCCTGGGACCTGGCCGGCAAATTCCCGCGCATCCTCCAGGACGAAGTGGTCGGTGAAGCCGCCACCGCGCTGTACGCCGATGCCCAGGAAATGCTCGCCAAACTGATCGACGAGAAGCTGATCAGCGCCCGCGCGGTGTTCGGTTTCTGGCCGGCCAATCAGGTGCGCGACGATGACATCGAAGTTTACGGGGATGACGGCAAGCCCTTGGCCAAGCTGCACCACCTGCGTCAGCAGATCATCAAGACCGACGGCAAGCCGAATTTCTCCCTGGCCGACTTCGTCGCTCCGAAAGACAGCGAAATCACCGACTACGTGGGTGGTTTCATCACCACCGCGGGTATCGGTGCCGAAGAAGTGGCCAAGGCCTATCAGGACGCTGGCGACGACTACAACTCGATCATGGTCAAGGCCCTGGCCGACCGTTTGGCCGAGGCCTGTGCCGAGTGGCTGCACCAGCAGGTGCGAAAAGAACACTGGGGTTATGCCAAGGACGAAACCCTCGACAACGAGGCGTTGATCAAGGAGCAATACACCGGTATCCGCCCTGCCCCGGGCTACCCTGCCTGCCCGGATCACACCGAGAAAGCCACGCTGTTTGCCCTGCTCGACCCCGAGGCCCGCGAAATGCACGCCGGCCGCAGCGGCGTGTTCCTGACTGAGCACTACGCAATGTTCCCGGCAGCGGCGGTCAGCGGCTGGTACTTTGCCCACCCGCAAGCGCAGTACTTTGCCGTGGGCAAGATCGACAAGGACCAGGTGCAGAGCTACACGTCGCGTAAAGGTCAGGAGCTGAGTGTGACTGAACGCTGGCTGGCACCGAACCTCGGTTACGACAACTGAGTGTTCAACTGAAATAAACCCTGTGGGAACGAGCTTGCTCGCTCCCACAGGTGATTTACCTGTTTGAAGCAGCCGCCAGCTGCGAAACCTCCTGGCGGGACAACTCGATCATCTTCGCGTTACGCGCCGCCGTCTGCTCGAACAGCTGACTCAGGAACGCCCCCTCGTCAGCGCTATCAACCTCCTCCTGAACATCCAGCTCATCGAGCGCCCTGAACACGTCAGGGTATTTTTCCTTGAGATAACTCACCCAATAGTCGCGCTGGATCAAGTCTTCGAAAAAACCATCGGATTGCTCTGCGTTGGTGATCTCGAGGCGCGCGTCCGCCAGTTGCTGAGCGGTCACTCCCGAGCCATAGGTCATGTGTTTCGGTTGCCCTGGCAACTCCAGGCCGTCTGCCCAGCCTTGCGTCAGGCCGATTCGATAACCCAAACGTACCTCGGCCTCATCCTGGCCGGTTCGAATGGCGACTTTCCTCGCGAGATCGTCGACCTTGTCCAGTCGAAACAACTGCCGGGACAAGTTCAGCAGCGCTTGCCCCTTCACAGCCGGGCGCCCGACGGGAATATCAAGCAAGGCATTGTGGGTGAAAACTTTGCTCTCCAGCCCGCTGAACGTCAGGATTCGACCATCGACACAAGTCCCGTGGGTGCTGGAGCTGGCAAACAGGATCTCCCGCAGTTCCGAATTGCTGGCGGCGGCTTCAATGACCGTCCAGACCCGCCGCGTCAGATCGGCGTTCGCCACCCGGAACTCCTGCGTATCCTGCAATCGCGAAAGCAGATGAAAGAACGCCGCATTGTCCGGTTCCGCCGCGAGTTGATTCCATATCCCGGTTTTGCCGGCCACTTCCTCGGGAGGAAGATGGGTTAACCAGGGTGCTTTTTGCTCCGGATCCGGCTCAATCTCAGGCAGATCCTCATCCGTATCGATGGCTTCGCTGCTGTCGCCGCCCTGACCGTGGGAGTCATCGATCAACTCGTCAAGATCGCTCCGCGAGATTCCCAGCACCGCGTCGCGCAAACCCGCTTCACGGTAATCCCTGAGTTGTTCAAGGCTCTCAAGGGAAAGGTTGTAGTTGTCGCTCAAATCCGTACCGGCCATCAGCACCTCATGGTCACCATTGAGGGCCTGCACGGGGATCGACGTGATGTCGTTGCCACTGAGATTGAGCGTGCCCAGATAGGGGCTGTCGAACACCCCGTCCGGCCATTCGGTCAAATTGTTGTTACGCAGATCCAGCGTTTCCAATCGCTCGAAATTGCCAATATCAAAGGCATCCAGTTCGTTGTAGCTCAAGTCCAGCCAGCGCAAACCCTCCAGATTGTCCAAAGCGGCATACAGCTGCTCGGCATCGGTTATCCGGTTCGAGGACATTTCCAGACGCTCGAGGCCGCCCATGGAACGGACCGGTTCTGGAATGCCATCCAGCCCATTGCCATTGAGGTCCAGGTTTTTCAGGCGGGTAAAGGCCTTCAGGAACCCGTCGGAACCTCGCCGGGTCAGTTTTACACTCGTCAGTTTCAACGTGCCGACATGCTCGAACATTGCTGGCACCTCAGGCAGATCACCCAGTTGCAGACCGTTGAGATCCAGCACCGCATCCGTCACGGCGCCGTTGCCGCTCAGACCTGTGCGCCAGCATTCGAGGATGCGCAAGGCGGCCTGCCTGCGAATGATGGAGGACGTCATCCAGCCGCTACCACGAGATCCCCGGGTAAACAGCCAGCCATTCAATTGGCGCGTGAGCGTTTCAAAGGCTTGCTCCCATTCGGCAATTTTCACGCTTGCAGCTTCGCCCCCCTGCATCTGTTCGATCATTTGCAAGGCGTCATCATCGGCGAGTGCCGGTTTCAGGCGTTGCAGGCGCTTTGTTAAAACCGCATTCCCTTCTCCCGCTGGCACTTCCGGCAGCGGCAGTAAGTGACGTGCGATCGAACTTGCGCTCTCAAGCGGCGGGAAATCCAGTGGCACCTGTTCCAGGTCGAACCGTTCCAGAGCGCCGGCCGGCAGCCCTTTGGCCATTTCCATTCGATGCCGGGCCGCATTGCGTACGGCGACGGCTTGAGGGGTTAAAGGTGTGCCGGTGAGGTTGGTCTTGAGCAGCGTTTCATCCGCAAGCGACTCCGGCAGCGCGTTGACCCTGCTGTCGCGCAAATCCAGCCAATACAACTCTGGTAGCGCTTGTGCCCCGGTCGGCCATTCATGCAGTGCTGTGCCGCTGAGATTCAAGGCCTTGAGACGAGTCATTGCACTGACATCCAGGGTGTTCAACGGGTTGTTGCTCAAGTCCAGGCGTTGCAGCGCCTGCAACCCATCAAAAGCTTGCTGAATCCCGGTATCGCCAACGATTCGGTTATTGGAAAGATCCAGCTCAGTCAGTTTTCCAAGATCACCGGGCGCAAAGGGCACGTCGGTCAGATCGCTGCCACTCACATCGAGTTTTTCCAGCGCAGGGAACCCGCGTACAAAACTGCGGATCTGTTGGACGGGCGCTCCATTGCCCTTCAAAGACAAGGTTCGTACTTCGGGGAAGGCGCCGTCCGGCAATTCGGGAAACTCACTCAGAGCCAGATTCGGCAGATCGAGTACAGAGGCATTGGCCGTCGAGCCGTAGCGTTTGAATGCGCCGTTGCGCCAGCTGGTTCTCAGGGCATTTGCCGTCCATGTACGCCCCATGATCTCGTGGGCCGCTCCAGGCATTTGTAGCGCGCGTTGGGACCAGTCATTGAGGTGCTGATTGAGCTGATGATGCTGTTCACTCAATGCTTCGACGGCGTCGAATCTCGCCGCTGCGTCTGGCCACTGTTCGACAAACTGATCAAACATTCCCGCAGACGGGTCATTGATGCCTTCACCCAGACGTTTCAACTCGCCCTTGCAGTAATCCCTGACCATTTCTTCCAGGTCAACAAGGTGCTGCGGCTGACGCTTGAGATACTCATACGCCGGCTTGAAGTTTTTACGCAGGACGTTCGACCAGTCCAGCGACAATCCGGACCAGAGTTTTTCATGCCCTTCGAAAATACCTTCAGGTAGCGTTCTGATGCCTGTGCCGGTGAGATTCAGGCGCTCAAGACGGGGCAGTTGCAGAACCCCGATTGGCCACTGATCCATTGACGGGGCAATCACCTCAAGCAGGCGCAGATTGCGTAGCCGGCTGACGTCCAACGCCACCGGAACGCCCCAGGTTGAATACAGGCTGAGCTCCTCGAGCGTCGTCAACGCACCCAGTCTCGACGGCATGTCTGCGGCGAAGCGCGCAGCTGAATACAGGCTCAACCCCGTGAGGTCCGGCATACTGCTCAATACTTGGGGCACGGTGGTGAAAGCGTTGCCTGTGCCATTGATCCGCAGCCTTCTGAGCTTGGGAAAATTCGCCAACAACGCATCGACATTGGCGTCGGTGACGCTACGACCCCGGACATACAGATCACGCACATGGGAGAAATCCGCCGACAGCGCAGGGATCGGGTCGTCGCAAACCAGGTCGAGCATTCTGTAGCGCGAATGCTCCCCGGCCAGCGGCGAATTACGCCAGGATTGCTTGAGATTCTGTGCGACCGCGGCCTTGCCTCCGAGCACCGACTCCAGCATAGAACCCGCTATCGGCTCGCCGACCCATTGATCGAGCGTCGACTCAAGGGTCTCCCACTCGCGCATACGCGCCTGTAACAGGCTATAAATCTGTGCGTCGGTTCTGCCCGCGCGCAATTGCGCCAGGATAAACCCGTTGGCCTGCTGATCAGTCAGCGCCGGGTAGACGTCCTGAACCCGGGTCACCAGAGAAGGATTCAAACCTTGTCCGCGCCCGCTGGCGTAGTAGCCCACCCGGCGCTCCGTTACGCGTACGGGCGGCTTGAACGTCTTGTTCTGGCCGCTGCGCTGCTCCAGCATTTGCGACAATTGCGCCCTATGCTCGAAGGCCGATTCGATGACAGCCTGCTTCAGACCGGCGCTTTGGCCCACGTGCGGAACGCCCAATGCGCGACGGGATTCATCGGGCAATGCGTGCATGAGCGAGGCGAAAAAATTATCGCCGGTGGCCGGCACGCCATTGAGCGTCTCGCCAAGCTCATCAAATGCCTGATAGGACGGGCCGTTTTTAACCACGTACTTACGGATTGTCGCGGTCTCGCTACCGATACCGTCGATGAGCGCGCCCTCGATGTGGCCGTCGCGAATCTCCAGCCGTACTTCGCCGGACCATCCCGGCATTTTTTCCAGGGCATGCAGTGCGAGCCAGCGGCTGTCCGCCGACAGCGCGGACTCCATGCGCAGGCCAGTGAAAGCCTGGGCCTGGCGCCCCTGCTGTGCATACCAACGGGCCTCCTCCTGCATTTTCAGGGGAATTCGACTCGTAGTTTTCAGGCGGTTGAGCTCTTCGGCATTGGCGTCGAGCACAATCCTGCGGGCGGCGGCATTACTCAGCCCCGGGGTGGCCCGTTGCAGTTTTTTGAGCAATGACCCGTTAATGCCCGGTTCATCTTCGAATAGCCGCAAGGCGTGCTCCAGTTCCGGTGGCGGGGGAAGATGATCCATGTGCATCTTGCGCAAGGCATTGTCCTCGACACCACAGGCCTCGGCGATGTCGAGCAGTTGCTCATCGGAAAACGCCTCGGTGGTATGGCCGATGCGCCGCAGCAGGGTCAGCCGATCCCAGGTCCGGGGACGCTCCAGCGCATGACGCCAGGCGCCATGCCCGTTATGTTCGAGTATCGGTTGCCAGGCATCCGAATCAGTCGGATGCCGCAGGCGCCATTTTTTCAGCGAAAGGTCAAGGGTCGTTTCGAAGACCTTGCCATCCTGCCGGATAAAGGTTTTGCCATTTATCCGGTGCAGGCCCGACGCATCAGGGACTGAATGGCGAGGCAGGATGAGGTTGCGCTCGTATCCGCTCAGGTCAGCTTTCCATAAGCGGGTTTTGCCGTCTTCGCGCTGGATGGGTTGCAGGCGTTCAACCAGTGGTTCGGGTTGCACCGACGACAGTTTGGCCAACCCTTTGCCCGCACCGGCCATCACCGCGATCATCGCCAGATTCTCGGCCACATCGATCAGGTGCGCCTTGGCCGCAGTTCGATCCCCTTCACTCCACTCGATCGCCCCCTCGAACGACTCGTACAGCAACTGGCCCGCCATGACCGTCAGCATGATCTCCCCCAGTACCGGAACGAACATCGACACCATGTTCAGGCCCAGCAGACCAAATTCCACCAGATGATTGAGCTTTTGCGCCCGTACTCGCGCATCGACTTCCGCCGTGGGAACCGCATGACTGCGTGCGTCGGCGATGACTTTCTTGCGGTTTTGCTCGTAGAGATAAGTCCACAGATCGCTGTTGGCGGACCAGATGCCCGCCACACCTTCACGAACGATCCCGAAAGGATTGAGGTATGGATCGTCGACCGGCTCACGTTTGCCTGCAGGTTCTGGCGGCAACGCTTTGATGCGGATGGCGGCCGACAAGGTAGGCACGTACTGGACGACTTTAAACCAGAATGAATGCAAAGGATCGGTCGCAGAGTCTGCGGCCTTGCGGGTGAATTGACCGAAGTAATAAGGGCGGTCGGCGTAAGCGACGAACTGGCTGAAAAACCGCTGATGGGCGGTTGGCCCGCTGCCACTGTCGGACAGTGGGTCATGGGCAGTGAACTGGCGCTTGAATTCTTCACGCAGTTGCTCAGCGGTATAGCGTTTGAGCGGGTGTTCGGGATCGTGGGGAATGTAGACGATGTAGTCGTTGGTATAGCGATATTGTTCACTGATGCTGAACACGACGCAGCCCGTCAATCTGCGCTTCATCAGGCTCAAGTCGCGAAACCAGACCGGTGTGTTGCCAACACGGGGATGGACCTCGCCATTAACCACTGAAAGGATCATTGCGTAGTCGTCGGCTTCGATGTCCTTTTTCAGCAGCGCCAATTCAGCGGCGGCTTTCATTGCCGCTTTCTGGCTGGCAATGAACTGCTCGGACAGTGTCGTTTCCTTCTGCGCATCCGTTGCCTGGAAAAACGCCTTCACACGGGTTTGATACTGCGCGCCGATATCGAGCTTGCGGCAGAGTGAGAGGAATTGCCTGACCGAGATGTTGAGGGCAATGACCTCGAATGTACCTGGCGTGGAAGTCTCAACCACAAACCCTGACTCGCGATGAAAGGCGCCCGCCTCGCATTCGGATGCTTCGAAGTTATGCAGTGCCGCCTGCAACAACGAAAGCTTCATGACCTCGAATGAGCTGATCTCGATTTCAAGCTCGCTGACTTCCAGCGCTCGCCTCAGACACACCATGGTTTTGTTGACGTCGGCCTCGACCCCGAACTGATCCTTCAGCGCCTTTTGCAGTATCGGCTCGGCAAAACTTTCGGCATCTGGCAGCGACGACATCGTTTTGTCGAGTCGGGTCTGGGAAACCAGGCTGTCTGTGAAACGGTCTTTGAGTGCCTGCTGTTGCTCGATGGATGCTCGCGTATACCAGTGCGGTGCGAGCGAGCCGCTGGCTTTCATGGCTGCTCGCCGCTGCGGCGTGGCATCGATCAACCAATCAGGCGTCAGTTGTTCAAGAAGTTCGCGGTGAATGCTGGTTTGGCCCGCAACCAAACGTTGGCGGGCCGCAGAGGGCGGATGGGTAGACATTGTGTCGCTCCTGAAAAATGGAACGACAGAACATCATTTCAGTGAACCGTATTTGCAGTAGATAGTTATCGCATCAGCCCGGACTGATTTCAAAATGCGTCGATCCGCCGACCGCCCGCACCAGTGGCCGACGGATTGGCTATGCTTGGGGGACCTACTTTAAAGCCGGGGGATTTATGGACGATCCAGTCGACAACAAACCACCGTCGTTCTGGCAGATGCTGCACAGCGTCGTGGCAGCTGCATTCGGGGTGCAAAGCGGAAAAAACCGGGCGCGTGATTTTACTCACGGCAAACCCAGCCATTTCGTGATCCTGGGGGTGCTGTTCACGGCCGTGTTCGCGCTGACGCTGTTCGGCATCGTGAAGCTGGTGCTGGTTCTGGCCGGGCTATGAACTGAATCAGTGCATCAGGGCTTGCAGGCTGAACGGATATCGATAAGACACCGGCTGCCCCTTGGCCGAGAATTTGTGAAAATCCACACCGAATTTTTTTTCGCTGCCCAGCGCCAGCAGGCGCTTGGCCTGTGTCCGATCAATCACCTGCAATAGCGAAATCTGCCGGTCGCGACCGCCATAACGGCTGAAGTCGACGCCCTGGTTGTAGTCATGCAGCTGCACCAGGGCCCAGCCACCCAGAGTAAAATGACCGCCCAGCAACACGCTCAGCCGATTGTCCAGCAACGCGTGCAACGCAGCCGGTGAATTGTTGATGGCGCTAAACAGCGCATCCTTGCCGGGCTTTCCGCCTGTCTCTTCGAAAGCCTGCATGGCGCCAAAGCTCATTTCGTCGTTAGCCGACCAGACCAGGGATGTCTGTGGGTAGCGCTTGAACAGAAGCTTGGCCTGCTCATAGGCACGTGCACGGGTCCAGCCCCCGTAAACCAATTGTCGCAAGCGCACTTCAGGGTGTTCGGCCAACGCCCGTCGCATGCCTTTCTCTCGCAACTGCGCGGACGGAGTGATTTTCA
Source organism: Pseudomonas sp. MT92 (assembly GCF_058792515.1). Classification (NCBI taxonomy): domain Bacteria; kingdom Pseudomonadati; phylum Pseudomonadota; class Gammaproteobacteria; order Pseudomonadales; family Pseudomonadaceae; genus Pseudomonas; species Pseudomonas sp. MT92. Next base: position 31,971 of record NZ_JBXAFA010000022.1, read on the forward strand.
ATCCCGAGAAGGCCAACAGGTCAATCGTCTGGCCGGGGGCGACCGGCGGATGCAGGCGAATCAACTCCTTGAGCATCAGGTAGCCGCCCTCCTCGTCGTTGGGCACCAGGCTGCCCACCCAATCGGGATACTTGTCAGGGCGTGCACCGAGCAGGCGCGTCTGATCCGGGCTCAGGGCGCTATTGACCATGAACAGCTTCACACCACTGCCCTTCGCCAGACGCAGGATTTCGGGCGCGACACTTTCCTCGTTGACGAATATCAGATAGTCCGGGCGATGGGGTCCAAGCAGGGCTTCGCGCGCTTGCGCGATGACGACTTCGGAGGTCCGGTTGGAGTACAGGATGCGCAGGTCGATGTGCAGATCATCGGCCGCGGCCTGCATGAATTGCGAGTAGCTGGTCCAGAAAAGTTCCACGGGCGTCCCCGGATTCAGGAACAGCACAGATTCCGCCCGGGCAAAAGGCCCCACGACCATACCCAGCGCCAGAAATGCACCACATAGAAACTTCAACATTTATCGTCCGAGCCCCCGGAAATCCGCCGCGCATTATAGCCAGCGAACGCCCGCAAAACGGCGTTTATTCCGTTTTTTGTCCGACAATCGTCGGAAGTGGGCCCGGACGGGGTCGTTTATTGATGACTGACCCAATATACCGCTGTGCCGACGACCAGAATGATCAGGAACAGAATCGCCCAGGCATCGACCGTGCTATCGGTTTTTGTCGCTTTGGTAGGGTTGCTCATTGCATCGCCTCTTGTCGGTTTTATCGGTGATTGCATAAAGACTCGATCACAGTAAAGACGACGATTGCCCGCATCACAAACAGGGTCTTTGCTACAACGATCCTCATTAGGCGATTTGGTTCTTTACATATACTCAAACATCACTTTTGCGCATAACCGCAAACTGGTATCTTGCCCCGGCTCCGTACGGAGTGCGCGGCCGTGCGCGCAGAATTGCCGAGGAATTATCGGATTCCGGCAAGCAAAAAACGCCGCTGTTTCCGACCGGCCCAAGCCTGAGAACAGGACTTATATGTACGTATACGACGAGTACGATCAGCGGATCATCGAGGACCGCGTCAAGCAGTTCCGTGATCAGACCCGACGCTATCTGGCAGGCGAGCTGAGCGAAGAAGAATTCCGCCCCCTGCGCCTGCAGAACGGGCTTTACATCCAGCGCTTCGCGCCGATGCTGCGTGTTGCGGTGCCTTACGGCCAACTGACTTCGCGCCAAGTGCGAATGATGGCCAGGATTGCCCGTGACTACGACAAGGGCTATGCCCACATCAGCACCCGGCAGAACGTGCAGTTCAACTGGCCGGCGGTGGAAGATATCCCGGACATCCTGGCTGAACTGGCCACCGTGCAGATGCACGCGATCCAGACCAGCGGCAACTGCCTGCGCAACGTCACTACCGACCAGTTTGCCGGCGTCGCAGCCGACGAATTGATCGACCCGCGCCCATGGTGCGAAATCGTCCGCCAGTGGACCACGTTCCACCCGGAATTCGCCTACCTGCCACGCAAATTCAAGATCGCCATCAACGGCTCGACGTCCGACCGTGCCGCCATCGAAGTCCACGACATCGGCCTGGAGCCGGTGTACAACGCCGCTGGCGAACTGGGCTTCCGTGTGCTGGTCGGCGGTGGCCTCGGCCGTACGCCGGTGGTGGGCGCGTTCATCAATGAATTCCTGCCGTGGCAAGACCTGCTGAGCTACCTCGACGCCATCCTGCGGGTTTACAACCGCTACGGTCGTCGCGACAACAAGTACAAGGCGCGGATCAAGATTCTGGTCAAGGCGCTGACACCTGAAGTCTTCGCTCAGAAAGTCGATGCGGAAATGGAGCACCTTCGCGGTGGCCAGACCACTTTGACCGAAGCCGAAGTGCATCGCGTCGCCAAACACTTCGTCGACCCGGACTACAGGGCCCTGGACAACCAGAACGCCCAACTGGCCGAACTCGACCAGCAGCACCCGGGTTTCGCCCGCTGGCGCGCACGCAACACCCAGGCCCACAAGCAGCCGGGTTATGTCTGCGTGACCCTGTCCCTGAAGCCAACCGGCGTGGCACCGGGCGACATCACCGACAAGCAACTCGACGCCGTCGCCGATCTGGCGGAGCGCTACAGCTTCGGCCAACTGCGCACGTCCCACGAGCAGAACATCATTCTGGCCGACGTCGAGCAGGACAAGCTGTTCACCCTGTGGGGCGAATTGCGCGAGCAAGGCTTCGCCACGCCGAACATCGGTTTGCTGACCGACATCATCTGCTGCCCGGGCGGTGATTTCTGCTCCCTGGCCAATGCCAAGTCGATCCCGATCGCCGAATCTATCCAGCGTCGCTTCGATGATCTGGACTACCTGTTCGACATCGGTGAGCTGGACCTGAACATCTCCGGTTGCATGAACGCCTGTGGTCATCACCACGTGGGTCACATCGGCATTCTCGGGGTGGACAAGAAAGGTGAAGAGTTCTACCAGGTGTCCCTCGGTGGCAGCGCCAGCCGCGACGCCAGTCTGGGCAAGATCCTCGGCCCGTCGTTCGCCCAGGACGACATGCCGGACGTGATCTCGAAGCTGATCGACGTGTACGTGGAACAGCGTACCGAAGACGAGCGCTTCATCGACACCTATCAGCGTATTGGCATCGACCTCTTCAAGGAACGCGTCTATGCAGCGAATCATTAAGAACAACGAGGTCGTCGACGAAACCTGGCACCTGCTGCCCAAGGACTTCAGCATCGACGAGATCACCAACTGCGACGACTACATCGTCCCGTTGGCACTGTGGCGCGAACACAGCCGTATGCTCAAGGCCCGCGATGGCGGCCTGGGCGTATGGCTGGATGCCGATGAAGAAGCCGAAGAGATCGGTGACGACGTGGCGAACTTCAAGGTCATCGCCTTGAACTTCCCGGCCTTCACTGATGGCCGCAACTACTCCAACGCCCGTCTGCTGCGTGACCGTTATGGTTTCACAGGCGAACTGCGGGCGATTGGCGATGTGTTGCGCGACCAGTTGTTCTATCTGCATCGTTGCGGTTTCGATGCCTTTGCATTGCGTGCCGACAAAGACCCGTATGAAGCGCTGGAAAGCCTCAAAGACTTCTCGGTGACTTATCAGGCCGCCACCGACGAACCGCTGCCGCTGTTCCGTCGCCGTTGATCGTCACGCCTTGAACCCTTTGCGGGGTTCAAGGCGTTTTGCTTCCGATCAGCGATTCGGAAGATTGGCCATAGGAATTGGCCGCCCCAACGCGACCCAATCGGTGTACAGCCGCACTCGATCCTCCAGAACAGTGAACAGCCTGAACGGATTTTCCGCATCGGGCGTCCTTGCTTCCATGCACTGGCGCAGCCAGCCCCACAACTCCTCTGAAGCCTCCGCTGCCTGCAGCAGTCGCCATACCCGCGCTTGCAGGATCAGGTAACCCACCTGGAAATCCGCCGTCAGGCTCAATCCATCGATAACACGCAGAAACACGTCGCCCACTGGTTTGGCGGCCAGCCGTTGCCAGATCTGCTGCCGCGCCGCGCGCAGCACTTCATCACCCTCTTGCAGCCACGGCGTGGCACTGCCATACCCCTCACCCGGCTGGCTTAACCACAGATTGATGCCAGTCCGTTCACGGTGGTCGACCAGACGCGACAGTGTCTCTTCATCCGTCAGCGGGTTGTCCCAGAGCCAGACCCGATCCCGGGAGACTGCCTGGTTCAATATCGCCTGGGGTACCCGGCTGATGCGGTTATGACGCAAGTCCAGTGAAGTCATGAATGGCTCATCGACGATGCCGATCGGACAGTGACTGATGCCGGTATTGCTCAGTTTCAGCTCGCGTAGCGCCTTCATCCCCAAAACGACAGGCGCAATGGCCAAAGGGTTATCGCTCAGGTCCAGGCTCTGCAACCTGACCAGGTCGCTCAATTGCGCAGCCGTGTGCTCCTTGAACTCCAGAAACGTCGACTTGAGGTTGAGCGAAGTGAGCCGCTTCATTTGCAGGATCGCTGGCGGCAATCGCACTTCCAGCACGTCATTCGTGTTGGGCAGACGCAGGTCAAGTCGCTCCAGATTCAACGTGCGCAGGTTAGGGAAACTCTCCAGAAACCCGTTGAGACTTTCACGTTCGACCAGGTGCAGCCCCTGCATCGACAGTTCGACGACTTCATCGAATCGAACGTTCATCAGCGGCAAGCGGTGGTAGTCCTCAAAGGCCAGATCGAGCCGGTAGCCGGCCAATGCCCCGTCGGACATGACTCTACTGGCCTCGGGCGGGCACTTCTGCCAGATGAGCATCAATTCGTTGGCAAGCTCTATCCTGGTTTCACGCTCGTAATCGATCACGTGCTCCAGCATTTCTGCATTGTGTGCCGCCACCTATTGAGGGGTCATGCCCACGGCACCTTCATCGCCAACGGCAAGAAAATCCAGATCCATGTCATCAAGGTCCGACACGGTCTGTTCGACCCAATGCACCAGATCGGTATGCAGTTGTCGCAATTGCAGGGTAAGGCGCTCCAGCAGCGCCTGAGCCCCGGCACCGGCGCCCGCCAATAGCTCGTCGACCTGGGCGTTGGTGAAGTCCGGGTAAATATCCCTGACCTGCAAGCGCACGACTTCATGACTCAGGGACGCCCCCTGGGGCGTATTTGGAAAACCGCCGCCGCGAAGTCCAGGGGATTCGAAAGGCAATTTCGAATCCATCCTGCTCAGGCCGAGCATCAATTCGGTACGGCTCAATGTTCGCTCACCCAGACGCAGGCGCAACTCACCTGTCGGGTCGGCTGCGCGCAATGACAACACGGTTCGCTCTTCAACGGATAACAGGTCGACCAGCGCAGTGAACAGGTCCGAGCCTTCACGGCCAGGTTTCAACGCCGCAGAAGGCCAATAGCGATCGGCGACCTTGATCAAGCGTCGGCAATCCGGCGCATCAAGCGGGCCACAGCGATCCAGCAGCCGACCACCCTCAGATGCTTCCAGCACCTCGATGCGCAAGGATGTCGGCCACCCAGGTAACCGCGCCAGAGAATGCAAGGCCAGGACATCGGATTCGGGGTGGACAATCGAGCGCAAGTACAGGCCTTCATAGGCCCGATTGAGCCTGACATGCTGCTGATATTCACGCGCTTTATCGTCCAGCCGCCTGAGCACCCTCACCGCTTCGGCAGCATCGACCGGCCCTTCGATCTCCACGCCCGAACGGTCGAGGATTTGCTCCACAACCGCTTTCGGCAAACCGGGGTACTCGCGCTGGAACAAGCGGACCCATTCATGATCCGAGTGCTGGAGTGCCTGATAACGGGCGTTGAATAAACTGGCGCGTGTCGTCGGATCGGCTGTCGCCTCAAGCTCCTGGTCAAGCTTGAAGCGGGCAATGGTATCGGCCAGCAGCGGAGTCGGCGGGCGCCCCGTCTGCATCAGACGCAACATGTCATCGTTAACCGTACTCACCCGGGCAATCTGGCCCAGTACCTCGTCGCTGAAGGACGCGAACGGTGCACACACGCCGCGCATGAGTTCCAGGCGAGTCGCAGGCGGCTTCAGGGCTGGCGCGGAGACGGGTTGAAGCGTTGTATCGGTCAGTGGCTGGAGGCTCGATTCACTGCTCGGCTCAGGAGCGTCGTGAAGACTTTCGGCCACTCGGCCCTCGACCTTGAGTGCGGCAATCGATTTGGCCAGGGGCAGCGCATTGAGCAAGCCGAAGACCGTGCGTGTCACGCCTTCCGAGCGCTTCTCCGGGGTGTCACCGTTGACGGCCTGGTTGATGCCATAACCGGCGTCGATGATCCCGGCCAGCACCAGCACGCCCTCGCCTCCGGGAATGAACAACGCCAAAGGGCCCAGGCAGTTGATCCACTGTACGAGCGGCTCCACCACCGCGCTCAAGTCGTCCCGGTTGACCTGGGCATCATCACGGATGGTGTTGACGCTGGCCATGGCCGCCTGCTTCATGGTCAGCACCAATTCAGCGAACGGGTCAGTGGCCGCGGGTGAGCGCTCAATGCCCACATAGTCCTGCGGGTCCCAGAATCCGTCATTGTTGAAAAACCCGGCATTCTTTTTCAACCAGTGCTCCCTTGGGAACACCGCCATGCCCTCCAGCGCTGTCAACACGCCCGCATGGAAGGTGCCGTCTTGCCGATCATCTTCGGCAAAGTGCATGGCCAAAGCCTGCCCTGTCTCGGTCACCTTGCCTTGGGCAACGATCCATTGGCGCAGGTGCTGGATGTCGACGAATTCATGCAGCGGTGAGGAGTTGCCCGGGATGTAGAGCAAGACCCTGGAGCTGGTGCGCTGGCGAAAACACCAGAGATCGGTCGAGGTGTAACGGTAGATCGTCAGGCGACCGGCGACGACGGGCGAATGGACGCGGGTTGCTGCATTCAATTGAGTGAGGGTCAGTGCGTCCCAGGTCTGCCGCTCCGGCAACCCGCACGCCAGCAGCGCCAGCGCCATCCCCTCCTGGGTCAAACTGCCTTCCTGGTGTTGCAGGAAAGCGCTCATGACGAAGGCAGCCTTGGTCGAAGTCCTCAGGTCGCAAGGCGCCGCACCTGCGATCTGCTCATCCGAGGGCCAGGCGTTTTCAAGGTAGGCCTGATAGCGGGTTTTCAGATTCAACTCCCACACCCACCGTTTGAAGTCCGCCGGCCTGAGCGCGATTTGCGTGGTCGGCCCATAGACCTGCGGCACGGTTTGCCGATAGATGCCTTCGTAAGTGTGATGGTTGCCATTGCCGTGGTCAGCAAATTCATCGACGTTCTGGACAATGCGAATGGACGGGCCGACGTCGGGCGGTGTGTAAAGACCGAAAACGGTTTCCGCGAAACGGCCGTCACCGACGGTTTGATAATTGGACAGCAGCGCCTGTACCAGCGTCTGTGAGCTCGCCACCTGACCTTGCTCGACCCCGTCTTGCGGTGGATGTCCTCTATAGTGGTAATCCAGTGTTACCAACTGCGCAGTCTGCGGGTCGATGTTCTCGCCCCATTTTTTCCGGATCAGTTGTGTGCCGAATTGCTCGGGAGATTGCGGCAAGGCGCCGTTCACCATTGAGTTCAGTGCTTCGTGCATGGGCCGATCAGTTGTGGCGAACGCAATCTGAGGGTCACTCGGTTGGTCATTCATGTGCATTCCATGGCAAACGTTGGGAACACCAACATAACCCTCCGCCACGCCCTCGAAAGCAGGACGGATCGACTCCTGACCTCGGAGAATTCGCCATGTTCTGGAGGACAACCCTGCAGATTGCCAGGCGAAAAAAAACCGGGGCAAATGCCCCGGTTCGATGCCTGTCGATGTGTTACCAGAAGCGCTGCTGGGTCAAGCGGCTCCACCAGCTCAGCAGTACGCGATCGACCGAACTGCTGGCCGCCATGCCGATACGCTCTTGCAGGCTCTTACGTTCGGCGTAGTGCAGGTGATAAAGCTCGGACTGCTTGGCGCGTTCGGCCAGATACTCATCACTGGTCTTCAGTTCGTCCACCAGTTGCTTTTCCAATGCCGCGACACCCAGCCAGATTTCACCGGTGGCCACCTCGTCGATAGCCAGTTGCGGGCGGTAGCGCGAGACAAAGTTCTTGAACAGTTGATGGGTGATATCCAGGTCTTCCTGGAATTTCTCCCGCCCCTTCTCGGTGTTTTCGCCAAACACGGTCAGGGTGCGTTTGTATTCACCGGCGGTGAGCACTTCGAAGTCGATGTCATGCTTTTTCAGCAGGCGATTGACGTTGGGCAACTGCGCCACCACGCCGATGGAGCCAAGGATCGCAAAGGGTGCGCTGATGATCTTCTGGCCGATGCACGCCATCATGTAGCCACCGCTGGCCGCGACCTTGTCGATGCAGACGGTCAACGGCACGCCCGCTTCACGGATACGCGCCAGTTGCGAGGAAGCCAGGCCATAGCTGTGGACCATGCCGCCGCCGCTTTCCAGGCGCAGTACGACTTCATCCTTGGGGGTGGCGAGGGTCAACAGTGCGGTAATTTCATGACGCAGGCTTTCAGTCGCTGACGCCTTGATGTCGCCATCGAAATCCAGCACGAACACCCGGGGTTTGGCCTCGGTTTTTTTCTTCTGCTTTTTCTCGGTTTTAGCCTGGGACTTGCGCAAGGCCTTGAGCTGGTCCTTGTCGAGCAGGGTCTGCTCAAGGCGCTCGCGCAGGCCTTTGTAGAAATCATTGAGCTTGCTGACTTGCAACTGCCCGGCAGACTTGCGTCGACCTTTGCTGCGCAATGCCGCAAAACTGGCCAGGACCACCAGAATGGCGATCACCAGGGTCACGGTCTTGGCCAGAAAACTGGCGTACTCGGTGAAAAACTCCACAGGGACTCCTCAAACGATGCGCGGCATGAACGCGCGCGGATAACTCCAGCATACCCATGAGCCGCCGTTGCGACCAGCTGTGAAACCTCTGGCAACGGGCGTCTAACGAGCATTTCAAACAAGCGTATGTTTTTTCATTGACAGCTCACCGCCATCCTCATAACCTCGCCGAACCTTCAACGTACCGGGACGACGCGGACGTGGGCAGTATCTATTTGATTCGACATGGCCAGGCCTCCTTTGGTGCAGACGACTATGACGTCCTGTCGCCCACCGGTATTCGCCAGGCGGAAATCCTCGGTCAACACCTGGCAGAACTCGGCATCCGCTTCGATCGATGCCTGTCCGGCGACCTGCGCCGTCAGCAACACACGGCCAACAGTGCGCTGGAACAGTTTGCCGCCGCAGGCCTGCCGGTCCCGATCCTGGAAACCGATTCCGCCTTCAATGAGTTCGACGCCGACGCGGTGATCCGCGCCCTGCTCCCGGCCATGTTGCCGGACGAACCGGAAGCATTGGACATCCTGCGCAATGCCGCGCAAAACCGCGCGGAGTTCCAGCGCATATTCGCCCTGATCATCGAACGCTGGCTCGCCGGCACTTACGACACTCCGGGCCTGGAAAGCTGGCCAGGCTTTGTCGAGCGTGTGCAGGCCGGCCTGAACCGGATTCTCGAACAGGCCGACAACACGCAGAAAATCGCCGTGTTCACCTCCGGCGGCACCATCACTGCCCTGCTGCACCTCATAACGCACATGCCTGCAAAGCAGGCTTTTGAACTGAACTGGCAAATCGTCAACACCTCGCTCAACCACCTGAAGTTCCGTGGTCGCGAAGTGGCACTGGCTTCCTTCAACAGTCATGCACACCTGCAACTGCTGAAGGCCCCGGAACTCATCACGTTTCGTTGAGTCCGGACTATTGTGACCCTGGCTGTAATCACCCAGCTCCTATTACCCAAGAAAGGATCGAACCATGACCTCCGTAGCTGATGCCGTACAAGCAATGAAAGCCAAGTTCAACCCAGCCGCTGCTGCCGGTCTGGACCTGGTTTTCGGTTTCCGCATCGACGACACCAAGAACTTCTCGCTGGTTGTCAAAGACAGCACCTGCGAGCTCAAAGAAGGCGAAAACCCGGACGCCCAGGTCACTCTGGTGATGGACGGCGAAACCCTGGAAGGCATCGTCAGCGGCGAAACCGACGGCATGCAAGCGTTCATGGGCGGCAAACTGCGCGCTGAAGGCGACATGATGCTGGCAATGAAGCTGTCCGAGCTGTTCCCGAGCTAAGACGACGGCTCCCGCCCCCGGGAGCCTCTCTGGCTGCACACGAATCCCGCCCCTAGTGGCGGGATTCGTCGTTTCCGGGGCAAAGAATCGTTCAGCCATGGAATTGCCGTCTATATTTCTTGTGGCCGCATGCATCAGACACCGACCGATTGCCCCTCGATCCTTTTGCGCGAAGCACTGCCATGAGCCCACCTGACGACCACGACGGCGTCAATCGCCGAAGTGTACTGCAAGGCCTTTCGGCAGGAGCCATAGGCGCCTGGATCAGCCCGCTGCTTGCAGGGAGTAAAACCATGCCCGACACCCCCGCCGATCTCATTTTGTACAACGGACGCCTGCACACCGTTGACCGCAAGAAACCCCAGGCCAGTGCCGTGGCGATCAAGGACGGGCGCTTCGTGGTGGTTGGCAGCGATGCCCAGGCCATGGCCTTGCAGGGGCCGGCCACGCAAGTCGTCGACCTGCATGGTCGTACGGTGATTCCCGGGCTCAACGACTCACACTTGCACCTGATCCGTGGCGGTCTCAACTACAACCTCGAACTGCGCTGGGAAGGCGTACCGTCACTGGTCGATGCCCTGCGCATGCTCAAGGATCAAGCTGACCGCACGCCCACACCGCAATGGGTGCGGGTGGTGGGTGGCTGGAACGAATTCCAGTTTGCCGAAAAACGCCTGCCGACCCTCGATGAACTGAACAAGGCTGCGCCCGATACCCCGGTATTCGTCCTGCATTTGTACGACCGCGCGCTACTCAACCGGGCCGCGCTGAAAGTGGTCGGCTATACCCGCGACACGCCGAACCCTCCGGGCGGCGAAATCCAGCGGGACGCCAACGGCGACCCCACCGGCATGCTGATCGCCCGCCCCAACGCGATGATTCTGTATTCGACCCTGGCCAAGGGTCCGAAGCTGCCGCTGGAATATCAAGTGAACTCCACGCGTCAGTTCATGCGCGAACTCAATCGCCTGGGTGTCACCAGTGCAATCGATGCCGGCGGCGGTTATCAGAATTACCCCGACGACTATCAAGTCATTCAGCAACTGGCCAAGGAGCAACAACTCACCGTTCGCATCGCCTACAACCTGTTCACTCAAAAGCCCAAGGAAGAACTGACCGACTTCAAGAACTGGACCAGTACCTCGCACTTCGGTCAGGGCGACGACTTCCTGCGGCACAACGGTGCCGGGGAGATGCTGGCGTTCTCCGCCGCCGACTTTGAAGACTTCCTGGAGCCCCGCCCCGACCTGCCACCCACCATGGAACAGGATCTGGAACCCGTGGTTCGACACTTGGTTGAACAACGCTGGCCGTTCCGCCTGCACGCCACTTACAACGAGTCGATCAGCCGCATGCTCGATGTGTTCGAGAAGGTCAATCGCGACATTCCGTTCGCCGGTTTGCCGTGGTTTTTCGATCACGCCGAAACCATCACCCCGCGCAACATCGAGCGGGTCAAAGCCCTTGGCGGCGGCATCGCGATTCAGGATCGCATGGCGTTCCAGGGCGAATACTTTGTCGACCGCTACGGCGCCAAAGCCGCTGAACATACGCCGCCGATTGCCCGGATGTTGGCCGAAGGGGTGCCGGTGGGGGCTGGCACCGATGCCACGCGGGTATCCAGTTACAACCCCTGGACTTCGCTCTATTGGCTGGTCAGCGGCCGGACTGTCGGCGGGCTGGCGCTTCATCCCCAAGGCCTGAGCCGCGACACCGCGCTGGAGCTGTTCACCCATGGCAGCGCCTGGTTCTCGTCTGAACAGGGCAAGAAAGGCCAGATCAAGGTCGGGCAATTGGCGGACCTGATTGCGCTGTCGGCGGACTATTTCCACATCGAGGACGAAGGCATCAAAGCCATCGAAGCGGTGCTGACCATCGTTGACGGCAAGATCGTTTACGGCAGCGTCGAATTCGAGAAGCTCGGTCCGCCACCGATCCCCGTGGTGCCGCAATGGTCACCGGTGTCCAAGGTGCCAGGGCACTGGAAGCCGCTGGCGCCGCTGACGGCCCAGGTCCATCAATGTGTCGGCGCGTGCGCGGTGCATGCGCACAGCCATGAGCGGGCGCGCCTGTCGAATGCGCCGGTCAGTGACTTCCGTGGGTTCTGGGGAGCGTTTGGCTGTTCGTGTTTTGCGTTTTGAATCCCGGGCCACAAGGTAAAAGTGACGCCTATCCGCAGGTGAACAGTGCTCTTACAATGCGAGCACTTCCGCCATCGGCCATCCCATGGACATCGATCTCGCCCGCACCTTTCTGGAAATCGTCCGCCACGGCAGCCTTGCCGCAGCGGCCGAGAAGCTTCACGTCACCCAGACCGCGATCACCGCGCGGGTACAAAAACTCGAAAGCCAGCTGGGCAGTACCCTGTTCGTACGCAACCGCGCCGGTGCCCGCCTCACGCCCAACGGCGAAGCCTTTGTGGTGTATGCCAATCAACTGGTGGAAACCTGGGAGGCCGCACGGCGGGACTTGCCGTTGCCCGAGGGTTACCGCGATGTATTGCACATCGGCGGCGAGGTCAGTCTGTGCAACCCGTTGATGCTCAGTTGGGCCGGCGAGTTGCGCGAGAAAATCCCCAGCCACGCCCTGCGCATGGAAATCCGCGACGGCGAAAACCTGCTGCGCCAACTGGAACTGGGGGTGCTGGACGCGGCGCTGGTCTATCAGCCCGAGTATTGGCCACGCCTGCAGGTCGAGCAGGTGCTGGAGGAAAAGCTTGTCCTTGTCCGCCTGCCCGGTCGTGCCGAACCTTACGTTTACATTGACTGGGGCCAGGACTTCCGACGCCGGCACGATGCCGCGCTGCCGGAAAAAGCCAAAGCCGCCCTGAGTTTCAATCTCGGCCCGCTGGGCCTGCAATACATTCTGGAAAACGGCGGCAGCGGCTACTTCCGCACCCGCGTCGTGCGCAGTTACCTGGAAAGCGGTGTACTGGAACAAGTCCCGAAAGCACCGGAGTTCAGTTACCCGACCTATCTGGTTTACTCCCGCGACCGCGACTCGCCGACCTTGCAAAGAGCCTTCGACCTGCTGCGCGAAGTCATCCAGTCCGATGAAGACTGGTCGCAACGCTGGAACCCGTTGACCTGAATACGCCTTGCACCGGATCGTGGCACTCGTGTCGTTGAAGTTCTGCAGCCAACACGCCGGGATCGTCTACGCTGCTGGAGATAACGATAACGACAGGTGATTGCAGTGAGGCAGACCACCGAAGCATTCCGCAGCCGCTACCGCGCCAACATCCATCCGCGCTACAACCCCTGGCTTCACGGCACCTTCGTGCTGCTGTTCGGCGTGTTCGCCATGGCCGTTTTCTGGAGCACTGTGCACCAGGTGCAACCGACAGAATGGCTGGCGGTGCCTCTGACCTTGTTGCTCTTCAACTTCGGTGTGTACTGCGTGCATCGGCACCTGGGCCATCAGAAAAAAAGTTACGCGCGATTGTTCTATGCCCGCCATACCGGCGACCATCACAGTTTTTTCGCACCGGGCCACATGACTTATGACAGCGCCCGTGACTGGCGGGTGATTCTGTTTCCGGCCTGGCTGATCGTGTTGCACACCCTGCTCATCACCCTGCCTCTCTGGTGGCTGCTCATGCAAGTGGACGTCAACGTCGCCGGGTTGGTCGGCGGTTTCCTGGTCCTCGGATACCTGGCCTATGAAGCGTTCCATGCCTGCGAGCATCTACCGCCGCACAACCCGCTGACGCGCCTGCCTTGGGTCTGCCAGATGCGGCGCCTGCATGAGCTGCATCACCGCCGTGAGTTGATGCAGGAACGTAACTTCAACATCGTTTTTCCATTGATGGATTACCTGTTCGGCACCCTCTACTGGGAGCCGGAGCCGGCGATCCCGCAGCCGACGAGCACGCCCATGACCCGCATGCAGCATCAGATCGAGATCGCCGGAACGCCCTTTGCCGTGCTGGCGTACGCCAGCAACGTGAGCCACTGGCCGCAGTGGCATCCATCGTCCCTCAGGATCAACGGACAAAAGGGTCCGCTGCACGCCGGCGCGCGGTTCGAGGAAGACATCCGCGCCGGTGGACGTGACGGGCATTTGCGTTGGGTCGTCGATGAATACCTGCCTGGGTTGCGCTGGCGTGCCCAGGCGCTCGGCGACCATGGACTGTCGCTGGTACTGACTTACGAATGTGAAGCCGTGGGCGACGGCACGCGGTTTGTCCGCACACTGGAGTATCAGTTCAGTGGCGTGGCGATGCGCCTTGCCAATCGGTTGTTGCTCAAGCGCCGGATCGATCGTGAGTCGGCGGCCTCGATGCTGGCGCTGCGCGAGATGGCGGAAAAACACCTGGCCCTGTCGGAAGCCCGCGCTTGAGTCGCTCGATCCGGTTTCGCCATGGCTTGCTGCTGGTGGTCATTGTCGTTGCTGCCTTCTTGCTGCTGATGCCGACCAGGGTCAAACCCGTGGCCTGGACGCCAGCCCCCGCGCCATCGCTCACCAGCGGCACCTATGCCGACAATCAGCGCCTCAAGGGCGTGGAGCCTGTTGGCGCTGCGGACATCGATGGCCCCGAAGCGTTGCTGCTGGAAAACGGTACGCTGATCACCGGTTTGCATGACGGCCGGGTGATCCGCACGAGCCTTGACGGCAAAGTAACCACGGTCCTGGCCGATACCGGTGGCCGGCCCTTGGGCCTGGCTCGCCACCCCAACGGCTTGCTGGTGATCGCTGATGCGGCCAAGGGCTTGCTGTCGCTGGACGGCCAAGGTCGCCTTGCGGCCTTGGCGACAGAGGCCAGCGGCGTGCCCTTCGGTTTCACCGACGACGTCGCCATCGACAAGCCGGGGCACTATGCCTATTTCAGCGATGCTTCCAGCCGCTTCGGCTACGGCAAGGATGGTGAAGCGATCATCGAACACGGTGGCGATGGCCGCTTGTTGCGTTACGACTTCCAGACCGGCAAAACCTCGGTGCTGCTGGACAAACTGGAATTTGCCAACGGCGTGACGCTCGGACCGGACGATGCCTATGTGCTGGTCAATGAAACCGGTGCCTATCGCATCAGCCGCTACTGGTTGAGCGGCCCCAAGGCCGGCACCCACGATCTGTTCATCGATAACTTGCCAGGCCTGCCCGACAACCTCGCGTTCAATGGTCACGACCGTTTCTGGGTGGCGCTGTACGCACCGCGCAATGCCTTGCTCGACGCCACGGCGGCACATCCTTTCATACGCAAGGTGATCGCACGTGCCATGACCGTGCTGCCCAAACCGGTGGAGAAACGCGCCTTCGTTCTCGGGCTCGATGTCGAAGGCAGGGTCATTGCCAACCTGCAGGACAGCAGCAGCGGCAATTACTCACCGATCACCACCGCGCGTGAATATGGCGACTGGCTGTATTTCGGCTCGCTGAAGGCGAAACACATGGTGCGTTTGCCGCTGAGCGCGGCGCTGCAATAACAACGCAATCACATTGCAGCAGCGGGCAAGCCCGCTCCCACAGGGATAGGAGTCAATCGGAATCCAGATCAATACGATCGCGCCTGGTCGGCGGTTTGCCTGCTTCATCATCCGGCACTTCGTCGAGGCCGGGCTCTTCTTCAGGATCGACGGCATTGCGCCCCGGACTCAAAGGCTCGGGATGGGTGGGGATGGGATCGAAGCCACCCTGTTCTTCGCTGGGGAATTTTGGATGAGTCATGGGGCACCTCGTCTGTCGCCGTAATGACGGTCTCTGATCATTCGAGGTGCCGGTCGTTAGCGCCGTTCCAATTGTTCAGCCACCGGTCGTCGGCGGCTCACGGGAACTTTCAGGACGGCG
This sequence comes from Pseudomonas sp. MT92, assembly GCF_058792515.1. Lineage (NCBI taxonomy): Bacteria > Pseudomonadati > Pseudomonadota > Gammaproteobacteria > Pseudomonadales > Pseudomonadaceae > Pseudomonas > Pseudomonas sp. MT92. The sequence goes on from NZ_JBXAFA010000022.1 coordinate 47,382, forward strand.
ACTCGAGTTGTTTGACGATCTTGTCCTTGACCATCAGGCGCGTCTCCTTGAGCTTCTTCACTGCGTCATCACTGGACTTGGCCTGCTCTGCCTTGACCACTTCGGCATCGGCCTGCGAATACTTGTTAAGCAGCGAATCCAATAACGGATCCTTGGTGCGTTTGTGCTGGATTTCTTCCTTTGAGCGTTTCAGATCCTGATAAAGGTCGTGTGACACCGGCATGGAACACCTCCGTTTGTTAATCGGCAGCAAACGCCTCTGATTGCGCTCGCCAACTATCAGAATGGCCTTGGTTGACCGGTTCTGTCGACCACCTGTCAGACCAGCGGTGTCCGTTCGTCGTCCTTTGGCCAATGCGATAAAACCTTTGCCTGCCGGACGGCCTCCACAACTTGAAGCCTTGAGCTTGCTCGCGAACGGGCCCGCAAGTACACCGCCCGTTCACACCGCGCCAAGCACCCGGGCCAAAAACGGCGCGGTCCGGCTCTTCTTGCTCTTGGCGACTTTCTGCGGCGTCCCCGCCACGACCACCTTGCCGCCCTGATCCCCCGCCCCTGGGCCGATATCGATCACCCAGTCGCTCTGCGCCACCACGCGCATTTCGTGCTCGACGACGATCACCGTGTGCCCCGCGGTCACCAGGTTGTTCAATTGCTCCAGCAAGCGATCGACATCCCGTGGGTGCAGTCCGGTGGTGGGCTCGTCGAGCACATAGAGCGTGGCCCCGCGCTGGTTGCGTTGCAGTTCGGTGGCCAGTTTGATGCGCTGGGCTTCGCCCCCGGACAGCTCCGTCGCCGGTTGACCGAGGCGCAAATAGCCCAGGCCAATGTCGCGCAGCACCTCCAGCGAGCGGCGGATAGCCGCTTGTTCGGTGAACACTTCGACCGCCTCATCCACCGTCAATTGCAGGACCTGCGCAATGTTGCGGTCCTGCCAGCTAATCGCCAGCGTCTCGGGGTTGTAGCGGTCACCGTGACAGGTCGGGCACGGTGCATAGACGCTGGGCATGAACAGCAACTCGACGCTGACAAACCCCTCGCCTTCGCAGGTCGGGCAACGGCCCTTGGCGACGTTGAAGGAAAACTGCCCGGCGTCATAACCCGCCGCTTGTGCCTCGGGCGTGGCAGCGTAGAGTTTGCGCACGTTATCGAACAGCCCGGTATAGGTCGCCAGGTTGGAGCGCGGTGTGCGACCGATGGGCTTCTGATCGACTTGCACCAGACGCTTGATCGACGCCAGCCCCGCCGTGACCTGGCCACTGCTGACCTGCGGCGTGTCGTCCTCCAGATTCAACTCTTGCGGTTCGCTGTCGGCGGCCGGGCGCCCGAGGTGCGCGCCGACCAGTTCCAGCAACGCCTGACTGACCAGACTCGACTTGCCCGAACCCGAGACACCGGTCACCGCCGTGAAACAACCCAACGGAAACTCGACATCGAGGTTATCCAGATTGTTGCGGGTAATGCCTTCCAGGCGTAGCCAATCCCCGGCCTTGCGGCTGGTACGGGCGTGACTGGCCTGCTCGGCGAACAGGTAGGCGCGGGTTTGCGATTCGGCCACTTCAGCCAACCCGGCCGGTGGACCGCTGTACAGCACCCGTCCGCCATGCTCCCCCGCCGCCGGGCCGACGTCGATCAACCAGTCGGCACGCTGCATGGTTTGCAGATCGTGCTCGACCACGAACAAGGTATTGCCGGCGGCCTTCAAGCGTTGAAGGGCGTCGAACAACGCCTCGCCATCCGCCGGATGCAGGCCGGCCGAGGGTTCATCCAGCACGTAGATCACGCCGAACAACTGCGAGCCCAACTGCGTCGCCAGGCGCAGACGCTGCAACTCACCCGATGACAGCGTCGGCGTGCTGCGCTCCAGCGCCAGGTAACCGAGGCCAAGGTCGGTCAGGGTGCTGACCCGCTCCAGCAAATCCTGGGCGATCCGTTGCGCGGCGAGGCGTTTTTCCACTGACAGGTTTGGCGTATGACGTACATCGGGGGCGTTGGCGTGGCCGCTGGCGCCATGGGCCACGCGCTGTTCACGGGCCTCGCGGGTCTGGCTGTGGCTCAGTACCTCGCCCGCTTCATCACCCTCCTCCAGGTAATGCTGGGCCGCCACCGGCTTCAGCACCTCAGCGACTTGCAACAACGGCATCTGTGACAGCGCGCCGATGTCGTAGCCGGCAAAGGTCACCGACAGCGCCTCGCGTTTGAGCCGCTTGCCCTCGCACAACGGACACGGGCTGCCGAGCATGAACTGCGACACACGCTTTTTCATCAGCGCACTCTGGGAGTGGGTGAAGGTGTGCAGGATGTAGCGGCGCGCGCCAGTGAAGGTGCCCTGGTAACTCGGTTCCATTTTGCGCTTGAGGGCGACCCGGGTTTCTTCCGGGGTGAGGCCGGCGTACACCGGCACCGTCGGCGTTTCCTCGGTGAACAGTATCCAGTCGCGCTGCTTTTTCGGCAGGTCGCGCCAGGGAATATCGACGTCGTAGCCCATGGTCACCAGAATGTCGCGCAGGTTCTGTCCTTGCCATGCCAGGGGCCATGAGGCGACGGCCCGCTGGCGGATGGTCAGGCTCGGGTCCGGGACCATCAGCGCCTCGGTGACTTCATACACCCGGCCCAGGCCGTGACATTCCGGGCAGGCACCCTGGGGCGTATTGGGCGAAAAATCTTCGGCGTACAGCATCGGCTGGCCTGGCGGGTAACTGCCGGCGCGGGAGTAGAGCATACGGATCAGGCTCGACAACGTCGTCACGCTGCCCACCGAAGAACGCGTGCTCGGCGTGCCCCGTTGCTGCTGCAAGGCCACGGCCGGTGGCAAGCCTTCGATGGAGTCCACATCCGGGACGCCGACCTGATCGATCAAGCGGCGCGCATAAGGGGCGACGGATTCGAAATAGCGGCGTTGCGCTTCAGCGTAGAGGGTCGAAAACGCCAGCGACGATTTTCCCGAACCGGACACCCCGGTGAACACCACCAAGGCATCGCGGGGAATATCGACATCGACGTTCTTGAGGTTGTGTTCCCGGGCACCGCGTACCTTGACCATGCCGGAGGTTGGATTGGAGGTGCGGTTTGAGGTCATCAGGTCGCCTTGATTGGATAGCGCAGAACCCACCCATGCCGGTCTTTTTGCTCAACCGTTGAGCACCGTACGAATCATCCGGGTCAGCGCATCGGGGCCGTAGGGTTTGCTCAGCAAAAAGGTATCCGGGCTGAGTTGGTGATTGCGCGAGATAATGTCACGGGTGTGCCCCGAGGTGAACAGCACCGTCACGGGCGGATTCTGTACCTTGGCCCACGCCGCGAGATCCGAGCTCTTGATCAGGCCCGGCATGACCACATCGGTGAAAATCAGGTCTACCGCCACGCCTTCCAGCAACATCTGCATGGCGACATCGGCATTGGTGGCCGTCAGCACCTGATAGCCCTCCTCGCGCAACAACTCCACCGTTGAAACGCGCACCGCTTCATTGTCCTCGACCACCAGAATCCGCTCGTGTCCGCCTCGTTGCTGCACTTCAAGAGTGGATATTTCATTGCCCGCCGTGCGCAGGCTGCGCGGGAAGTAAAGCTGCACCCGGGTACCTTCGCCGACGACGCTGAACATCTCGATGTGCCCGCCGCTCTGTTTGACGAAGCCAAACACCATGCTCAAGCCAAGCCCCGTGCCCTGGCCGTCGGGCTTGGTGGTGAAAAACGGTTCAAACGCCTGGGCGAGCACCTGCGGCGGCATGCCTGCCCCCGTGTCGGCCACCGATACCCGCACATAGTCGCCGGCGCCGATGCCCTTGCCTTTGCAAAATGCGCGATCAAGGCGGATGTTTTCCGCGCTCAGGTCGATGGTGCCCTCACCCTTCATGGCGTCACGGGCATTGATGGCCAGGTTGAGAATGGCATTTTCCAGTTGATTGCGATCGACGAACACCCGCCAGAGGTTGGCGGGCGCACGCATTTGCACCTGGAAGGTTTCACCCAGCGCACGCTGCAACAACTCACCCAGGCCATCGAAAATCTGCTCAGGCGTATAAATGGCCGGGGACAAGGGCTGGCGACGAGCAAACGCGAGCAATTGCGTAGACAGTTTTGCCCCGCGTTCGACGGCGGCAATCGACGCCGCCACCCGGCGCTGGACATTGGCGTTATTTGGCTCATGCCGGGCCAGCAGGTGCAGGTTGCCGGCGATCACCTGCAACAGATTGTTGAAGTCGTGGGCCACGCCGCCCGTCAGGCCACCGATGGCTTCGAGCTTCTGGGATTGGCGCAGTTGTTCTTCCGCCGCCAGTCGCGCCTCGACTTCATCGGCCACGCGTTGCTCCAGGTTGCGGGTGAACCTGAGCAAGGACTCTTCGGCGATCTTGCGTTCATGAATGTCGATCAACACCCCGGGGAAACGAAACGGCTCGCCCTGTTCATTGAACTCGCAACAGCCACTGGCGAGTACCCACAGATAACTGCCATCAGGGCGGATGACCCGATATTCGGCATTGAAGGGTTCGCCCGTCGCCATCGATTGCCGGACCTGTTCCTGCAGCCAACTGAGGTCGTCACGGTGGATATGCGCTTCAGCGATGTCTTGTGGCAGGTTGTCCAGCGGCTGTTCGGCGGGATAGGAAAAGGTGCGGGCGAAACGCTCATCGCCGCTCAGCACATTGCTCTTCACGTCCCAGACAAACGACCCCAGCAAGGCGCCGGCATTCAACGCCAGGCGTACGCGCTCGTTGTCGGCGCGATAGGCATCTTCGGCGGCCTGGCGACGGCGCTCGGAAATCACCCGTTCAGTCGTATCGACAACCATCGCCATGACCCCGGCGGGCTTGCCGTTATCATCGGCAACCGGGCTGTAATACAGGTCCAACCACACCTCTTCGGGGATTCCGCTGCGCAACAGCACCAACTCTTTGTTGCGGAAGGACAAGGTGCCGCCGCCCAGGCAGGTATCGACCACGTAGCGATTGAATTCGGCGACTTCCGGCCAGCCCAGCTCGACCGGAGAACCCAACAGATAAGGATGACGCCCGCCGGCAAACTCCGAATAGGCGTCGTTATAGATCATGTAGCCGGGCTGCCCCCAGAGCATCACCATCGGCAGTGGCGAGGCAAGCATCAACTGCACCGAACTGCTCAGGCTCTTGGGCCAGGTATCGAGGTTGCCCAGCTCGGTCCGGCTCCAGTCGAACGCACGGATACGCCCGGCCATTTCACCGTTCCAGCCGGCACACCCGTGGCTATCCTCTAGAAACTGCATCAGTTGGCCTTATCCAGAAAATCATACCCGTTTGTTTCGAGCATCGCGGATGGCAATGGTTTCATAGAGGTATAGCTGATTCATATCGTCGAAGCATTTAGGGTGCCACAGCGTGCTCCCACAAAGAGCCAATCGATGATCACACCTCGATCAAATGCTTGAGCGGGTGATAACCGGTTTTCAAGGTGGCGGCCACATCCAGAATCGCCTTCTCGATGCCATTCAAATGCATGCAGGTCAGTTCGATCGCCGCGCTCTGGTTACCCGCTTCGATGTACTCGATCAACCGCAGGTGTTCGTCATCGCGACAGGCTTCGTGGCTGTCGTCATCCAGCGCAGCAGCGTACAGCGAGGCGCGGGAGATCAGTTTCTGGAACCAGTCCAGCAACACCGGGTTGTTCAGGCTGCGGGCCAGTTTGATGTGGAACTCGCCAAGCAAATGGATCAGGCGCTCGTGGTCGCCGCTTTGATGGGCTTCGTCCTCCAGCAGCAGATGATCGCGCAAATCCTGGGTCACGGCGGTATCGCGACGACGGCACAGTTCGCTGACGATGCCGATTTCAATCAAACGTCGCGTCTCGAACAGCGAACGGATCTCTTCGTCGCTCGGCAACGATACCGATGCACCTTTATTGGGCTCGGTGGTGACCAGGCCATCGGCTTCCAACTGCTTGAGCGCGGCACGAACTGACGTGCGGCTGACATTGAACAGTTCGGCCAGGGATGACTCGCCCAGCTTCATCCCGGGACGCAAGGTGCGCTTGCTGATCGCCTCGTAAACCCCTTGGTAGACACGGTCGACCGTGGTTTCCAGTTTCTTTTCCGCCATTCGATCACTCCTTCAGCGCCATGCAATCAGCCCCAGGCGAATGAACTGCCTTGAAAAAGGGGGTTGCACGAGCAGGTTAATCCGGGTATTTCTAAATTGCATCCAGATTTTGCATACAATAATTAGAGGAATGCACCATTATGGGTCATCCAGTTGCAATCGAAGTGCGTAACGTCTTTAAACGGTATTCCGATGATCCGGGGCTGGCTCCAGCCCTCGACAACGTTTCAGTCGACATTGCCGACAACGAGTTCTTTACCCTGCTCGGCCCCTCCGGCTGTGGCAAAACCACCCTGCTGCGCACCATCGCCGGCTTCGAACACGTCAGCGCCGGCGAGATTCGCCTCGCGGGCGAACCGGTCAATGACCTGCCGCCATTCAAGCGTCGGGTCAACACGGTATTCCAGAGCTACGCGCTGTTTCCGCACATGAGTGTTGCGCAGAATATCGCCTTCGGCCTTGAGATGCAGGGTCTTGATCACAAGCAGATTGCGCAGCGGGTCGACGAAATGCTCGCGCTGGTGCAAATGCAGCACCTGGCCAAGCGCAAACCGGCGGAATTGTCCGGTGGCCAGCAACAGCGCGTGGCTCTGGCCCGGGCCCTGGCACCGAAACCGAAAGTGCTGTTGCTCGACGAACCGCTGTCGGCCCTGGACCTCAAGCTGCGCAAGGAAATGCAGGTCGAGCTCAAGCGCGTGCAGAAGGAAGCCGGGATCACCTTCATTTTCGTCACCCATGACCAGGAAGAAGCCCTGACCCTGTCCGATCGTATTGCGGTGATGTCCGCCGGCAAGATCCTGCAGATCGGTACGCCGAATGACATCTACGAACGGCCGCAGCATCAGTTTGTCGCGCAGTTCATCGGTGACATCAACTTCCTGCCCGGCCATCTCAAGCGCGGCCAGCAGAACGAAAAGCTGTTCGTGCCCAACGGCATGCCGGTGGAAATCCCCTGCCCGGCCCAGGGCTTCGATGGCGCCAGCGTGCAACTGGCGTTCCGTCCGGAGCGCTCGCAACTGGTCGAGCCGACGCAACCGCATCACCTGCGCGGGGTCATCGAGGCCGTGTTGTATGTCGGCACCGCGACCCTCTACCAGTGCCGCTTGAACAACGACATCAAGGTCATGCTGCGCGAAAACAACGAAGGCCTGAATCGCAGCCGCGGTGTCGGCGATCGCGTCGCGGTCAACCTGCCGCCCCACGCCTGCCTGCTGATGGAGGCCTGAGATGAGCGTCAGCAGCACTTCTCCCGCCCTCAACCGCGCGCTGTTGCTCAGCCCGGTGGTACTGACCTTGCTGGCCCTGATCGCCATCCCGCTAGGCATCATGGGCTACATCAGCCTGTTGCCGCGCAACGTATATGGCGGCGTCGACTGGCAGGCCAACTGGCAATTGCAAAGCTACGTGCAGCTGTTTTTCCAGGAAGGTTTCGACGGCGAACTGGAACTGAACTGGGTCTACGCCCAGGCGCTGTTGCGCTCGGTGTTCCAGGCCGGAGGCACGACCGTGTTGTGCTTCCTCTTCGGCTTTCCGGTGGCGTTGTGGATGTCGAGCCTGACACCGCGCCGGCGCAACCTGATGGTCTTGCTGATCACCATCCCGTTCTGGACCAACCTGCTGATCCGCAACTACGCCTGGCTGATCATCCTGCGCGAACAGGGCTGGGTCGCCCAAACCCTCAATGCGCTGTTCCCCCAGGCCGGTGGCATCACCCTGCTCTACAACGACTTCGCGGTCAGCGTCGGCCTGGTCTACAGCTTCCTGCCGTTCATGATCCTGCCGATCTACTCGACCCTGGAGAAACTCGACTGGCGTCTGGTGGAAGCCGCTTATGACTTGGGCGCCAATCGCTGGCACGCGCTGAAGCGGATCATTTTGCCGCTGTCGATGCCGGGGGTGATTGCCGGTTCCCTGCTGGTGTTCGTGCCGAGCCTCGGCGCGTTCATTACCCCGGCGATTCTCGGCGGCGGCAAGACGCTGATGATCGGCAACCTGATCCAGCAACAGTTCGGCACCGCGCGCAATTGGCCGCTGGGCAGTTCGCTGTCGTTCCTGCTGCTGGGGATCATGTTGCTGTCCCTGGTGCTGTACGCCCTCTATAGCCGCAACGCCGCCAAGACCCTGCGTCGGGGAGCCCAAGCATGATCGCCCTGCACCTGAAAAAACTGCCCCTGACCCGTGAAGTCAGTCTGTTGATGCTGGCTTATCTGTACCTGCCGATCCTGGTGTTGATTGCCTATAGCTTCAACGCCAACCGCTCGGCCACGGTGTGGACCGAGTTCTCCTTCGCCTGGTACGGGCGGATCCTGGCCAACCCGTCGATCCAGACGGCGGCGCTGAACTCGATCATCGTCGCCAGCATCGCCACGGTCTGCGCCACGGCCATTGCCTTGCTCGCGGCGCTGGCCACCTACCGGCCGTTCTACGGACAGAAAATGGTCGAGGGCGGGATCAACCTGCCGCTGATCCTGCCGGAGATCGTCACGGCGGTCGCCACCTTGCTGCTGTTCATGGCACTGGGGATCAAGCTCGGTTTGCTGACAGTGATCATCGCGCACGTCGGCTTCTGCATTCCCTTCGCGTACCTGCCGATCCGCGCGCGGCTCAATGACCTGGACAAGAGCCTGCTGGAAGCGGCGAACGATCTGTACGCCAACCCGTGGCAGGTGTTTCGCCGGGTGACCTTGCCGCTGCTGTGGCCAGCGGTGTTGTCCGGTTCGGTGCTGGCGTTCGTGGTCAGCCTCGACGATTTCATCATGACCTTCTTCGTCGCCGGGCCGGGTTCGACCACCTTGCCGGTGTACATCTTCTCGGCGATCAAGGCCGGCGTGACGCCGGAGATCAACGCGATTTCGACCCTGATGCTGGTGATTTCCATCGTGCTGGTCGTGCTGGCCTTCTGGCTGGGACAGCGCGGTAAACAACAATGAGCCTGGAGCCTGTGTTTATGAACAAGAAAGTGAAAAGCATGCGTTTCGCCGTTGCCAGTCTGGCCTTGAGTTGCTTCACCGCGTTCGGCGCGCACGCCGCCGAACCCAAGGAGCTGTTCTTCTATAACTGGACTGACTACTACCCGGTCGACCTGCTGGCCAAGTTCGAAAAAGAGACCGGAATCAAGGTCACCATGGACGGCTACGACAGCAACGAAACCCTGCTGGCCAAATTGCAGGCCGGGGGCGCGGCGTATGACGTGATCGTGCCGTCGCAGTCGATCATGCGCACCCTGATCAACCAGAACCTGCTGCTGGAAATCGATGCCTCGACCCTGCCCAATTTCCAATACGTGAAACCGGCATTCCGCGACCCGGGTTTCGACCCCGGCCGCAAATTCTCGGCACCGTACCTGTGGGGCAGCACCGGGTTTTCCTATGACAGTGCGCGGGTGCCGGGCGGCAAACTCGACGATTCGTGGAAAGAGTTCTTCGAACCGCGCAAGGAACTGCAAGGCCAACTCGCCGCGCTCGACACCTCCAGCAGCGTGATCAATGCCGCCAGCCATTACCTGAACGTCGACGAATGCAGCGAAAACCCGCAGGACGCCAAGCGCATCCTCGAGCTGCTGCAAAAACAGAAACCGTTCCTGAAGATGTACAGCTCCGACAACACCGTCGACCGCATGGCCTCCGGTGAAGTGATCATGATGCAGAACTGGAACGGTTCCACCGCGCGAGCCACGCTGCAGAAGAGCACCATCAAGTACGTCTACCCGCGCGAAGGCCTGGCGATGTTCCAGGACAACTTCGCCGTGCCCAAAAGCGCCCCGCACCCTGGCAACGCGAAAATCTTCATCGACTGGATGATGAAACCGGAAAACGCCGCCGCCGTGTCCAACGCCATCGCCTACGCCAACGGCATCCAGAGCGACACGTTGATCGACGCCAAATGGCGGGTGATGGACGCCATCAACATGCCCGACGAATTCGCCTCGCGACTGCGCCCTGAAAAAGAGTGCAGCAACAAGGCGCGGGAACTGCAGGACCGCATCTGGGCGAAGCTCAAGGGCTGACTTGAAACCCTGACGCGGCCATCGCTGGCAAGCCAGCTCCCACAGTAATTTGTGTTGATCACAACATTTGTGAACCCCCCAAACCCTGTGGGAGCTGGCTTGCCAGCGATGAGGCCCTCCCAAACACCACAGAATTCGAGGTTTAAATGACTCAACCCCGCTGGCTGCGCTATGTGCGCCCCTACGGCTCCCCCGCCGAAGACCTGCTGATCGAAAACGGTCGGTTCACCCAACGTCGCCCGGCCTCGACCACTGAATTGCTCGCCACCGACATCGATGGCCAAAACCAACTGCTGACCCCGGCCCTGGTGGAAAGCCATGTGCACCTGGACAAAACCCTCTGGGGCCAGCCGTGGCGCCCCAACAGCGCTGGCCCGACCCTCAAGGATTACATCGCCAACGAACGGCGGATCCTGCGTGAAGTCGAAACCCCCATCGCGCAGCGAGCCGGTGCCCTGCTGGAAAACTGCATCGCCCGTGGCTCCCTGACCATGCGCTGCCACGTCGACATCGACCCGGAATTCGGCCTGCGCCACGTCGAAGCCATGCAACAACTGCAGGACAAGTACCGCGACCTGATCGACCTGCAACTGGTGGTGTTCCCGCAAACCGGCCTGATCAGCCGTCCCGGCACCGCCGAACTGATGCGCGAAGCCATGGCCCTGGGCGTGGAGAACGTCGGTGGCCTCGACCCCTGCGGCATCGACAACGACCCCATCGCCCAACTCGATTTCGTGTTCAAACTGGCCAGCGAGTTCGACCGTGGGGTGGACATTCACCTGCACGACAAAGGTGAACTGGGTCTGTGGCAAATCGCGCTGATCGCTGATTACACCGAACACTTCGGGCGTCAGGGCCGGGTGATGATCAGTCATGCCTACTGCCTCGGCATGCTGCCGTGGAGCCAGGTCAAACCCGTGGCCGAACGCCTGGCGGCGCTGGGTATTTCGTTGATGAGCTCGGCACCGGCCGATTGCGCGGTGCCGCCATTCCTGGCCCTGCGCGAAACCGGGGTGAATGTCTGCCTGGGTTCCGACGGCATCCGCGATGCCTGGTCGCCCATGGGCAACGGCGACATGCTGGAGCGGGCGATGTTGCTGGCGTTTCGTTTCGACTTGAACAAGGACGATGAACTGGCGGCAGCGTTCGAAGCGGCGACGGTAAATGGCGCTCGGGCACTGGGCACTACGGACTATGGGCTGGCGCTGGGCGGGCCGGCGAACTTTCTGTTGATGCCGGTGCAGACACTGGGGGAAGCCGTGGTTTCGCGGCCGGTTCGCCAGGTTTATCGCGGTGGGCGGCTGATCGCTGCGGGCGGTCGCTTGCTGGACAGTCGTTTGTGAATCGCATCGGACTTCGAGCCAGTTGCGTGGTCGGCTTCGACGGCACGCAACACGTGCTGTGGCGCGATGGCGAAGTGGTGTTCGAAGGCTCGCGCATTGTGTTTGTCGGGCGCGGTTATCCAGGGCCAGTGGAGCAATGGATCGACTACGGCAATGCGCTGATCGGCCCCGGCTTCATCGATCTGGATGCCCTGGGCGATCTTGACTCTACGGTCCTGACCCTGGACAACGGCGACGAGCGCGACATGGGCCGGATGTGGTCGGCGGACTATCTGGCGCGCGGATCACGGGAGAGTTACAGCCTGCAAGAGGAAGTCTTCAAGTATCGCTACGCCTTCACCCAACTGATCCGCAACGGCATTACCACCGCCATGCCGATCACCTCGATGTACTACCGCCAATGGGCGGAAACCTACGACGAGTTTGCGGCGGTGGCCGGTGTGGCAAGCGAATTGGGACTGCGCACTTACCTCGGCCCTTGTTACATGAGCGGCATGAGTTACTGGCAGGCCGACGGTACGTTGGCGCATCACTGGGATGAAGCCCGGGGCCTGGCCGGACTCGATGCGGCGGAGCGGTTTTACCGTGATTTCGACGGCGCGAACGGCGGCCTGATTAGGGGTGCACTGCTGCCGGACCGCATCCAGACCTGCACGCCGGCGCTGCTGCAACGCACCGCTGCACTGAGCCGCGAGCTGCACGCCCCGATGCGTTTGCATTGCTGCCAGGGGCCCGGCGAGGTAGCGATGGTCGAACAACTGCGCGGCGCGTCACCGCTGGGCTGGTTGCAGCAGCTTGGGCTTTTGAATCCGCGCAGCCTGCTGCCCCATGGCATCTACACCCAGGGCGATGACGACCTGCAGCGGCTGGTGGATGGCGGCGCGAGCCTGGTGCACTGCCCGGTGGTTTTCGCCCGGGATGGCGAGGCGCTCAACTCCTTCGGCCGCTATCGCGCCAAGGGCATCAACTTCGCCCTGGGCACCGACACCTGGCCAGCGGACTTGCTCGACAACATGCGCCAGGGCCTGAACATCGCGCGCCTGATGGAGGGCGGCAACTCGCAGACCAGCACACTGGACCTGTACAACGCCGCCACCCTCGGTGGCGCCAAGGCGCTGGGCCGTGACGATATCGGTCGCCTGGCGCCGGGGGCGAAGGCCGACATCACCGTGTTCAGCCTGCGCGGCCTGCACCTGGGGCCGCTGTTCGACCCGTTGAAAAACCTGGTTCTGGCCGGGCGCGGCGACGACTGCATCGCCAGTTACATCGATGGCCGTTGCGTGATGCAGGACGGCCAGGTTCACGGTGTCGACTACCCCACCCTGCAACGCCAGGCCCAACAGCAATTCGAAAAACTGATGCGCAGCCACAGCGAGCGGGCCTTTGGCCAACCGGACTGGAAGACCTTGTTCCAACCGGCCATCCCGTTCGCCGACAACTACAGCGCACAGGCGCCACTGAGCGCCATCGATCCACTTCTTTAGAGAATCCTGCCCATGCAAAGCTTCGACTTCAGCACACTGAGTGCGCGAGACAAATACAAGATTCTGATCGGCAGCGTGGTGCCACGGCCGATTGCCTTGGTCACCACGGTCGACGGTGAAGGCCGGATCAACGCCGCCCCGTTCAGCTTTTTCAATGCACTCTCGGCCGATCCGCCGATCCTCGCCCTGGGCGTTGAAAACTACGGCGACCAGAGCCCCAAAGACACCACGCGCAACATTCAGCTCAACCAGGAATTCACCGTCAACATCGTCAGCGATGCGTTGGTGGAAGCGATGAACGTCTGCGCCGTGCCCTTCGCCCCCGGCTTCGACGAGCTCACCGCCGCCGGCCTCACCGCCATTCCTGGCACCACGGTCAAATGCCCACGGATCGGCGAAGCCCCGGTGGCGCTGGAATGCCGCCGGATGATGGCGCTGTCCATCGGCCAGTCGCGGGAAATCATCTTCGGCGAAGTGCTGATGGCCCATGTACGCGATGAACTGATCGACCCGAAAACCCTGTACATCGATCAACTCGGGCTCGATGCGATCGGACGGATGGGCGGGCATGGCTATGCGCGAACGCGGGATTACTTCGACCTGCCGACACGCTCCTTGCAGGCCTGGACAGAAGCGCCGGGGGGTGGGGAGCGGTTCTGGCCGGTGGCCAAGTAGTACGTAGCGCATATCCCCTGTAGGCGCGAGCGTGCTCGCGAAAAACGTCAACGAAAATGAGGGCTGCCTGACGGACTGCGGAGTTCTTACGCCCATCGCGAGCAAGCTCGCTCCTACAGGGGATGCATCGTCAGCGAAAATCCCGGCTGCGCACGCTGATGCCATCCAATAGCGGGCTCAGGTCACTCAAGCGCCCGGCGATCAGGTGGCGCACTTCGCCCTCCTTCTCCCAACGTCCATCGACCTTGAGCAACTGTGAACCGACCAGCACCTGGCGTTGCCGCTCGGCCAGGTCACGCCAGACCACCACGTTGACGTTGCCGAACTCGTCTTCCAGGGTGACGAAGGTCACGCCGCTGGCTGTGCCTGGTCGCTGCCGTCCGGTCACCAGCCCAGCGACGCTGACCGGCCGCCCGTGCTCGACTGCCAGCAATTCCTTCGAACTGCGACAGCGTCGTGCCTTCAACTCACCGCGCAACAACGCCAGCGGATGCGGCCCCAGGGTAGTGCCCAGACTGTTGTAATCGGCCAGCAGGTCCTCGCCCACGGTGGGTTTGGGTAGCGCCACCGCGCCCTCCTCCTGACTGGGCAGGCCGGCAAACAGGCCAAGCTGCTTTTGCACCCCCGCCACCTCCCAGCGCGCCCGATGCCGATCGCCCGCCAGCCCCCGCAGCGCACCGGCATCGGCCAGTAGCTCCTGGGCGCGGGCATCGAGTCGGGCCCGTTCGCCAAGGTCGGCGACGTCGGCAAACGCGCCGTTCGAACGCGCCGCCTCGATACGCCGGGCATCGTCCTCGCGAAAGCCCTTGATCATGCGCAAACCCAGGCGAATCGCCGGTTGCGCGCCGGTGAGCGGTTCCAGGCTGCAATCCCAGTCGCTGGCCCGCACGTCCACCGGGCGAATCTGCAGATGGTGGCGACGCGCGTCCTGCAGAATCTGGTCCGGGCTGTAGAAACCCATGGGCCAACTGTTGATCAGCGCACAGGCGAAGGCGGCCGGTTCGTGGCATTTCAACCAGCAACTGGCGTAGGTGAGCAAGGCGAAACTGGCGGCGTGGGATTCGGGAAAACCGTAACTGCCAAACCCCTTGATCTGCTCGAAAATCTGCGCGGCGAATTCAGCCGTGTAGCCTTTTTTCTTCATGCCGGCGGCCAGCCGGTCCTTGTGCGGTTCCAGCCCGCCATGACGTTTCCAGGCCGCCATCGAGCGGCGCAACTGGTCGGCCTCGCCGGGGCTGTAGTCGGCGGCGACAATGGCGATTTGCATCACTTGTTCCTGAAACAGTGGAACCCCCAGGGTGCGCTTCAACACCTCCCGTAACTCTTCCGAGGGATAGCTTTCGAGTTCCTCCTTGTTTCGCCGACGCAGATACGGATGCACCATGCCGCCCTGGATCGGTCCGGGACGAACGATGGCCACCTCGATCACCAGGTCATAGAACTTGCGCGGCTTGAGCCTGGGCAACATCGACATCTGTGCCCGGGACTCGATCTGGAACACGCCGATGGTGTCGGCGCGACCGATCATGTCGTAGGTTGGCGCGTCTTCGGAGGGGATCGACGCCAGGCTCAGGTCCAGGTTGCGATGACGGCGCAGCAAATCGAAACAACGACGAATCGCGCTGAGCATGCCCAAGGCCAGGATATCCACCTTGAGCAACCCGACCGCGTCGAGATCGTCCTTGTCCCACTGAATGATGGTGCGCTCGGCCATCGCGGCGTTTTCCACCGGCACCAGATGGTCCAGCGGCTGCTCGGAAATCACGAAACCACCGGGATGCTGGGACAGATGTCGGGGGAATCCGATCAACTGTTGGGTCAGGCTGAGGACCCTGCGCAACACCGGGCTGTCAGGGTCGAACCCACCTTCACGCAGGCGCTCCACGGGCGGAGCCTGATCGCTCCAGTGGCCACAGCAGTCGGCCAGGGCGTTGACCTGATCCGGCGGCAACCCGAGCGCCTTGGCCACGTCGCGCACCGCACCGGCGCCGTGATAACTGCTGACCACGGCGGTCAGCGCGGCACGCCCCCGGCCATAACGCTGGAACACATACTGCAAGACTTCTTCTCGGCGCTCGTGCTCGAAATCGACATCGATGTCCGGCGGTTCGTTGCGCTCCTTGGAGAGAAAGCGCTCGAACAGCATGTTCATGCGATCAGGGTCGATCTCGGTGATGCCCAAGGCGAAACACACCGCCGAGTTGGCCGCCGAGCCCCGGCCCTGGCACAGAATCTTCTCGCGCCGGGCGAAGGCGACGATGTCCTGCACGGTCAGGAAATAACTCTCATAGCCCAGCTCGGCGATCAGCCCCAGTTCCTTGTCGATCAGCCCGCGCACCTTCTCGCTCGCCCCGCCGGGCCAGCGCTCGCGCATGCCGCGCTCGGTCAACTCCCGCAGCCAGGACGCTGCGCTGTGTCCCTCTGGCACCAGCTCCCGTGGATATTGATAACGCAGCTGGCCGAGGTCGAACGTGCAGCGCCGGGCGATGTTCAGGGTTTCGTCGAGCAAGGCCGCTGGATAGAGATCGCGCAAGACGTCAAGGCTGCGCAGGTGCCGCTCACCGTTGGGGTGCAGGCGCAATCCGGCATCGGCCACCGGCAGGTGATAGCGGATCGCGGTCATGGTGTCCTGCAAGGCGCGCCGCCCGCGAGCGTGCATGTGTACATCGCCGCTGGCCACCGCAGGCATCCGCAGCTCCCTGGCCAATGCCAGCAGATCATTGAGGCGCCGGGCATCGTCCTGCCCCCGGTGTAACTGCACCGCCAGCCACAAGCGTTCAGCGAACACCTGTTTCAGCCAGTGCCCCTGTGCGAAGTCATCGACCGCATCCGGCACCCACAGCGCCAGCAACCCCGGCAACGGTTCGCTGAAGTCCTCGCGCAAGACTTGATACTGGCCTTTTTGCGTACGCCGGCGGGCTCGGGTAATCAGTCGGCATAACGCCTGGTAACCCTCAAGATTTTCCACCAGCAGCACCAGTTTCGGGCCGTTCTCGATGCGCACTTCGCTGCCGATGATCAGGGGCAGCTCCACGGACTTCGCCGCTTGCCAGGCGCGGACGATGCCGGCCAGGGTGCATTCATCGGTGATCGCCAGGGCCTGATAGCCCTGCTTTTTCGCCCGCTGAAACAACTCAAGGGCACTGGAGGCACCGCGCTGGAAACTGAAGTTCGACAGGCAGTGCAGTTCCGCATACCCGGCGCTCATGCAAACCAGCCCTGCAGCCACAACGGGCCATCCTCGCCGACCGCACGATAGGCCCAGCCCTGCTGGCCGCTACGGGTTTCGATCAGGTAATAGTCGCGGCGTACGTCGTCGCCGTCCCACCAGCCGGACTCGATGCGTTCCGGCCCCATGAGAATGCGCGTCGAGCCTTCGTGTACCGCCTGGGGTTCTGTCAGCAGCCAGCCTGGCCGTTGCACGCTGGGGAATCCGGCGCAGGGCTGGTGGTCGGCACTGGCCTGCCACGCGCACTCGGGTCGATGATCGGCCTGAAAGCGCAAGCCGTGCACCGCGTCGTCCCCCAACCGAGCGCGCAGGCGTTCGCGCAGTTGTTCCCAGGGTAAGGTTTGCTGTGGGCGATCGTCGAACAGCTCCTGAAACTGCGGAACGAAGCTCGGCAAGTCTTCGGCGCGCAGGCGAAAACCACGCACCGGCGCCTCGACCTGCACTTGCTCAAGCCGACCTCGCGCCAGTTCGAAGAGCATCGCCGGGTCGCGTTCGGCGCTGAGCAGCCCCACCTTGATCAGCGTGTCCGGCAAGCCGGCGTGTTCCAGATGCAGGTCGAAGCGTTGCACGCCGCTGTCGCGCCCGCAGAGAAACGCCGACAGGTCGCCGGTCAACCGGCGCAGCGGAAACAGCAAGGCCTGATGGGATTGCACATCGAAGTTGAGCTCGATACGCACATCGAAGCGGTCCGGCGGCAGATAGAACGCCAGCGGCAAGCACCGCAAACCGAGCAAGGTGTCCAGGTGCTTGAGCACCGGGGCCTCGAAGCGCCGCGCCAGGCTGTGTCGAGGCAACGCCTGCACCTGACTCAAGGTGCGCAGGCCCATGCGCGACAATGCGGTGGCGACGTTGGCCTCCAGCCCGATGCGGTCGACGGGCAATTGCCCGAGGTGATGCCGCAAGGCTTGATCGTCGGGCACCACCAGGCCGTCATGGGCGTTGGCCAGCATGCGCGCCGCTACCGGGTTGGGCGCGGCGACGATGCGGTGACGGAAACCCAACTCGCCGAGCTCGCTGCGCAAACGCGCCTCGAAGGGCGACCAGCCACCGAACAGCCCCAGGCTGGACTCGATTTCAAACACCAGCGCGCGCGGGTAATGCACGCTGACCTGGGAACTGAAGCGATAGGCCCAGGCGGCCAGGAACTGCTGCCAGTGTTCGATTTCAGCCGTGTCGTACTCGGCCGTGGCAAAGCCCTTGCTCAAGGCCTGGGCGGCACTCATGGACTGGCCGGGACGCAAGCCCAGCGCCCGCGCCGCGCCGTTGACCGTCTGCAACACCCGGCGCTGGGCCGGGCCGGTCAGCAACGCCAGCGGCGCTTCGGGATCGGCGCGCTGACGCAGTACCGCGTCCAGCGCCAATTGCGGGAAGAGAATGCAGACCCAGCGCATGGCAACCTCAATGCCCCACGGCAAAGGCAATCGGCGCCGAACGGGCCAGGCCGCCCCGGCACTTGAGCACCCGCAATTGCGCAGGCGTGGCATTGATGGGGGCATCGATGGCGATGCGCAGGGCCGCTGGCGACGGGTTGATCGCTTCACTGATCGAGCGATAGGCGAACGCCAGGGTCGAGCCGGTTTCCGCCGCCACCTGCAAGCGACGCAGGGCGCGGTCATCGGCCTTGTGCGGCCAGCACAGCACCGCACCGCAACTGCCCGAACGCAGGCATTGTTCCGCCGCCCACAGCGCATCGCGTTCGCTGGCCTGGATGATCGACAACTGGCGCAGATCGACCCCGGCGCTCTGCCAGGCCTGGGGATACGGCACATGGGGCGGCGCCACCAGCACAATGCGCTCGCCCGCCGCCGACAGCCGCGCCAGTGCCGGCCATACCAGTTGCAATTCGCCGATGCCCTGCCCGGCCAGGAGAATTTCGGTCAGTGCCGCTTCCGGCCAGCCGCCCGTGGGCAACGCTGCATCCAGCGCGGCATGCCCGGTGGGTTGCGGGCTGACCGCAGGCGGCGCAGGCCGGCCCTTCCAGACCTGGCCGCCATTGAACAGCGTATCCAGCGCAACGACGGCACCCATCAGCCTTGCCTCACCAGACCGCAGAACACCCCTTCGATGGCCAGGTCCCGGCCGGCTTCGACGATGATCGGCTGGTAGGCCGGGTTGCGCGGCAACAGGCGAACCCGGTCGCCGACCCGTTCGAAACGTTTGATGGTGACTTCGCCGTCCAGGCGCGCCACGACGATCTGGCCGTTGAGCGCCTCGGGGTTGCGGTGCACGCCCACCAGATCGCCGTCGAGAATGCCGTCCTCGATCATCGAGTCACCCTGGACCCGCAGCATGTAGTCCGGCACCCGGGAGAAGATCGATGGATCGAGCAGCAAGCGGCTATGGATTTCGGCATCGGCCCCGATCGGCGCACCGGCCGCCACCCGGCCGAGTACCGGGACATCCAGCAGTTCGGGGCGCGGCGGCTGCCCGAGCAGGCGAATGCCCCGGGCCTGATGCGGGTTGACCTCGATAAACCCGGCGTCGGTGAGCGCCAGCACATGCTTGCGCGCCACGCTGCGGGAGGCGAAACCGAACGCCTCGCTGATCTCGGCGAGGCTCGGGGACTGACCGTGTTCGGCGATGCGTTCGCGGATGAAGGTCAGGATGGCGGTACGGCGGGGAGTTAAAGTCGTCATGGAGTACATTTGTACTCTTTTCGGTTTTTTCTTACAAGGACTTCTGTAGGAGTCTCGACCGGCTGCTCCTACAGACCACGTGAAGCCAGATACGCGGTGATGTAATCGATAAACGCCTGCACTTTGGCCGTGGCCCGCCGATGGCTGGGGTACACCGCCAGAATGTGCGGGCCGAAGCTGTCCGGGTCGATGTCGTAATCGGCCATCACCTGCACCAGTCGTCCGTCGGCCAGGTACGGCGCGGCACTCCACAGCGGGGTGTGCAGCAGACCGCGTCCGGCCAGGGCATTGGCCAGCAGCAGGTCGTAATTGTCGCTGCGCAATCGCGGTGTCCGGGGCTGCGGCAGGCTCACGCGCTGGCCGTCGCGCTCGACCCACCAGAATTCACGGCTGAGCAATGGGTGGCAATACAACAACCATTCGTGCTGATCAAGGGTTTGCGGGGTGACCGGCAGCCCCTTGCGCGCCAGGTATTCCGGGCTGCCACACAGCGCCAGGCGATTGCTGCCGACCACCCGGGCGATCAACCCCGGCAAGTCGTCATGCCCTTCGCGCAACGCCAGGTCGTAGCCGCTTTCGAGCAAATTGACGAACGCGTCGCACAGGTCCACTTGCAGGTCGATCTGCGGGTATTGCTCAAGAAAACCGCCCACCACCTGGTCGAGAAAAGCCCGACCATAGGCCAGCGGCGCGGTGATTTTCAGACTGCCGCGCAAGCCATGCTGCAACTGCTCGATCTCCTCCCCCGCCTCGTCCAGCCGCTGCAAGACCTGACGCGCGGTTTCCAGGTAAAGCCGTCCGGATTCCGTGAGCGAAATCCGCCGGGTACTGCGCTCGAACAAACGCGCCCCCAGCTCCGCCTCCAGGTGATTGACCGCTTTGGTCAGGGCCGAAGGGGTCTTGCCCAACTGCTCGGCGGCGCGACTGAAACTGCCCAGTTGCGCGGTGACCACGAACATTTTCAGTGCACCCAACTTGTCCATTCTTTTTCCATTCAGGCAAAAACGTTTTTCGTGAGTGAGGCGTTCTGCCGACGCCGGCAAGCCACTAATCTGGCCATCAGACGCAATAACAAGGAAACATTCAATGAAAAGATTCATCCCGAATCTACTGATGGCGGCCATGAGTTTTGCCTCGTTGGAAGCCATGGCGGCGACTGATCTGGTGCTGTTCAACGGCAAGATTTTCACCGCCGACCGTAACCAGCCCAAGGTTCAGGCCCTGGCCGTGCAGGACGGCAAAGTGCTGCAAGTGGGCAGCGATGCGCAGATCAAGGCCTTGATCGACTCAGGAACCCAAGTCATCGATCTGGCTGGCAAGACCCTGATGCCCGGCCTGATCGACAGCCATTCCCACGCGATTTTCGGCGGCCTGGAAATGGTTGCAGCCAACATGGAAGACGAGGTGGTCGAGCTCGACGAACTGGAAAACCGCCTGCGTGGCTGGCGTGACGACAGCAAGGCCCGGCATGGCGATGTCCTGACCGTGGCCGGCATGAGCTCGGCTTACTGGGCGCAGGCCGAAGCCCTGGGCAAGATATTCAACAGCGGCGAATGGGCCGACGTACCGGTGGTGTTTACCGGCAGCGATCACCACACGGCCTGGGCCAACAATGTGATGCTCAAGCGCGCCGGAGTGGATGCGACGCTGCTGAAAAACCTGCCGGACACCGAGAAAGGCACCATTGGCAAACTCGCCGATGGCAGCCCCAACGGATTTCTGGTGGACGCCGGTTGGGACCGGGTGGCCTCGAAGATGCCGTCGCCGAGTGCCGCCGACATGCTCAAGGCGGCGCAAACCGCCGTGAGTTACAACAACAGTCTTGGCATCACGGCATGGATGGACCCCGCCGCCAACGCCGCGCCCGGCGAGCCGATATTCGCCCTCAAGCCCACGGAGAAAACCGTCGGCGTGCTGCCGGTGTACAAGGCCCTGTCCGAAAGCGGCGGCATGACCGCCCACGTCGCGGCGCTGCTGGTGGCCAACGGCAAAAGCGTTCCGGCCGATCTCGACACCCTGGACAAGGTCCGCCAGCAGTTCCAGGGCATTCCCAACTTGACGCTGCCCGGCATCAAGATCTTCGCCGATGGCGTGATCGAGTATCCGGCGCAGAGCGCGGCGATGATCGACCCTTACACCAACTCGCACAAACCGGGTGAACTGCTGATCGATCCCAAGCACTTCGGCGAGTTGGTCAGCGCCATCGATCAACGGGGCTGGCTGGTGCACATCCACGCCATCGGCGACCGCGCGGTACGCGAATCGTTGAACGGCATCGCCCAGGCGCGCAAGGACCGCCAGAGCGGTGTGACCCACTCGATCACGCACTTGCAGATCGTCAATCCGAAAGAGTTCGCCCGCTTCAAACCGCTCGATGTCATCGCGTCCATGCAACTGCTGTGGGCCAGCGCCGACGACTACACCACGGACATGATCAAGCCTTACATCAGTGCTCTGGCGTTCCGTTACCAGTACCCGGCGCACTCGTTGCTCAAGCAAGGCGCAACCATCGCCGGGGCCAGCGACTGGCCGGTGTCGTCGCCCAATCCGTGGAACGCCATGGCCCAGGCCATGACCCGGGTCGGCCCAATGGGCGTGCTCAACGCCGATGAACGCATCGACCGCGAAACCATGTTCTACGCCTATACCCTCAACGCCGCCCGCACCATTGGCCTGGACAAACAGATCGGTTCCTTGACCGCTGGCAAACAGGCCGACTTCATCGTGGTCGACCGCGATGTGTTCAGCGTCGACGAAAAAGCCCTGCATGACACCCAAGTGCTGCAAACCTGGTTCGCCGGTCGTCAGGTCTACGCACCAACCCTCTAAGAAAAACAGCAACCCCTCCGCTGCCCGACTCCGTGTTTCTCAACACGGGGCCAGGCGCAGCCATGTCCGACTTCTGCCTATAACAATCACAATAGCGGGACGTACCCCATGAACGTTTTCACCCTGTTCGCCCTCGGCTCCTTGAGCCTGCTGCCTTTAAGCAGCCACGCCGTGCCCTTGAATGATGATTTCTCGTTGCTGCTGGACGTGAACCTGGCCAGCGACTATCGCAGCCGTGGCATCTCGCAAACCCAGAACGACCCGGCCCTACAAGCCGGCGCGACCCTGACTCACAGCAGTGGCCTGTACCTGGGCGCATGGAGTTCCAACGTCGACTTTGGCGGCGGCCTGAAGACCCGACAGGAGATCGATTACTACGCCGGTTGGCTGTGGCAAGCCACCGATGCGGTCAATCTCGACCTTGGTTATCTCAAATACAGTTACCCGAAAGAGAGCCAGTTCAATCAGAGCGAGGTCTACGGCATTCTCAGCGTTTATGGGGTGAAGCTCGGCGCCTATTACTCCGACGATGCACCGGGCATCGACAGCCAGCAGAACTCGCTCTACACCTACGTCGGCTATGAAACCGAGTTGCCCTATGGCACCGGCCTGAAACTGCGCTACGGCAACATAGACTTCAAGGACCCGACCCTGTATTCGAACTCGGGTGAAGCCGAGGATTCGTACCGGGAGTGGGAGGTCAGGCTGACCCACGAACTGGCCGGTGTAACGCTGGGCCTGAGCTACGTCGACACCAACCTGTCGAAGAGCCAGTGCGCCAGCAACTGGGGCTTCGATGACGTGTGCAGCGCGACGGTAGTGGCGAGCGTGAGCAGGTCTTTCTGACCACCACGGATCCCTGTGTGGGAGCTTGCTCGCGATAAGCGCCGTCCAGTCAATATCAATAGCGACCGTCAGGCCGCCATCGCGAGCAAGCTCGCTCCCACCGTTAGATTCCAGTGGGTTCGGGGGCGAGTTGTGCCAGATAGGGCCAGGGATAGATGCCGCGATCGTGGCCATCGCTGAAGATCAGTTGCAATCCATACCCCTGCGAGTGCAAATCGATAACCCGAACCAGCGCATCAACCCGCGAAATCTTGAGCACTCCTTGGTATGAGCGTAATGGATGCCAAACCAATTAACAGTGTGCCTACCGCACTGAGAATTGCCGTGAGGGAAAGGGTCTGGGAATAACCGACCATCCCGCCGACGATTCCGCTACCGAGAAAAATGAAGGGGTGTACGCCACTGGTAAAGAGCGTATCGACTGCCACCACTTTACCGAGGTCCTTTTCGGGAGCCAGTGTCTGCATCGCTGTAGCCCATCCAGTCAACCAGGACGCTTCGACGACACCTACCAGAGTCGCCCCCAGTATCGCCATCCAGGACGAGCTTCCCATGCCGAGTAGTGCCATCGCGCCAGCCAAAAACAGGCCGCAGGTCACTGCAAGTCCGATCAGTCGTTCATGCCCGGAAACAAGCACCGTGACGATTGATCCGATGCACGCACCGAATCCCGAGGCGGCCAGACACACACCCCACATTTCTTCGTTGAATCGATTGCTGATGGCATAGGGAGCGACGACCAGGAAAATCGGGAAACACAATACGTTCACCACGAGGGTAGCCGCGAAGCCAAGCAAAAGTTTGGAATTGCCGGCAACGATGGCAATGCCATTGACCGTTTCCCGGATCGAGAACTCCTCCTCCAACTCACAGGGCTCAAAATTGGGCAACATCGCCGTGTAAATGGCGGCGCAGAAGAATGTCAAACCATCGATCAATATGCCCCAGACCGGATCCCAGAAAATGATGAATACTCCCAGCGTCGCGGGAAACAGCACAGCGACCAGATTGTCGACAAAGTTCATCGCACCATTGCCCGCCACCAGTGCTTGCTTGGGCAGTAATTTGGCAAGCAGTACTTGGGCGCACGGACGGGAAACCCCAATGCCGATGCCAAATATCAGGTAGGCAAAGACCAAGCACCACCACGGTGTACCGGAGAAGAACAGCGCCACTGCGGCCAGTTGCGCGCAACCCCTCGCCGTGTCGGTGTAAATCAGTACTTGCTTCGGCGACTTTCGATCCGCCAGCAAGCCTCCGACCAGGGCCCCGATCACGCTCCCTACCCCGACTGCCGCCATTACAAAACCAAATACTTCTGCTCCGTAGCCGGTCCGGATAAGC
Organism: Pseudomonas sp. MT92; assembly: GCF_058792515.1. Lineage (NCBI taxonomy): Bacteria > Pseudomonadati > Pseudomonadota > Gammaproteobacteria > Pseudomonadales > Pseudomonadaceae > Pseudomonas > Pseudomonas sp. MT92. The sequence goes on from NZ_JBXAFA010000022.1 coordinate 71,845, forward strand.
GCTATCGGCAGTGCGGCTAGACAAATAGCGTCGCCGGCCATCGAGAGACTTTGGCCTATCAGCAATTTGCGAAAAGACGAGACGCTCAGCGCTTCGGTATAAGGTGATAAGCGTTCGGCAATTGAGATCATAAGCAATCCTCCTTGAGACCTCTGCTTGCGTCCTGGTTTAAGTGCGTAGCGAGCTTCCCCCCTCTCCGGACTTCAAGTTCTCCTCGACCGAGAATCGAGACCTTGAGCCGCTGTCCACGGAAGCGGTATGTCAGTCGATACTTCATTGGCTGACCCAGCGCTTTCGCGAGCGGGGCGTGCATGCATCAGATTAGGGTGGATTCGGGGACGAGTTGTGCCAAGTACGCCCATGCCCACGGATAAATCCCGTTCATGCCCATCGGTTAATACCTGTTGCAGTTCATACCCCTAAGTTAGCTGTTCGACAACCCGCAAACGCAATGCTCTGCACTCCTGACTCTAACGAAGCGGACAATCAAAAAATAGGGCCTACCGTTCGTCGTATTTTTTTAAAAAATCAGCACTTAGAAAAAATAAAAATCATAAAAAAAGCACAAGACGCACATTTAATCCTACAGAAATACCCTACTCGTCATAGCAAGATCATTCCTACTTATCGAAAACTAAAATACGGTATGAAAAAGAAATTTTACAACTCCACGCCAGACACTATCCACACTAAAACCAAACCAAACCAAACCAAACCAAACCAAACCAAACCAAACCAAACCAAACCACCAAGGCTCCGAATCGCATGCAGGACACTTCTTAAAAGTAAGTAGGAATACCCCCACAAGACAAAAAAAACCCACTTGCAACCAACAGAAAAATCAACTAACTCTAGCGACACCATTTAATTTCAAGTGACAAACTCCCTTCACCTCGCAATACACAACGAAAGAAAAGAAACAATGGTTCCATTCCCATAGAGAATTCAATCATGACTAAAAATATCTGGCCCAGAATTTTTTCCCTGACCTCCATATTCATTAAAGAACAATTAAAAGAACCCATCTCATTATTTTGGATCATGATATCACCTTGCGCGATGTTCTATTTTTTCGCAGCAACCAGGCAAGACGCCAACTATTTTTCCAGCAACTACATTACAGTTTCAGCATGGTTTTATGCCTATATTTCCTCGAGCGTCGCATTATTCGGATTCGCCTTTTACATTATCGGAAGAAGGGAAAGCGGATTCACCCGATCATTTATTTACTCCAAGGACTCAAAATTAATTTTCCTTTCATCACACTTCATTACCTACTCACTAATATCGACATTCTATTGTGCGACCTTTTACCTAATGACGAAATTTCCATTTGGAAACTACAACCTCAATGAATTACTAAGTATCACACTACGCTTCTATGTCTGTTTCATCATGTTTTGCACTCTCGGTGCTGTATTTTCATGGCTACCGATCAACTTTCAGAATTCGAACACTTTGCTTTCCATTTTTTCGTTTTGCATGCTAATTCTCGGAATAATGAGTGCCAGCAGGGCAAACAACATCACTGATACTTTGAATCTTGCAAACCCACTAACTCTTGCAAGCAAAATAATGGAACAAGGCCTTCATTCCAACAAGCCCACCACAATCGCAATAGTTCTTTTATTCACTTTTACACTATTTAAGACATTCAAATACCTTAGAATAAATCCTGTATGGAGCCGATACTGATGAAAAAGTTCAGGGCGCAAAACATTGATTTCTCCTATTCAACCACCCCCCTCTTAACCCAGGCTTCCCTTGAGGTTGCTCAAGGCGATATTGTCGGAATTCTCGGGCCCAACGGCTCTGGAAAAACAACTTTTTTCGACATCATCTGTGATCTTAAAAAAGCAAAGTGCGGCTTCATAAAAAACGACTTTAGTCATTTCTTATACCTTTCTCAGATCATTACCACTTCTCCCCCGTTGCGCATGCGTGACATTTTTAAAATGGTGACTGCGCTGTCATCAAGCGAGCCAATGACACAAGATAAAACCCTAATAAAATTAAGTGCGTGGAGCCCTGCGATAGTTGACCGCTACCAAGATATCTGGAACAAAAAATCATCGCTATGCAGCTACGGAGAAACACGCTGGTTCTTTACCCTTTCTCTTCTTTCAATTGCTGCAGACTTCGTAATTCTCGACGAACCTACTGCTGGTGTAGATCCCGAGTTTCGTCACTATATTTGGCAATGCCTTCACGGCGCTGCCAGAGAGGGCTCCGCCATTCTTGTCTCCTCGCACAATGTTGATGAAGTCATTAACCATTGTGATTATTTTTACATGATTAGTCAGCAACGCTTCAATCGCTTTGCCAACGGTAGTGAGTTCATGCACAAGTATGGAGCAAAGACTGTGGACGATGCATTTATCCGGGCCGTTACTGAACCTGCATTCGCGACATAAACAACTGGAACCGCACATAGGGGGAAAAGCTCCAGACTGAATATTCAGTCCCTAAGCCCGGCCAGAAACGCCCACGGATAAATCCCCCGCTCATGCCCATCACTGAACACCAACTGCAATCCATACCCCTGCGAATTCACTTCGACCACCTGAATGCGAGCATCAACCAGCGGCGCCATTCCCCGCATTCGAAACGCCCGGCATTGAGAACACGGGCATTGGCGACGCAACTCGACGTGGTCCAGCCGCTGTTCGCGACCGTCCGGCCAGTTCAGGCGCAATTGTTGTTTGCTTCGGGAATTGCCGATGGCCAGCGGGTTCATTGCAGTTGACTCAAGGCAATGCGCACCGCCTTGCGCACTTCCGGGTCGCCGTCGTCCTGGGCGGCCAACAGCGGCGCGATGGCACCCCGCTCGTTCAACTCGCCCAGGGCCAGTGCGGCTTCCTTGCGAAGATTGCTGATGCGGTGGCCGAGGGTTTCGATCAGCGCATCGAGGGCCGGGGCATACCGTAAACGCCCGAGACTGCGGGTGGCGCGCAGGCGGACTTGCCAGTAATCGTCGCCCAAGGCTTCGACCAGCGCGGCACCGGCGTCGGCGTGCCCGACCTTGCCCAGCGTGGTGGCGGCCTCTTCGCGCACTTGCCAGGCCTGGTCTTGCAGCGCCTGTCGCAGGGCCGGCAGCACCTGTGCGTCAGACGCCAGCCCCAACGCCCCGGTGGCTGCGCGACGGACGTCGGTGTCCGGGTCATCACTGGCCAGCCGTGCCAGGGCCGGCAAGGCATCGAGCTGCTTGAGCCAGCCCAGCACGCCGACCGCTTCGCGGCGGACGTTGGCGTCGTGATCGTCCAGCGCCAGCAAGGCCGCCGGGGCGGCCTGGGGAAAGCGCAACTCGCGCAAGGCCCTGAATGCGGCGATGCGCACACCGATGTCGGCATGCCCGGTCCACGGCAGAATCACCCTGCCTGCCGCTTCACTCTTGAGCAGGCTGAGGCTTTGCGCGGCGGCGGCCTGTACCGCTGGCGAGTGATCGGTCAGGGCCTGGCACAGCGCCTCGACCACAGGCTCGTCCTCCCAGGCTTCGAGCAAGCGCGCGGCTTCAGCGCGAACCTCCTCGGCCGAGTCGTGCGCCAGGCGATCGACCAGCCACAGCAGGCCATCGGGCTCTTCCAGGTCAGCCAGGTCGATCAGGGCGATGCGGCGCACGCCGGCGTCCTCATCGGTCAGGCGTGGTTGCAGGGCGAGAATGTCGTCGTTATCGGTTACATCAAAGAGTGAGGTCATAGGGCAAATCGCGGCAGTTTGTTTTCAGGAGGAAGTCCGAGAGGGTTCAGGCGCGGTAGCTGCCGACCGTCTTCGTGACGCAGAAGCTCGAGGCAGTGACGCTTCAAGCGCGAAAATTCATGGCTCGTCACCAGCTCGGTGGTGCGTGGTCGCGGGAAGTCCAGGTGCAGGTCTTCGATGATCCGGCCGGGGCGCGAACTCATCACCAGCAAGCGATCAGCGAGGAACAGCGCTTCGTCGATGTCGTGGGTCACGAACACCACGGTGGTGCGAATCCGTGTCCAGATGTCCAGCAGCAATTCCTGCATGTTCAAGCGGGTCAGGGCGTCGAGGGCACCGAAGGGTTCGTCCATCAGCAACAACCGCGGACGATTGACCAGCACCCGGGCGATTTCCATCCGTTGCTGCATGCCGCCGGACAGTTGATCCGGCCAGCGCTCGGCAAAGCCTTCAAGGCCCACCAGGGCGAGGATTTCATCGGCGGCCCGGTGCCGTTCGGCTTTGCCGATGCCGCGCATTTTCAGGCCGAAGGCGACGTTGTCGCGCACTGTGCGCCAAGGAAACAGCGTGTGCTGCTGGAACACCATGCCGCGCTGCGGCGACGGGCCAGACACCGGCGCACCGTCGACATTGAGGACGCCGGTGCGCGGCTGCAAGTGACCGGCCAGCGCACCGAGCAAGGTGGACTTTCCGCAGCCGGACGGCCCGAGAATGCACACGAACTGCCCCGGTTCAATCTGGCAATCGAGCCCCTGTACCGCTTCAAAAGCAGTGCTGCCCTCACCCAGGCTGATCGACAGGGCGCGAATATCGATGCGCCCTTGCGGGTGTTGAAAGACGCTCATCAGGCTTTTCCTCGTGGTCGATGCCAAGGCGTGAACAGTCCACCGAGGCGCTTGATCAACAGGCTGCTGCCCATCCCGAGTACCCCGATCAGCAACGTGCCGACCACGATGTCGGCGTAGTTCTGGATGGTGTAGGACTCCCAGGTGTAATAGCCGATGCCGTATTGGCCGGAGATCATCTCGGCGGTCACCAGGCAAAACCACGAGGTGCCCATGCCGATGGCCAGGCCGGTGATGATGCTTGGCGCAGCTCCCGGCAGAATCACTTCCAGCAGAATCGCCCGCCGCCCTGCCCCGAGACTTTTCGCCGAGGCAATCAGCCGTGGATCGACACCTTCGACGCCGTGCACGGTGTTGAGCAGGATCGGAAACAATGCGCCGGTGAAGGTGATGAAGACCATCGACAGCTCTGACGAGGGGAACATCAGGATCGCCAGGGGAATCCAGGCCACGGCCGGTATCGGCCTCAGTACTTCCAGCGGCGGCAGCAACAGGTCTTCGGCCCATTTCGAACGGCCGATGGCCAGTCCCAGGGCGACCCCGATGATCAATGCCGCGAGGTAACCGGCGAACACCCGGCCGAGGCTGCTGCTCAAATGCCGGGCCAATTTGCCAGAGTCACCGAGACCGAAGGCGGCCTGGATCACGGCCAGCGGTGTTGGCACATTGGCGAATGTCACCAGGCCGAGGTTCCAGTGATGGCTGGCGGCGAGTTGCCAGAACAGCAGGCAGAGCAGCAAGGATGCGGCCCGGGGGGGCCAGCGCTTAAACGGTCCGTTCACAATTGTTCCTCTCAACCAAATCCCTGTAGGAGCGAGCCTGCTCGCGATGATGTGTCAGTCGACATCTCTTTGGCTGACACCCCATCG